>NZ_JBIVNJ010000009.1:0-292967 GCF_044753585.1 Streptomyces sp. NPDC088354 | reverse complement strand
GCTTCCTTCGAGACCGTTTCACCGGCCCCTCCGGGCTTTCCCTTCGTTGTCTCCAGCTTAGCAGATCCGATTTCCTTCTCTGCCACCCTCTGGAGCGGGTGTGCCGTCCGGCTTTCGCTTTTCGGCTTTTCCGACTGTATCAGACCGTTTCCGGCCTGATCCCCCGTCAGCGGGGCTTGTCCTCCCGGCTGTTGGGCCGTTCCGACGGGTTGAACGTTAGCGGATCAATGGCGCCCGATGCCAATCGAACAATTCCGCCGATCCTCATTCCGAAAGCGCGCACGAAAACGAAACGACTACTCGTCGTTCGTTCGGAAACTTGCTTCGGGATGGTCGCCCGGGAACCGGTGCAGACGAACTGTTCACCAGCGGGCAACCCGGAGAACACTACGGATCGCGGATGCGAGTGTCAAACCGGGTCAGTCGAGGTCCTTGAGCCTGCCGCCGGCGTCGGGCTGGTCGGCCTCGACGCGGCGCAGAAGGCGGGTCAGCAGTTCGCCCAGGACGGAGCGTTCGTCCGGGTCGAGGTCCTGGAGGAGGTCGCCCTCGAAGGCGGCGGCCATCCGCATGGTCTCGAGCCACTTGCCGCGGCCCACGTCGGTGAGCTCCACGATGACGCGGACCCGGTTGGACTCGTCGCGTTCACGGGTGACCAGGCCCTCGGAGACCATCCGGTCGATGCGGTGGGTCATCGCGGCAGGGGTGAGGCCGAGTCGCTTGGCGAGGTCGCCCGGGCCGAGCCGGTAGGGCCGGCCCACCACGACGAGGGCCTTGAGGACCTCCCATTCGGCGGCGGTGATGCCGACCGCGGACAGGTGGCGGCTGTAGCCCACGTGGAGGCGCCGGTTCAGCCGGCCGAGTGCCGTGACGATCTTCTCGACCTGGGGGTCCACCTCGGGGAACTCGCGTTGGTAGATCGCGATCTGCTCATCGAGGTCCAGCTCCTGAGGGGAGTTGGACTGGCCGTCGCCTGCGCTCGTCATGGCACGAGTGTGCCATGGAACTCATTGGCCCTAAAGACTTCCGTTGTGTACTGTTCAACTTCGAACTTTACTGTTGAAGTCTTAGCACTTGAGGACTTCTGACCTAAGGGGTGAGTGTGACCACCGCGATGGGCGCCGCGCTGCGCCGGATCCAGCTGGGCAACGCGCTGAGCGCGTTCGGCAACGGCTTCACCGTGCCGTTCCTGTTCGTCTACGTGTCGCAGGTACGCGGCCTGGGAGCGGGGACCGCGGGTGTCGTGCTGTCGGCGTTCGCCGTCGCCGCCCTCGCCGTGCTGCCCTTCACCGGGCGGACGATCGACCGGAACGGCCCGCTGCCCGTACTGCTGGCCGGGGCGATGGCGTCCGCGGTGGGCGCGCTGGGCTTCGGCCTGGCGACGAGCGCGCCGCTGGTGATCGCCGCTTCGGTGGTGATGGGCGCCGGCATCGCCGTGATGCAGCCCGCGCTGGCGACGCTCATCGTGTGGTGCTCCACCCCGACGACACGGTCGCGGGCCTTCGCGACCCAGTTCTTCCTGAGCAACCTGGGGCTCGGCATCGGGGGACTGCTGGGCGGACTGTTGGTCGACACCGCGCGGCCGGGCTCGTTCACGCTGCTGTTCTCCGTCGAGGCCACGATGTTCGTCGTGCTGGCCGCGGTGGTGGCCTCCGTACGGCTGCCGAGGACGTCCCGGATGGAGGCGGCGCCGACGGAGCGCGCGGCGAGCGGTTGGCGGGCGCTGCTCCGGGACCGGGCGATGATCCAGTTGTGCGTACTGGGCGGCGTGCTGTTCTTCGCCTGCTACGGGCAGTTCGAGTCGGGCCTGTCGGCCTACGCGGTCGAGGTGACCAAGGTGTCGCCGTCGACACTGGGCATCGCGCTGGCGGCGAACACGGCGGCCATCGTGGTCGCGCAGTTCCTCATCCTGCGGCCGGTGGAGCGGCGGCGCCGCAGCCGGGTCATCGCGGCGGTGGGTGTGCTGTGGGCCGTGGCCTGGGTCGTCGCGGGGCTGTCCGGGCTCGTGGGCGACGCGCACGCGATCGCGACGGCGATGCTCATCTCCACGTACGCGCTGTTCGGGCTCGGCGAGGCGATGCTGTCGCCGACCGTCGCGCCGCTGGTGGCGGACATGGCACCGGAGCGGATGGTCGGCCAGTACAACTCCGCCTTCGCGTTGGTGAAGCAGCTCGCGATGGCCGTGGGGCCCGCGGTGGGCGGCCTCATGGCGGGTGCCGGGATGTACCCGCAGTACATCGTGATGCTGGTCGCCTGCTCGCTGGGGGTCACCGTGCTGTCGCTGCGCCTGGGACACCGGCTGACGGTCCACCAGGACGCGCCGCTGACGGAGCCGGTGCTGGCCGCGTAGTCCGCCCTCAGGTGGGGAGCGCGAACTCGCACCACACCGCCTTGCCGCCGCCCGGCGTGCGCCGGGAGCCCCAGCCGGAGGCGATGGTGGCGATGATCGAGATGCCGCGGCCCGCCTCGTCGACCGGTTCGGCGCGGCGGCGGCGCGGCAGGTGGTCGTCGCCGTCGGTGACCTCGATGATCAGCCGGCGGTCGGTGCGGCGCAGCCGCAGCCGCATGGGCGGCACCCCGTGCTGTAGGGAGTTGGCGACCAGTTCGCTCGCGGCGAGCACCCCGAGGTCGACGAGCTCGACGGGGAAGCGCCACGAGGTCAGGACGCCCTGCGCGAAGGCACGGGCGCGGGGGGCCGCCTCGACGCCGCCGAGCAGTTCCAGCGACGCGTTGCGGAAGAGCTCGGAGTCGGTGCCCTCGCGCTGCGGGTACTGCAGGACCAGGACAGCCACGTCGTCGGCGTGCTCGGAGGTCACGCCGAGCGCGCGCAGCAGGCGGTCGCAGATCACCTGCGGGCTGCCGGTGGCGCCGGCGAGGGTGTTCATCAGGGCGGAGACGCCCTCGTCGATGTCCTCGCCCCGGCGTTCGATCAGGCCGTCGGTGTACAGGACGGCGGTGGCGCCGGGGCCCAGCGGCACGGTGCCCGAGGTGTGGACCCAGCCGCCGGTGCCGAGCGGGGGACCGGTGGGCTCGTCGGCCCGGTGCACGGTGCCGTCGGCGTCGCGGACGACGATCGGCAGGTGGCCGGCGGACGCGTACGACAGCCGGCTCTCGCTCGGGTCGTGGACCGCGTAGACGCAGGTGGCGATCTGCATCGCGTCGATCTCGGCGGCGAGTCCGTCCAGGAGCTGGATCACCTCGTGCGGGGGCAGGTCGAGGCGGGCGTAGGCGCGGACTGCGGTGCGCAGCTGGCCCATGACGGCGGCCGCGCGCACACCGCGGCCCATGACGTCCCCGATGACCAGGGCGGTGCGGCCGGCGCCGAGGGTGATGACGTCGTACCAGTCGCCGCCGACGGCGGCGTCGGTGCCGCCGGGCTGGTAGGTGGCGGCGACGCGCAGGTCGTCGGGCTGTTCGAGCTCCTGGGGGAGCAGGCTGCGCTGGAGGGTGACCGCGGTCGCGTGCAGACGCCGTTCGCTCTCGCGCAGTCGCTCGGCGGCCTGCACCTGGTCGGTGACGTCGGTGGCGAAGACCAGGACGCCGCCGGTGTCGCCGCCGTCCTTCACCGGAACGGGGCTGCACGTGATCGTGAAGTAGCCCTGCCGGGTGGCGGTGGCGACCTTGCGGGCCTTCACGGTGCGGGGTTTGCCGCTGCGGAACACCTGGTCCATGAGGGGGAGCAGGCCGAGCTCCGCGAGCTCGGGCAGGGCCTCACGGGCGGGCTCGCCGGGGGTGCGGGGGCCGAAGACCTCCGCGTAGGCCTCGTTGACGTAGCCCAGGCGGTGGGCGGAGCCGTGCGTGACCGCGATGAGCGCGGGGAGCCGGGACAGCACCTCCCGCACGGGGAGCGCGTCGAGGGTGTGCGCCGGCGCGTCGGCGTGTTCCCCCGCCTGGCCGCGGGCCGCGGGGACCGCCCCGCCGGAGGGGGGTTCGGTGCTCGCGGCCGCCGCTTGGGCATTGCGACGTTGTGTTCCGGGGAGCCGGGCGCTCCAGCGCGTGAGGTTCAAACGTCCGATTCCTCGTATTTGTCACTCTTTGCAGGTACTGACGCACGCATGGTCACAGGGTCCAGTGTGGCCGACCCGCCGCTCCGGGGGAATCGGCGATTGCATCCGCACTGGTCGGTCAGGGCGCGTCGGGTTTGCGGCCGGCGCCCGCGGCGAGCTCGAACTCCGCGCGCGGGTTCTCCAGGGAGCCGAGCGAGATGATCTCCCGTTTGAAGAGCCCGGACAGGGTCCATTCGGCCAGGATGCGCGCCTTGCGGTTGAAGGTGGGCATCCGGCTGAGGTGGTACGCGCGGTGCATGAACCAGGCAGGGTAGCCCGTGAGTCTGCGACCGTAGACCTGTGCGACGCCCTTGTGGAGCCCGAGGGAGGCGACCGACCCCGCGTAGGCGTGACGGTAGTCGCTCAGGGGCCCTCCGCGCAGGCTCGCGACGATGTTGTCGGCCAGCACGCGGGCCTGGCGCAGGGCGTGCTGGGCGTTGGGGGCGCACAGCGCGTCCGGGTCGCCGGAGGCCAGGTCCGGCACGGCGGCGGCGTCGCCCGCCGCCCAGACGTTGTCGGTGCCGTCGACCCGCAGGGTGGCGGCGCAGCGGACGCGGCCGCGGTCGCCCAGCGGCAGGCCGGTGCGGGACAGGACCGGGTGCGGCTTGACGCCGGCGGTCCACACGATCGTGCGGGCGGGCAGCCGCGAGCCGTCGTCGAGGGCGACCACGCGCTTCTCGCAGGACTCCAGCCGGGTGTTCAGCCGGACGTCGATGTTGCGGCCGCGCAGCTCGCGGACGGCGTACGTGCCCATCTCCTCGCCGACCTCGGGAAGGATGCGGCCGGTGGCCTCGACCAGGATCCATTTCAGGTCGTCGGCCTCGACGTTGTGGTAGTAGCGCACGGCGTGGCGGGCCATGTCCTCCAGTTCGGCCAGCGCCTCCACGCCCGCGTAGCCGCCGCCGACGACGACGAACGTGAGCGCGGCGTCGCGGACCTCCACGTCCCGGGTGGAGGAGGCGATGTCGAGCTGCTCCAGGACGTGGTTGCGCAGGCCGATGGCCTCCTCGACGGTCTTGAAGCCGATGCCGTGCTCGGCGAGGCCGGGGATGGGCAGCGTCCGGGGGACCGAGCCGGGGGCGATGACCAGGTGGTCGTACGGCAGCAGGAGCTCGCCGGAACCTTCCTCCTCGGTGGCGAGGGTGGCCACCGCGGCGATCCGCCGGGCGTGGTCGATGCGCCGGGCCTCGCCGATGACCAGCGTGCAGCGGTCCAGGACGCGCCGCAGCGGGACCACGACGTGCCGCGGGGAGATGGAGCCCGCCGCCGCCTCGGGGAGGAAGGGCTGGTAGGTCATGTACGGCTGCGGTTCGACGACGACGATCTCCGCCTCGTCGCGCGCCAGCTTCCGCTGCAGTCGCAGGGCGGTGTACATGCCGACGTATCCGCCGCCGACCACCAGGACGCGCGGGACCGCGGACTCGCGGCCCGCGCCGGACGGCTCCTTGAGTGCTGCCATCGTTCCATGAGGCAATGCCCGCTCGGGGTTTGTCCACAGGGCGTACGGCAATGAATGGCCGAATCCTGTTGTCCGGCAGGTCACGGGCGGGTTCCCCACCGCCCTGAAGTGCGTGGGCGCGGACACGGCGGCGCGGGTACTCCGATCGTGGGTAGGTTGCCCCTTCATTCTTGACCTGCCCTCAACTATGTTCGTATCCCGTCGGGGTGTCCCTGTGGCGAGCTGTCGCAGCGGCCCGGCGATCATGGGGTGGGGAGTCTCCGGGGGGAGACGCGATTTTCCGGGGGATACACATATGCATATTCAGGACCCTCATTGGGCGCCCGCGGCATCGATGGCGTCGGTGGCCGGTGGCGCAATCGATCCCGGCGGCCACATCGGTGCAGGTGGGGGCGCGGGAGCCGGCAGCCGCACGTCCCCGCTGCGGGTCGACGCGCAGCGGAACCTGGAGCACGTGCTGCGGGCCGCGCGCGAGGTCTTCGGCGAGCTCGGCTACGGCGCGCCCATGGAGGACGTCGCGCGCCGGGCCCGGGTGGGCGTCGGCACGGTCTACCGGCGGTTCCCGAGCAAGGACGTGCTGGTGCGGCGGATCGCCGAGGAGGAGACGGCGCGGCTGACCGAGCAGGCGCGCGCCGCGCTCGGCCAGGAGGACGAGGCCTGGTCGGCCCTGTCGCGCTTCCTGCGCACGTCCGTCGCCTCGGGTGCGGGACGGCTGCTGCCGCCGCAGGTGCTGCAGGTGCAGCCGGCGGGGGCCGAGGAGGCACGGGTGCCGCAGCAGCGCGGCGCGGCGGAGGACGCCGCGTCCGGTGCCGGGATCACGGCGCTGCTGGAGGTCGTCGGGCAACTGGTGGAGAGGGCGCGTACGGCAGGTGAGCTGCGGGCGGACGTGTCCGTGGCCGACGTGCTGCTGGTGATAGCCACGGCGGCGCCCTCGCTGCCCGACCCGGCGCACCAGGCGGCCGCCTCCGCACGGCTGCTGGACATCCTGCTCGACGGCCTGCGGTCCCGTCCGGGGGCGTGACGCTGCCCCGTCCGGGTGATGGTGCTCGGTCCGGGGAGTGAAAACTCCCCGGACGAGTGGTTCCGATGTTTGGCAGGTCATCGGAAGCGACGCTTGTGCCACGCTTACGCCCGTGGATGAAGGAAACGGGGAGCCGGAGCCCGCCCCCGAGGCGGGATCGGACTCCGGCGAGGAGCAGTCCTCCGGTCGCGTGCCGGGCCAGCGGGAGCCGCTGGCCGAACGTCGTGAGGCCCCCGTCCCGGGCAGTCGGCCGTCGGACGACCGGCCGACCGTGGAGATGCCCTCCGCGAAGGCGGCGGAGCCGGCCACCGCGGACGCGCCCGTGTCCGACGCCGACCTCGTCGCGCGGGTGCGCGGCGGGGACGACAGCGCGTACGAGGAGCTGTACCGCCGCCACGCCGCCGCCGTGCGCCGCTACGCGCGCGGTTGCTGCCGCGACACGCACACCGCCGAGGACCTGACCGGCGAGGTCTTCGCCCGCACGCTGCAGGCGATCCGCGGGGGCAGCGGTCCCGACGCGGCGGTGCGCGCCTATCTGCTGACCACGGTGCGCCGGGTCGCCGCCTCCTGGACGGGCAGCGCCAAGCGTGAGCAACTGGTCGACGACTTCGCGGTGTTCGCGGTGTCGGCGGCCGGTTCCGGCACGGCGGGCGAGACCACGGACCTCGGCGCGGACGTACGCGCCATGCAGGTGGCCGAGCGGTCGCTGGCCATGCAGGCGTTCCGCACGCTGCCGGAACGCTGGCAGGCGGTGCTGTGGCACACCGCCGTCGAGGAGGAGTCGCCCAGCCAGGTCGCGCCCCTGCTCGGACTGACCGCGAACGCGACGGCGGTGCTGGCCCACCGGGCGCGCGAAGGACTGCGCCAGGCCTATCTGCAGGCGCACGTCTCCGCGTCCCTCACCGCCGAGGGCGGCTGCGCCCAGTACGCCGACCGGCTGGGCGCGCACGCCCGCGGCGGTCTGCGGATGCGGGCCGACCGGGAACTGCGCAAGCACTTGGAGGAGTGCGCCAAGTGCCGCCTCGCGGCGGCCGAGTTGGCGGACGTGAACGCGGCGCTCAAGGGCCTGCTGCCGGTGGCGGTCATCGGGTGGTTCGCCGCCTCGTACGCCGTCAAGGCCGCCGGTGCCGCCGCCGCGGGAGCGGCGGCGGCCGCGGGTGCGGGTGCGGGTGCCGCGGCCGGAGGTTCGGCGGGCGGCGCCGGCGCGGGAGCCAGTGGCGCCGCGGCGGCCGAGGGCGTCGGCGCGCCGCTGAAGATCGCCGTCGTGACGGGCGTGGTCGTCGCCGCCGCCGGGGTGGCCGTCGCGCTCGCCCTGTCCGGCAACGACACACCGCCGCGGCCGCAGGCACACAGGAAGCCGTCGGCCGCCCCGGCGGTGCCCCGGCCGGCACCGACGCCGGCACCCTCGAAGGCATCGCCGGCACCCGCCCCGCCGGTCTCGCGGCCGCCGCACAGGCAGGCCCCGCTCCCCACCCCGAAGCCGGTGGCAGAGCCGAGCGTCACCCCCGCGGCGGCACCCAAGCCCACCCCGACCCAGCCGCCGACCGTGACACCCGCGCCGACGCCCACGCCCCCGCCCTCGCCGACGCCCAGCCCCACCGTCGAGCCGACCCCGCCGCCGGAGCACCGGGTCTTCGCGCTCAACCAGTTGGGCTACGGCGGCCCGGGCACGTCGGACCGTCCGGTGATCCGCATCGGCGACTGGATGTGGCAGCGCTGGAGCCTCGCCATCGACGGCACCCGGTACGCGGGCGGCGTCACCGTCGCCGCGCCGTCCTCCGTGACGATCGTGCTCAACCGCTCCTGCAGCGCGTTCGACGCGGTCGCCGGCATCGACGACCTCTCCCTCGGCCTCGGCGCCGCGCGCTTCTCCGTCTACGGCGACGGCACACGCCTGTGGCGCTCCGATGTGATCCACGGCGGTGACCCGGGCGTGCCCGTCCATGTGCCGATCGCGGGCTCCAAGACCGTCCGCCTGGTCGTCGAGCCGAGCCGCCGGCTGCACCTGGCGAACGTCGCCGACTGGGCGGGCGCCCGCCTCAGCTGCGACTAGGAGCTACGGGGCCGGTACCTCGCAGGCGTCATCGGTGCAGGCGGCGGCGTCGCCCGCGACGGGGGCGGTGCCCGTCTCCTGCGCCACCTGCTCCAGCACGCGCAGGAAGGTGGACGTCTCCTGACCGCCCTGGACGGCCCACTTGCCCTCGAAGACGAAGGTGGGGACGGCGTTCACACCGATCGCGCGGGCCTCGTCGATCTCGGCGAGCACCTCCTCGTGTCCCTCGTCGCCGGCGAGGAACGCCGCCGCCCGGTCGCGGTCGAGCCCGGCCTCGGCGGCCAGCGACGCCAGCGTCTCGCGGTCGCCGACATCGGCGCCCTCGGCGAAGTGCGCAACGAGCAGACGGTCCTTGAGCGCGGCCTGCACAGCCGGGCCGTAGTCGGTGAGGGCGTGCCAGAGCAGCCGGTGGCCGAGGAGGGTGTTGTTCTCGATGGCGCGGTCGAAGTCGAAGGCCAGGCCCTCGGCGCGGCCGAGCTCCTCCAGCCGGGCGTCCATGGCGGTCGCCTGCGGTCCGAAGCGCTTGCTCAGGTAGGCGCGGTGCGGTTCGGGCGTCTCGGACTTCTCCGGGGAGAGCTGGAACGGCCGGTAGACCACCTCGACCTGGCCGGCCTGCGGGAACGCGGCCAGCGCACGCTCGAAACGGCGCTTGCCCACGTAGCACCACGGGCAGGCGATGTCGCTGTAGATCTCGACCTTCATGCGCACTCCATCATCGGTTGAAAGCTCAAAGATGCAACGCGCCGCGGGACCGCCGCAATCCCGTCGGCCAGGCCGCGATCGCCTCCGCCATCACGTCGTACGCCCCCGTCCCGCCCAGTTGGTTCCCCCGCGCGCGGGCCGCCTCGTACGCGGTGTCGCCCAACGCGGCGCGAGCCGCCCCCTCGACGGCCCGGACGCCCTCCTCCTCGGGGACCGGGCGCGGCAGCCCGGACCGCAGTCCGTCCGCCGCGCCGTGCAACAGGGCGGCACGGGCCGGGTCGCCGAGGGCCAGCAGCACTTCGGCGCCGTACTCGACCACGGCCGCGAGCCGGATCTCCGCGCAGTAGCCGCCGACGCCCGCGCGGACCGCGTTCGCCAGCCCGGCCAGGGCACCGGCCGGATCGCCCTCGGCGGCCAGGATCCGGGCCGCGAGGCTCTCGCAGAGCAGCTCGAAGTCCGGCGGCGGCGTGCCCATGCTGCCCTCGCCCCGTGCCAGCTCGCTCAACTCCCGGGCACGCGGCACGTCGTCGCGCCGCAGCAGGATCTGCGCCAGCAGCACCCGGATGTAGGCGCGGGCGTCCCACACCCCGTACTGCTCGGCCTCCTCGGCCGCCTGGATCAGCAGCTTCTCGGCCCGCTCGTCGTCCCCGGAGCGGTACGCCAGCTCACCCATCCGGGAACGGACGAAGATGCCCTCCACGTGCGCGCCCAGTTCCGAGCCGTACCGCAGCGCCTCCTCCAGATCCGCCTGCGCCGCCTCGTAGTCGCCGTAGGCGAGGGCCATCTCGGCGCCGGCCTCGCACACCTGGGCGCGCATCCACCGGTCGCCGATCCGCTCGCTGAGCTCCAGCAGCTCCGGCCAGTCGTCGTCGGCCCGGGCCAGTCCGCCCGGCAGGTCGATGGTGATGTGGGTACGGAACATCAGCGCGGCCGCCAGCTCCCAGTCGCCCCCGTACCGGCGGCAGCTCTCCACCATCGCATCCGCGTGCTCCCGGATCCTGCCGTGGCGGCCCAGGATGTAGTCGGAGAACGGCCAGAGCATGCCGGGGAAGCGTGCGGAGTGCGGGCTCGGCTCCTCGTAGGCGGCGATGACGCGGGACGCGAGCTCCAGCATCGCCGGGCCCTGGATCACCTCGCGCGCCACGGTGTCGCTCACGACGAAGAGGTGCAGCAGCCGCAGGTTCATGCGCGGCCAGAAGCCGGGAGCCTCACGGTCCTCGGGGAGATCGGTGGCCTCGACCAGCCGCTCGATCCACGCCGTCGCCTCGTCGCGATAGTTGCGCAGCCACCAGAACCAGCCCATGTGCAGGACGAGCGCGATCGCGTCGTCGTACTCCGCCGCCCCGATCGTGCGGTCCAGGGCGGCGCGGACGTTGTCGAGATCCGCCTCCATGCGCGCGGCCCACACCAGCTGGTCAGGACCGCGCATGCCGGCATCCGCGGCACCGGCGAACTCCAGCCAGTACGCGGTGTGCCGGGCGGCGGCCGCCGCCCGGTCCTCGGGGTCCGCGGCGGCGCGCTCCACGGCGTACTCGTGGATGGTCTCCAGGAGCCGGTAGCGCACCTCCTCCGCGCTGTGCTCCACCACGATCAGCGACTTGTCGGCCAGTTGCCCGATCAGCTCCAGCGCGTCCTCGCCGCACACCGCCTCGGCCGCCGGCAAAGTGCAGCCGCCCGCGAAGACGCTCAGCCGGCGCAGCGCGGTGCGCTCGGCCCCGCTCAGCAGGTCCCAGCTCCAGTCGACGACGGCCCGCAGCGTCTGCTGGCGCGGCAGCGCGGTACGGCTGCCGCCGGTCAGCAGCCGGAAGCGGTCGTCGAGCCGGTCGGCGATCTGGCGCGGCGACAGCACCCGCAGGCGTGCCGCGGCCAATTCGATCGCCAGCGGCAGGCCGTCCAGGCGGCGGCAGATCTCGTCCACCGCCCCGGTGTGGTCGCGGGAGGCGTCGAACCCGGGACGCACCGCCGCCGCGCGCTCCACGAACAACCGGCGCGCGGTCGGCAGCGGCAGCGGTTCCACCGGGCGCACCGTCTCGCCCGGCAGGCCCAGCGGCTCCCGGCTGGTGGCCAGCACCGTCACCCCCGGGCAGGCGGCCAGCAACCGGTCGGTGAGCGCGGCGGCGGCGTCGACGACGTGCTCGCAGTTGTCCAGAATCAGCAGAAGGCGGCGCTGCGCGCAGAACTCCAGCAACCGCGCCGTGGGATCGGCGTCGGCGACGCCGCGCACCTCCCGGGCCGCCGCCAGTACCGCGGTGTCGCGGCGCCCGACCGCGCTGAGCACCGCGTCCGGCACGGCCGCGGGATGGTCCAGGGCCGCGAGCTCGGCCAGCCACACCCCGTCCGGGTAGGCGTCGGCCGCCTCGGCCGACTGGGCGGCCTCCTGCGACAGCCGGGTCTTGCCCGAGCCGCCCGGCCCCGTCAGGGTCACCAGGCGCCGCCGGCCGTCCGCCAGGCTCCTGCGGAGCGCGACCAGTTCCGTCTCCCGGCCCACGAAACTGGTCAGCCGGGCCCGCAGGTTCCCCGTACGGGGCGCCCGCGCCGGGTCCGGTACGGGTCCCGGTCCGGGTCCGGGTCCGGGTCCGGGTCCGGGTCCGGCTGCGGGTCCGGCTGCGGGTCCGGCTGCGAACAGCAACTCAGCGTGCAGCGCGCGCAGTTCGGGGCCCGGATCGGTGCCCAGCCGGTCGGCGAGCGTGCGCCGGGACTCCTCGTACGCCCCCAGCGCGTCCGCCGAACGGCCCGTCGCGCGCAGCGCGCGGATCCACTGCGCCCGGAACGGCTCGTGCAGCGGGTGCTCGGCCACCAGGCCCCGCACCTGCGGCAGCACCTCCACCGCCCGGCCCAGTGCCAGGTACGCCTCGATGCGGTGGTACGTCGCGGTCAGCCGCAGCGCCCCCAGCCGGGCGGCGGCCGCGCTCCGGTCCGGCAGGTCCGCCAGCGCGGGGCCGCGCCACAGCGCGAGCGCCCGGCCGAGGATGTCCGCGGCGCGTTCGGCGTCACCGGCGTCCAGAGCGGCGGCCCCCTCGCGGGCCAGGCGCTCGAACACGTTGAGGTCCACGTCGTCCGGGGACGCGATCACCAGGCGGTAACCGCCCGGACCCGACGCGACGGCCTCCCTGCCGTCCCCGAGGGCGCGGCGCAGCCGCGACACCAGCGCCTGCAGGGCGCCTGCGGCGTCCTGGGGAGGGTCGTCGCCCTCTCCGCCCCACACCTCCGCGATCAGCGCCTCCGGCGAGACGGGGTGCGGCGCGTGCAGCGCCAGGGCGGCAAGGAGGGCGCGCAGGCGCTTGCCGGTGCCCAAGGGCACGGGGGCGCCGGTTGCGCTGCGCGCGTCTGTGGGGCCGAGTATCAGGTACCGCACGAGGCCATTCTCCTGACGTTTGGCTCCGCCGTTCCCGGGTGAGGTTTCTTCCCCGCCCTCCCGCCCTCCCCCAACCTTCGGCCGGGGCTGCCCCCAGCCCTGTGAAGTCAGGGCGCCCCGACGCGCGTGCGGGGTGGGCCGGGTGCGGGGCCTCCGGGGCCGGCCATTCTGGACAGCACATTTCGGTGCCTCCGGCACCTGCCGTTGATCACCCCGGGTCATGCACCCACATATGCTCCACAGTCCAGAACACCCACCCTCCCCCAGCCTCCGGCCGGGGGTGCCCCCAACTCCCCCGCCCCCTCCGTTTCGTATCGCGCCTGATCCCCGGAGGGGGGTAGAAGCGGCACCGTGCCCGGGGCCACCGTTGGCGCAGCGCAGTCCAAGGGCGCAGCCGTCACCGCCTACAGCACCCCCACCGGCCCGGGAGGGGGTTGTGGCGGGGTCCTCCCCCAGCGGTAGCTGCGGGAGCGACAAGCGGCGACCGCGTGGTCCGATGCCGGACGATGTTGGGGTAACCGGCGAGCGCCGAGGTGGGGGCACCTCCCAGCGGCAGCGGGGGGCGCACCCCGGCGCGGCACCGACCCCCACACCCACGCAGCGCAGGACCGCACTTACCGCGCCGGGCTGGGGGCACCCCCGGCCGAAGGCTGGGGGAGGGCGGGCGGGGGAAAAAGCCTCCCCGGTCCGGGGTCCCTCAGGGACGGGGGTCCTCGGGGTCCCGCGGACCCAGCAGCTCGTCCGCCAACGTGGGCAGATCGTCCAGCGGCGTCTCCTCCGCCCACGACGGCCTCGGCCGCCTCGGCTTCGCCTCCGCCTCGGGGACGGAGGGCAGCTCACGCGTCCGCTCGTTCCCCGACTCGGGTTCCTCCTTGCGGAAGAAATCGGAGGGAAAACGCTCGTCCGGGCGAACGGGCGGGATGACCGCCGTTTCGTCGTCCGCGCGGACGGGCCGCAGGACCGCGGTCTCCGCGACGTCCGGGTCGGCGGGGACGGGCCGCAGCACCGCCGTCTCCTCCTCGGCTGCCGGCGCAGCCGGCACCGCCGGCAGCACCGCGGTCTCGTCGTCCGCGGCCGGCACCGCCGGCTTGGGCGTCTCGACCGTGACCGTCGCGTCCTCGGCCTCCGCCTCGGCCGCGAGCCGCGCCTCCTCGGCCCGGAGCAGCGCCTCCTCGGCCTTGCGCTGGCGCTCGAGGCGTCGTTCCTCCGCCTCGGCGCGGAGCCGGGCCTCCTCGTCGGCCTGGCGGCGACGGCGTTCCTGCTCCTCGTGGAGGGCGCGCTCCTCGGCCTCGCGGCGCACCCGCTCCTCCTCGGCGAGGCGCCGGGCCTCCTCCGCGCGGCGGCGCGCCGCTTCCGCGGCGGCCTCCTCGGCCTCGCGGCGGGCGGTCTCCTCGTCGAGGCGGCGGCGCTCCTCCTCTTCCTGGCGGAGCTTCTCCAGCTGGGCCTGGCGTTCGCGCTCGAGCCGCTCCTCTTCGGCCTTGCGGGCGGCCTCCTCCTCGGCGAGGCGACGGGCCTCCTCCTCGGCGGCGATGCGGGCCTTCTCGCGGGCCTCGATCTCCTTCTCCGACAGGGGCAGGACCTGGTCGAGCCGGTGGCGTATCACCGTGGTGACGGCGTCGGGCTCCTGTGCGGCGTCGATCACCAGGTAGCGGGCCGGGTCGGCGGCGGCGAGCGTGAGGAATCCGGCGCGCACCCGCTCGTGGAACTCCGCGGGCTCGGACTCCAGCCGGTCGGGTGCCTCGGTGAAGCGCTCGCGGGCGGCCTCCGGGGAGACGTCGAGCAGCACGGTGAGGTGCGGGACCAGGCCGTCGGTCGCCCAGCGCGAGATGCGGGCGATCTCGGTCGGCGCGAGGTCGCGTCCGGCGCCCTGGTAGGCGACGGAGGAGTCGATGTAGCGGTCGGAGACGACCACGGCGCCGCGCTCCAGGGCGGGGCGCACGACGGTGTCGACGTGCTCGGCCCGGTCGGCGGCGTAGAGCAGGGCCTCGGCGCGGTGCGAGAGGCCGGCGCTGGAGACGTCCAGCAGGATCGACCGCAGGCGCTTGCCGACGGCCGTGGCGCCCGGCTCGCGGGTGACGACGACCTCGTGGCCCTTGGCCCGGATCCAGTCGGCGAGCGCCTCTACCTGGGTCGACTTGCCCGCGCCGTCGCCGCCCTCGACGGCGATGAAGAAGCCGGTGGGCGCGGGGGCCTGGGCCGGGTCGCCGCCGCGCAGCGCCTCGCGGAGGTCACGGCGCAGCGGGACGCCCTGCCGGTCGTCGGCCTTGCCGAGGACGAGGGCGGCGACGGGCAGCAGCAGCGCACCGACGAGCATGAGGGTGTACGCGGCGCCGCCGTGGTCGAACGTGAAGTGGCCGCCTTCGACGCGGTGCGGGCCGATGCCGGCGGCGAGCAGAGGCGCTCCGATGACGCCGACCGCCATGAGGAGCCGGGTGACGGCGTGGAGGTGGTCGGTGGCCCGGGCCCGGCGGGACTCCTCGGTCTCCTGGTCGATCAGGGTGTGGCCGGTGTTGGCGACGACACCGGCCGCGAGGCCTGCGAGCAGGGCCAGCAGCAGCACGGTCGTCGGGTCCGGGACGATGCCGGCCAGCAGCAGCGCGAGGCCCGTGACGGCGACGGCGATCGCCAGCAGGCGGCGCCGGGACAGACCGGGCAGGATGCGCGGCGCCACGCGGATGCCGATCACGGGACCCGCGGTGAGGGCGAGCACCAGCAGGCCGTAGCCGACCGGCCCGCCGCCGAGGTCGGAGGCGTGCAGGACGGCGAGGCCGACGGCGGCCGCGACGGCCCCTGCGACGGTGGCGGTGCCGAGGACGAGCACCGGGACGGCACCGGTGCGCCCGCGGTCCGCGAGCCGCAGCCCCTGCAGCGGGGAGTGGAGCGGGGCGGTCCGGCCGCCGGGCAGCTCCAGGAAGTACACGACGGCGAGGGACGCGGCGAACAGCCCGGCGGCGACGTACGAGCCGAGGGCGACCTGGTGCAGGGAGAACCAGTCGACGCCGACCGCGAGGAGATTGCCGACCAGGGTGACGACGACGAGGCCCGCGGCGGCCAGCGGGAAGGCGACGAAACCGGTCCGCAGGTCGAGGCGGCGCAGCGCGTCGAGGTGGTCGGGCAGCGGCCGTACCGTTCCTGCGCCCGGCGCCGGGGCGGGCAGCAGGGCCGGAGCGGCGCCGTCCTTGGCGACCGTCCACAGGCGTTCGGCCACACCGGCGACGAAGACGGTGACGAGCAGCCACGCGCCGGCCTTGCCGGGCACCCAGGTGATCCACAGCGGGGCCACGATGAGGAGGGCGACGCGCAGGACGTCGGATCCGATCATGGTCCAGCGCCGGTCGAGCGGCCCCTGCGGCCCGGTGAGTCCGCCCAGCGGGCCCAGCAGGACCGCGCCGAACAGCAGCGTGGCCAGCAGCCGGGCGCCGAAGACCGCGGCCACGGCGAAGGCCGCTCCGCGGTACCCGTCGCCGAAGGTCTGGGCGGCGACGCAGGCCTGCACGGTCAGCACCACCAGCACCAGCAGGGCGAGACGGTCGGCGACGGCACCGGTCAGCTGGGCGCCCCACAGCTTGCGCAGCGGTGGGATCTTCAGCAGCGCTCCGACCGCGCGTTCGCGCGAGTCGGCCGCGAGGTCGTCGGCGAACGTGTCCGTTGGCAGCTCGGATCGCGTCATCCCGCCAGCCTATCGGCAGCGGCCGCGGTCGTGACGGGCGCCCGTCACGACCGTTGAGAGGCCGTGACAACCGGCGGCGGGCCGGATTCCGCCGCCGCCGGTTCCCGTGGGGCTATTCCGCCGTTTTCTTCGCCGCGGCCGTCGTCTTCTTGGCGGCGGTCTTCTTGGCCACGGTCTTCTTGGCCACGGTCTTCTTCGCGGCCGTCGTGGTCTTCGCGGCGGCGGTCTTCTTCGCCGTCGTCGTCTTCTTCGCCGCGGTGGCCTTCTTCGCGGGGGCCTTCTTCGCCGTCTTCTTGGCAGGGGCCTTGGCCCGCTTCTCGGCGAGCAGTTCGTAGCCGCGCTCGGGCGTGATCGTCTCGACGTCGTCGTCACGGCGCAGCGTGGCGTTGGTCTCGCCGTCGGTGACGTACGGGCCGAAGCGGCCGTCCTTGACGACGACGGGACGCTCGCTGACCGGGTCGGTGCCCAGTTCCTTCAGCGGGGGCTTGGCGGCGGCGCGGCCGCGTGCCTTGGGCTGGGCGTAGATCGCGAGGGCTTCGTCGAGGGTGATCGTGAAGAGCTGGTCCTCGGTCTCCAGGGAGCGCGAGTCGGTGCCCTTCTTC
The DNA here is from genome assembly GCF_044753585.1 of Streptomyces sp. NPDC088354. Classification (NCBI taxonomy): domain Bacteria; kingdom Bacillati; phylum Actinomycetota; class Actinomycetes; order Kitasatosporales; family Streptomycetaceae; genus Streptomyces; species Streptomyces sp. NPDC088354. Next base: position 276,062 of record NZ_JBIVNJ010000009.1, on the reverse strand, counting down.
AGGTACGGGCCGTAGCGGCCGTTCTGCGCGGTGATCTCGACGCCCTCGGGGTCGGCGCCGACGACGCGCGGCAGCGACATCAGCTTGAGCGCGTCCTGCAGCGTCACCGTGTCGAGGGACATCGACTTGAAGAGGGAGGCGGTGCGCGGCTTGACCGCGTTCTTGCCGGTCTTCGGGGTGCCCTCGGGGAGGATCTCGGTGACGTACGGGCCGTAGCGGCCGTCCTTGGCGACGATCTGGCGGCCGGTCTCCGGGTCCGCGCCCAGCTCGAAGTCGCCGCTGGGCTTGGCCAGCAGTTCCTCGGCGAGTTCGACGGTCAGCTCGTCCGGCGGCATGTCGTCGGGGACGTCGGCGCGCTGCCCGGTCTCGCCCTCGACCTCGCTGGGCTTCTCCACGTACGGGCCGTAGCGGCCGACGCGCAGCACGATGCCGTTGCCGACGGGGAAGGAGGAGACCTCGCGGGCGTCGATGGCGCCGAGGTCCTCGACGAGTTCCTTCAGGCCGCCGAGGTGGTCCCCGTCGCCGTTGCCGGCGTCCGCGGCGCCGCCGACCGCCTCGGGAGTGTCGCCCTCGCCGAAGTAGAAGCGGCGCAGCCACGGCACGGCCTGGGCCTCACCGCGGGCGATGCGGTCGAGGTCGTCCTCCATCCGGGCGGTGAAGTCGTAGTCGACGAGCCGGCCGAAGTGCTTCTCCAGGAGGCCGACGACGGCGAAGGAGAGGAAGGACGGCACCAGGGCCGTGCCCTTCTTGAACACATAGCCGCGGTCGAGGATGGTGCCGATGATCGAGGCGTAGGTCGACGGACGGCCGATCTCGCGCTCTTCCAGCTCCTTGACCAGCGAAGCCTCGGTGTAGCGGGCCGGGGGCTTGGTCGCATGGCCGTCGGCGGTGATGTCCCGGGCGGTGAGCACGTCACCCTCGGTGACCGCGGGCAGCCGGCGCTCGCTGCTGTCGAGCTCCGCGTTCGGGTCGTCGGCGCCTTCGACGTAGGCCTTCATGAAGCCGTGGAAGGTGATGATCTTGCCGGACGCGGAGAACTCGGCGTCGCGGCCGTCGCCGGCACGGCCGCCGACCTTGACGGTCACGGACTGGCCGACCGCGTCCTTCATCTGGGAGGCGACGGTGCGCATCCAGATCAGCTCGTACAGGCGGTACTGGTCGCCGGTCAGGCCGGTCTCGGCCGGGGTGCGGAAACGATCACCCGAGGGGCGGATCGCCTCGTGCGCCTCCTGGGCGTTCTTGACCTTGCCCGCGTAGACGCGGGGCTTGTCCGGCAGGTAGTCGGCGCCGTAGAGCTGGGTGACCTGGGCGCGGGCGGCGGTGATCGCGGTCTCCGACAGCGTGGTGGAGTCCGTACGCATGTAGGTGATGAAGCCGTTCTCGTACAGCTTCTGGGCGACCTGCATGGTGGCCTTGGCGCCGAAGCCGAGCTTGCGGCTGGCCTCCTGCTGCAGGGTCGTGGTGCGGAAGGGCGCGTACGGCGAGCGGCGGTAGGGCTTGGACTCGACCGAACGGACCGAGAAGGCGGCGCCCTCCAGGGCGGCGGCGAGCGCGCGGGCGGCGGCCTCGTCCAGGTGGAGGACGCCCGAGCCCTCCCTGAGCTGCCCGGTCGAGCCGAAGTCCCGGCCCTGGGCGACGCGCTTGCCGTCGACGGCGCTGAGCTTGGCGCCGAAGCTGCCGGGGTCGGTGGCGTCACCGGTCCGGCCGGTCGCGAAGGTGGCCGACAGGTCCCAGTACTCGGCGGAGCGGAAGGCGATGCGCTCGCGCTCGCGCTGCACGACGAGCCGGGTGGCGACGGACTGGACGCGGCCGGCCGACAGGCGCGGCATGACCTTCTTCCACAGGACCGGCGAGACCTCGTAGCCGTAGAGGCGGTCGAGGATGCGGCGGGTCTCCTGGGCGTCCACGAGGGTCTGGTTCAGCTCGCGCGGGTTGCGGACGGCTTCCTGGATGGCGTCCTTGGTGATCTCGTGGAAGACCATCCGGCGGACCGGGACCTTTGGCTTGAGGACTTCCTGCAGATGCCACGCGATGGCCTCGCCCTCGCGGTCCTCATCGGTGGCGAGCAGGAGTTCGTCGGACTCCTTCAGCAGGTCCTTGAGCTTCTTGACCTGGGCCTTCTTGTCGGCGTTGACAACGTAGATCGGCTGGAACTCGCTGTCGACGTTGACGCCGAGCCGCGCCCACGGCTGGCCCTTGTACTCCGCCGGCACTTCGGCGGCCCCGTTCGGGAGGTCGCGGATGTGCCCGACGCTGGCCTCGACGACATAGCCAGGGCCGAGGTAGCCCTTGATCGTCTTCGCCTTGGCAGGCGACTCGACGATGACGAGTCGGCGGCCGCCGCCCTCTGCGGTGTCGCGGGTCGGGGACAACTTCGCTCTTCTCTCCGGGTCGAAGGTGGTCTCGCTGCGGAGTGTGACCGTACATCCCGGTCCCGTGTCAAACGGGAAAAGTCCGCAACGCCACTCGAACGGTAACCCGACAAGCGTCCTGTCTGCCGCACGGACTGCCAGTCATGCCTGTTTTGTCCAGCTCAGAGGGTCAGGAACAGCCAGACCCCGACGAGCAGCGAGACGATCCCGAAAAAACCGGCCACGGCCGTCCCCAGCGTCCCGCCTCCCGGCGTCACCGGCTCGCTGCGCACGGCACGGGTGACCGTCCACAGCAGAAGGGCGCCGCCGAAGAGCGCGAACACCGTTCCGGCGAAGGTCCCCGGCACGGTTTCCATGTCCATGACTCCTCACACCCCCTGCGTCCGCCCGGCGGCCGGACGCCCGCCGTCGTCCGGAGAATCGCACGGCACGGGGTCCGCAGGGCCAATCCCCGGTGAACACCGCGGCGGGCGAACTGGCCGGATCCTTTCGCTCCCGGTCCGCTGCCGCGCACTCCCCGTGCGGCCCGCAGCCGCCCGCATCCCGCCCCGACTTTCTTGACGCGCCTGACAAGATGGCGGAATCACAGACCGTCTTCTCGTAGGGGGAGCCCGAAGATGTCCGACCCGAACAACCCGTACGGCCCGCCCAAGCAGGAGGGTTACGGCTATCCGCAGCAGCCGCCGGCCGGCGGCGGGTCCTACGGCCAGCAGCCCGGGTACGGCTACCCGCAGCAGGGGGCCTACCCGCAGGGCGGCTACGGCTACCCCCCGCAGGGCGGCTACACCGGCGACCCCAACGCGCCCTACGGCTACGACCCGTACGGCCGCCCGCTGTCGGACAAGTCCAAGATCGTCGCGGGTGTGCTGCAGTTGCTGCTGGGCGGTCTGGGCATCGGCCGCTTCTACGTGGGCGACGTCGGCATAGGCATAGCCCAGCTCCTCACCTGCGGCGGGTTCGGCATCTGGTCGTTGATCGACGGCATCCTCTTCCTGACGAGCAACGACCGCACCGACTCCCAGGGCCGCCTCCTGCGCAGCTGAGGACGACGATGACCTCCCTCACGTTCCACCGCCTCAGAGCCGTGGCCGGGCGACCGGCCGCGGCTCCACTGGCGTCCCTGGTGGCCGGCGCGGTCGGCGCCGCCTACCTGTGGGGAACCGATCCGCACGAACACGGTCACTGGCTGCCCCGCTGCCCCCTCAACTGGGCGACCGGACTGCTCTGTCCGGCCTGCGGGGCGACGCGCATGGTCTACGACCTGATGCACGGGGACCTCACGGCGGCCTTCCACGACAACCGCCTGCTGCTCCTGGCGAGCCCCGTCGGCCTCTATCTCTACGGACGCTGGGTGTTCGAGGGCCTGCGGGGGCGGGCGTACCACCCCAGACTTCACAAGTACGGCCAGGTGGCGGTGCTCGCCACGGCCCTGGCCTGGGGAATCGCACGGAACGCGGTTTGACAACGCCATGATCACATCTTTGTGACGTCTGTTAACCAGTGGGACAGATGTACGTATTCGATGCTTAGATGTGGGCCATCCACGGCGGGGGGCCGGATCTGATGGTGTGTGCGCTCCTGCCGGTACGTCCCCACGGCACAAGGAGCACGATCCATGGCAACGCCCACCCCTGACGCCCCGTTCGGTTACGACCCGGCTGGTCGGCCGCTGTCCGACAAGTCCAAGGTGACCGCCGGTCTGCTGCAGCTGTTCCTGGGCGGTCTGGGCATCGGCCGCTTCTACACCGGCCACACGGGCATGGCCATCGGCCAGCTCGTCACCCTCGGCGGCTGTGGCATCTGGGCCCTGATCGACGCGATCCTCTTCTTCACCAGCAACGACCGCACGGACGCCAAGGGCCGCGTCCTGCGCGGCTGATCACCCGCCGCCGTCCGGCCCGCGTCCGCCTCTCCGCAGCGGACGCGGGCCGTTCGCGTTGTCACACCGGCTCGATGAAGCCCTGCTCCACCAGCAGCCGGATCGCCTCCGGCGTGCGGTCCCGCAGCACCACCGGGTCCTCGCCGAGCAACTGGGCGATGGCGTCCAGGATCCGGCCGGCCGAGAGCGTACCGTCGCAGACGCCCGCGAAGCCCGCGCCCACGGTGTCGACCCGGGTCGCCCGGCGCATGCCGCGCTGCGAGCGGAGCACGACGTGCTCGGGGTCCTCGGCGCCGGGCATGCCCACCTGCTCCTGCACCACCTCGTCCGCGAGCCGGAAACGGGCGTCCAGCAGGGCCGCGTCGTCGTGGTCCCGCAGGAAGTCCTGACGGTCGAACCAGGCGTCGATGTGCGGGCCGAGCGGCTGCTCCACGGGATGCGGCCACTCCTCCGCGACCACCACGGGCCGGTCGGAGCCGGTCCTGCGCACAGTGATCCAGCCGAAGCCGACCCCCTTGGTCTTGCGCTGCTCGAAGGCGTCCAGCCATGCGTCGTAGCGGGCCGTGTACTCCTCCGAGCCGGCCAGGTGGTCGCCGCCGTCGCGCAGCCACAACTCGGCGTACTGGGCGGTGTCCTGCACCTCGCGCTGCACGATCCACGCGTCGCAGTCCCGCGGCACCCAGGAGGCGACCCGGTCCCGCCAGTCCTCGCCCTCGGTGTGCTCCCAGTTGGCGAGCAGTTGGAGCCGGCCGCCCTCGGTGAGGTGGTCACCGGCCTGCTGGACGAGCGTGCGGCACAGGTCGTCGCCGGCCATGCCGCCGTCGCGGTAGGTGAAGCGGCCGCCGGGCGAGATGACGAACGGCGGGTTGGACACGATCAGGTCGAAGCGCTGATCGCCGACCGGCTCGAAGAGGCTGCCCTGCCGCACGTCGGGCTCGGGGGCCCCGGACAGGGCGAGCGTGAGCCGGGTGAAGTGCAGGGCGCGCGGGTTGAGGTCCGTCGCGGTGACCCGGGTGGCGTGCCGGGAGGCGTGCAGCGCCTGGATGCCGGAACCGGTGCCGAGGTCCAGGGCGCTCGCCACGGGCGTGCGCACGGTGATCCCGGCCAGGGTGGTGGAGGCACCACCGACCCCGAGCACCAGGTCCGCCCGGTCCACGCCGGGGGCCGTCCCGATGCCGCGCACACCGCGCGATCCGCCCACGGCGCAGCCGAGGTCGGAGACGATCCACCAGTCCTCGCCGTCGTCGCCCCCGTACGGACGCACGTCCACCGTGGCGCGCAGCTCGTCGCCGTCCCGCACCAGCCAGCCGCCGGCGACGGCGGCGTCGACCGGGAGCACGTCGCGCAGCCGGCCGTACGGAACCGGCTGCTGCAGCAGGAAGAGCCGCACCAGGCTCTCCAGCGGGCTGCCGCCGCGCGTGGCGCGCAGGGCGGGCACGGTCTCGGCCCGCGACAGGGCCGCGTAGGCGGTCGCGCCGAGCAGGTCCAGGCAGCCGTCGGCCGTGAACGCGGCGGCGCGCAGGGCATCCCTGAGGCGGTCGGCGCTGTCGGGGGCGGGCAGGGGCGGCGGGGTCGGCTGCGTACTCACGGAGCCATTGTCACCCCCGGCGGGTCCGTCACCCGCCCTCGCGCGCTCAGGACTTCGCCGGGGCGGCGCCGGACTCCTGGCAGCCGGGCTGCTTCGCCATGGCCTGGCCGACCTCGCCCTTGCGGAGCGTGTCGAGGGCCTGCTCGCCGCTCTTGCTGACCTTCGCGAGGTTGTCGGAGACGCCCTTGAGGCCGTCGGCGAACTTCGCCTGGTCGTTCACCGGGATCTTGTCGATCTGCCGGCGCAGGTTCGCGTACGAGGTGGACAGCGAGTCGAGGTCGTTCACCGCGTCCTTCTTGAGCTGGGCGCCGTTGTCGACCGGCGGGTCCCCCGCCTTGTCCACGATCTGGGCGAGCTGCCGGTACGCGTCCGAGATCTGCTGGAACGCGCTGGAGTCGGCCCGCCTGACCTCGATCGGCTTGCCGTTGCTCGGGGTGTTGCTGATCTTCGTGTTCGCGCCGTTGATCTGCTTCACCTGGGCGGCGGCCTGGGTGCAGACCGTCTTCGCCCAGCTGTCGAGCTCTTCGTTGCCGTTGTCCCCGCAGCCCGTCAGCGTCCCCGTCGCCAGGATCAGAGCCGTAGCGGGCAGTGCGGTCGCGAGTTTCTTCTTCACGGCCCCGGAACCTACACGGCCGGTGCCCGACGGCCATATCCGCTCCGCACGATATGGAGATCAATACCCCATATGAACCAAAAAGAGGGTGAGGGATCTGACGCAAACGCGGGCGGCGGGCGCCATCCTTGTGGATGACGCCCGCCGCGCCCGCACGGTTCGTGCCGGATTCAGCTCACCCGGCGTCAGACGACCGCCGTTGCCGACGGGTCGGCTGATCGCTTGTCGGCCCCGGAATCTCCGCCTTTGTCGTCGCCGTCGTCGTCCCCGACCGCGATACCGCGGCGCTTGGACATGTAGACGGCGCCGACGATGACCAGCAGCGACACCGCGGCGACGCCGATGCGCACGCCGAGGTTGGCGTCGTCGCCGTAGGAGAACTTGACGACGGCCGGGGCGATCAGCAGCGCCACCAGGTTCATGACCTTGAGCAGCGGGTTGATCGCCGGGCCCGCGGTGTCCTTGAAGGGGTCGCCGACGGTGTCGCCGATGACGGTCGCGGCATGGGCCTCGCTGCCCTTGCCGCCGTAGTGGCCGTCCTCGACCATCTTCTTGGCGTTGTCCCAGGCACCACCGGAGTTGGCGAGGAACACCGCCATCAAGGTGCCGGCCGCGATCGCACCGGCCAGGTACGCGCCGAGCGAGCCCACGCCGAAGCAGAAGCCGACCGCGACCGGGGCGAGCACCGCGAGCAGACCCGGCGTGGCCAGCTCGCGCAGCGCGTCCTTGGTGCAGATGTCGACCACGCGCCCGTACTCGGGCTGCTCGGTGTAGTCCATGATCCCGGGCCGCTCCCGGAACTGCCGGCGCACCTCGAATACCACCGAACCCGCCGACCGGGACACGGCGTTGATGGCCAGTCCGGAGAAGAGGAAGACGACGGCCGCGCCGAGCAGCAGCCCGACCAGGTTGTTCGGCTGGGAGATGTCCAGGTCCAGCCACCGCAGGTCGCCGGCGGAGATGTTGGCGTCCCGGACGGCGGTGTCCACGGCCTCCTTGAAGGAACCGAAGAGCGCGGTCGCCGCGAGGACGGCGGTCGCGATCGCGATTCCCTTGGTGATGGCCTTGGTGGTGTTGCCCACCGCGTCGAGGTCGGTGAGGACCTGAGCGCCCGCGCCGTGGACGTCACCGGACATCTCGGCGATGCCCTGGGCGTTGTCCGAGACCGGACCGAAGGTGTCCATCGCCACGATGACGCCGACAGTGGTCAGCAGGCCGGTACCGGCCAGCGCCACCGCGAACAGCGCCAGCCACACCGAGGCGCCGCCCAGCAGGAAGGCGCCGTACACCGACAGGCCGATGAGCACGGCGGAGTAGACCGCCGACTCGAGACCGACCGAGATGCCGGACAGGACGACGGTGGCCGGGCCGGTGAGCGAGGTCTTGACGATGTCGCGCACGGGCCGCCGGCTGGTCTCGGTGAAGTAGCCCGTCAGCTGCTGGATGAGCGCGGCCAGCACGATGCCGATGGCGACCGCGACCAGCGCGAGGATGCGCGGGTCACCGGAGTGCGAGGCGATGTCGCCGGGCACGTTCTTCAGGTCCGCGTACGTCGAGGGCAGGTACGCGAACGCCGCCACGGCCACCATCACCAGCGAGATGACGGCGGACACGAAGAAGCCGCGGTTGATGGCGGTCATGCCGCTGCGGTCCTTGCGGCGGGGGGCCACCGCGAAGATGCCGATCATGGCGGTGAGCACACCGATCGCCGGGATCAGCAGCGGGAAGGCCAGGCCCGAGTCACCGAAGGCGACCTTGCCGAGGATGAGCGCGGCCACCAGGGTGACGGCGTACGACTCGAACAGGTCGGCGGCCATGCCGGCGCAGTCGCCGACGTTGTCGCCGACGTTGTCCGCGATGGTCGCGGCGTTGCGGGGGTCGTCCTCGGGGATGCCCTGCTCCACCTTGCCGACCAGGTCGGCGCCGACGTCCGCGGCCTTGGTGAAGATGCCGCCGCCGACCCGCATGAACATCGCGAGCAGCGCGGCGCCGAAGCCGAAGCCCTCCAGCACCTTGGGGGCGTCGGCCTTGTAGAGCAGCACGACGGCGGAGGCGCCCAGCAGGCCGAGGCCCACCGTGAACATGCCGACCACACCACCGGTGCGGAAGGCGATCTTCATGGCGCGGTGGGAGACCGTCGTCAGATCAGCCGCGGGCTCACCCTCCGCCGGGGTGGCGGCGCGGGCGGCCGCCGCCACACGGACGTTGCTGCGTACCGCGAGCCACATGCCGATGTAGCCGGTGATCGCCGAGAACACGGCGCCCACCAGGAAGAACACACTGCGTCCGATGCGCTGCGACAGGTTGTCCGCGGGCAGCAGCATCAGCAGGAAGAACGCGGCGACCGCGAAGACGCCCAGGGTGCGGAACTGCCGTGCGAGATAGGCGTTGGCCCCCTCCTGCACGGCTGCGGCGATCTTCTTCATGCTGTCGGTGCCCTCGTCGGCACTGAGCACTTGACGGACCAGCACCACGGCGAGGCCCAGTGCGGCCAGGGCGACCACCGCGATGACGAGCACCAGATTGCGGTTGCCGTCGGTCAGTACGGGCGTTGCGGCCAGTGGTTGAGCGATGTCCTGCAGGTGAGGGGTAAGTGGCCCCGCCATTCGTCCTCCTTGACGTTTGGCACGTGGGCGCGCGGCTCGGGCGACTTCGCAGCCGCGACGCTCAGGCTTGTGAGCTGAGCAAAGATGGACGGATTGTAGGGAGCGCAACTAGATCAAAACAGGGCGCAGGAACCGAATTTCGCCGCCATCAGGGAATAGCAAAGCACTCCACCTGCAGATATCACCGGAAAAGGTGAACAGTCCGCGTGTAAGTGGATCAACAGGAAGAGTGAACCGGGGCCGTGCCGAGCTCGCCGCACTGACCTGCGGCGGAGGCGTTCGGGCAGTCATGGGCCGGCGTTTCCGGATGCGACACGGAACGCCCGTTCGGAACACATGTACGGCGGTGCCGGAATGCCGTGGGGCCCGCGTCGGGGCGGCCCGCGGCAGGGACGCTAGAGCGCGACGGGATTGAGCGGCCAGCTCATCCGAATGACGTCGCCGTACTCGCCGGAGACGACCTCGACGTCGTCGACGAGGCCGCTGATGACGGCGAGACCCATCTGGCTCTCGTCGTCGGCCTCCGACGTCTCGGAGGAATCGGCGGCGTCCGGATGCGGCGCCGGGTGTTCGGCGGGCCCGTCGGTGCGGGCCGCGGGAACGGAGGCGCCGGAGGCGTCCTTACCGGTGGCCGAGGGATCGGGACCGTTGTCACCGACCTCGATGGTGAACTTCTTCTCCTCCTCGGTCAGCCGCACGTGCACGGGCCGGTCCTCACCGCTGCTGCGGTGCAGGCCGACGGCCCGGCTGCACGCCTCACCGACGGCGAGCCGGACCTCGTCGAGGACGGCCTCGTCCACCCCTGCCCTGCGGGCCACCGCAGCCGCCACCAGTCGTGCGGTGCGGACGTGCTCCGGCAGTGCGCTGAAGAGCAGTTCAACGGTGGGCATGGCCTCCCCCTCGTGCCTGTGGGCAAGCAACACTGGGGCCCGGGCGTCGGCGTCGCCCGGTGCCCCGCGGTCCGGCGTCGGCCGTCAATCGGTGGCCGCGACGGCCTCGTCGACCGAGGTGTGGATGGGAAACACCTTGGTCAGACCGGTGATACGGAAAATCTTGAGAATGCGCTCCTGGTTGCACACCAGGCGCAGCGAGCCTTCATGCGCGCGAACCCGCTTGAGCCCGCCGACGAGTACACCGAGTCCGGTCGAGTCCAGGAAGTCCACGCCTTCCATGTCCACGACCAGGTGGTAGCTACCGTCGTTCACGAGTTCCACCAGCTGCTCGCGCAGCTTGGGTGCGGTGTACACATCAATCTCGCCGCCGACCTCGACGACCGTACGGTCGCCGACGGTTCGAGTCGACAGGGACAGGTCCACGGATCCTCCAGCACCTTGCATCGAGCGGTCGCCCCCCATGGATCGGCAGCCGCGATGGCATTCAATCACTTACCAGCGGGCATGCACGACGCCTTACGGCGATTGTCCGTCATGCCAGTGACACACTGAGTGCCGATGGCTCAGGATCATCTTCCGCAGTCGGCGCACGGCCGGACCTCCCCCCACGCCCTCCTGGAGCGGTTGGCCTCGGGGGTGGGCAGAGCCGCGCGCATCACCCATACGGAGCACTTGCCCCCGCGGGTCGGTCGCCATGCCGATTGGCCTGATCAGATCCGCGGGGAAGTGATCGACGCCGTGCGTCTGGCCGGCATCGCCCGGCCCTGGGAGCACCAGGCCCAGGTCGCCGCGCACGCCCTCGCGGGCAGGTCGGCCGTGGTGTCCACCGGGACCGCCTCCGGGAAGTCGCTGGCGTACCTCGTGCCGGTCCTCAGCGCCCTCCTGGACGGCTCCGAGGCGCCGAACGGTCGCGGGGCCACCGCGCTCTACCTGGCCCCCACCAAGGCCCTCGCGGCCGATCAGCGGCGCGCCGTGGCCGATCTGGCGGCCCCGCTGAGCAAGGCCGTCCGGGCGGCCGTCTACGACGGCGACACGCCCTTCGAGGAACGCGAGTGGGTCCGCCAGTACGCGACCTACGTACTGACCAACCCCGACATGCTCCATCTGGGGATACTCCCGGGCCACTCCCGCTGGGCCTCCTTCCTCAAGCAGCTGCGCTACGTGGTGATCGACGAGTGCCACACCTACCGCGGCGTCTTCGGTTCGCACGTCGCCCAGGTCATACGCCGGCTCCGGCGTGTCTGCGCCCGCTACGGGGCGGATCCGGTCTTCCTCCTGGCGTCGGCGACCGCCGCCGACCCCGGGGCGACCGCCACCCGGCTGACCGGCGTCCCGGTGGCCGAGGTCACCGAGGACGCGTCACCGCGCGGCGAACTGGCCTTCGCGCTGTGGGAGCCGCCGCTCACCGAACTGAGCGGCGAGCACGGCGCGCCGGTGCGGCGCACGGCGACCGCCGAGGCCGCCGACCTGCTGACCGACCTCGTGCTGGACGGCACGCGCACGGTGGCCTTCGTCCGCTCCCGGCGCGCCGCCGAGCTGATCGCCGTGATCGCCCAGGAACGGCTCGCCGAGATCGACCGCGCCCTGCCCCGGCGTGTCGCGGCCTACCGCGGCGGATATCTGCCGCACGAGCGGCGCGCCCTGGAACGCGAGCTGCACTCCGGACGGCTGCTCGGACTGGCGTCCACCTCGGCCCTGGAGCTGGGTGTGGACGTCTCCGGGCTCGACGCCGTGCTCCTGGCCGGGTACCCCGGTACGCGGGCGTCCCTGTGGCAGCAGGCGGGCCGGGCGGGGCGCGCCGGCCAGGGCGCCCTGGCGGTGCTGATCGCCCGTGACGACCCCCTGGACACGTATCTGGTCCACCACCCGGACGCCCTCTTCCGCCGTCCGGTGGAATCGACCGTGCTCGACCCGGACAACCCCTACGTCCTGGCCCCGCACCTGTGCGCCGCCGCCGCGGAGCTCCCGCTGACCGAGGCCGACCTGGAACTCTTCGGCCCCGAGGCGGCCGTGCTGCTGCCCCAGCTGGAGCGCCGCGGGCTGCTGCGGCGCCGGGCCGGCGGGTGGTACTGGACGCGCCGGGAGCGGGCCGTGGACCTCACCGACATCCGGGGCGAGGGCGGCAAGCCCGTCCAGGTCGTCGAGGACGGCACCGGGCGCCTGCTGGGCACGGTCGACGCGGGCGCCGCGCACACCACCGTCCACCAGGGCGCGGTGCACCTGCACCAGGGCCGCACCTACCTGGTCCGCGAACTGGACCTGGAGGAGTCGGTCGCGCTGGTGCAGCAGGCCGACCCGCCTTATTCGACGATGGCCCGTGACACCACCTCGATCTCCGTGCTCGACGAGGACCTGGTGGAGGAGTGGGGCGAGGCCCGCCTCCACTTCGGCTCCGTCGAGGTCACCCATCAGGTGGTCTCCTTCCTCCGCCGCCGGCTGATCACCGGCGAGGTCATGGGCGAGAACAAGCTCGACCTGCCGCCCCGGACACTGCGCACCCGCGCCGTGTGGTGGACCCTCACCGACGATCAGCTGGACGCGGCCGCCGTCCACCCCGAGGAGCTGCCCGGCGCCCTGCACGCCGCCGAGCACGCCTCGATCGGTCTGCTGCCGCTCTTCGCCACCTGCGACCGCTGGGACATCGGGGGTGTCTCCGTACCGCTGCACCCGGACACCGGGCTGCCCACCGTCTTCGTCTACGACGGCCACCCCGGCGGCGCGGGCTTCGCCGAACGCGCCTTCCACACCGCCCGGACCTGGCTGACCGCGACCCGTGAGGCGATCGCGTCCTGCGAGTGCGAGTTCGGCTGCCCCTCGTGCGTGCAGTCACCTAAATGCGGCAACGGCAACGAGCCCCTGGACAAGGCGGCCGCGGTGCGCGTCCTGGACGTGCTCCTGGCCACCGCCCCCGACGACGGCCGCGACGCCGGCGAAGAGCCGCCCGCCGGGTCCTGAGGCCCGGCCCGGGAACGGACCTCGGCGGGCCCCACGGCCGCCGTGACGTCGGCGATCTCGCCGGTCACCGCGCAGCGCACCAGCCGGGCGTGCTGCGCCGCGGCCACCTTCCCGGCCAGCGCGCAGGCCGCCTCGCCGCCGTGCAGGGCGTGGTCGGCCGCGGCGAGGGCGGCGAGGTCCGCGGCGGCCCCGGCACGGTGCCGGGCGGTGATCGCGGCCCCGACGGCGAGCACCGCGCAGGCCGCGAGGACCAGGACGGCGCCCAGCAGCGCCGCCCACACCGTGGCCGAGCCCCGGTCGCCCCGGGGACTCACGACGCCTCCCCCGGCCGCGGGGCGGTCTCCTGCTGCCCCTCCTGGCCTTCCTGCTCTCCCTGACCCTCCACGGCGGCGACCGCCTCGCCGTGGAGGGTCAGGGAGAGCGAACGGGCCTCGACGGTCACCCGGACCAGGCCGTCGACTCGCCGGACCGCGACGCCGGCCCCGGCGGGTGCCGCGGAGCGGACGGCCGCCAGCACGGCGCCCTCCGGTTCGTCGCGGGCCGCCGCGCGGGCCCCGGCCCGCGCGGCGTCCACGCACCGGATCTGCGCGGCGGCGGCCGCGAGCCCCCACAGCAGCATCGCCGTCAGGAGCACCAGCGACGGGATGACGACGGCGGCCTCGGCGGTGACATAACCGCCGTCCCGGGGCCGCCTAGAACGCCACATCGAGGGCCCGCTTGATCAGGCCGCCGAGCGCGGAGCTCACCGCGCCGGAGGTGACCACCTTGTAGAGCACGGCGGCGAAGCCGCACGCGGCCAGGGTGCCGACCGCGTACTCGGCTGTCGTCATCCCGCTCTCGCCGGTCCTGCACCGGCCTGCCAGCTTCCTCAGAAGTCGCATGACTCCCCCTCAGATCGTTGCGTCGGCGAGGATCGCCCCCGCCAGTCCCATGACCACCGGCGCGACCCCCACGAGGAGGAAGGCCGGCAGGAAGCACAGCCCCAGCGGGGCTGTGATCAGCACTCCGGCGCGCCGTGCCCGGGCGAGCCCCGAGCGGGCGTGCGCGGCGCGGCAGCCGGCGGCGAGCCGCGAGATCTCCTCGACCGGAGGCACGCCCGTCGTCGCGGCACGCTCCATGCAGCGCGCCAGTTCCCGGCAGCCGAGCCGGTCCAGCCGGGCCCAGCACTCGGCCGGGTCGCCGCCCAGCCGGAGTTCGGCGGCGGCCCGGGTCAAGGCCTCGCCGAGGGGTCCGCCCAGGGACGGCCCGACCGCCTCGGCGGCCTCGCGTGGACCGGCCCCGGCCGCCACGCAGGCGGCGAGCAGATCGGCGGCCAGCGGAAGCTGCCGTTCCGCACGGCGCGGGTCCGCGTCGCCGCCGGCACGCGGCCGGCGCTGCCACCGCCGCATCCCGTACGCCGCGGCGAGCCCGGCAAGGCAGCCAGGCAGGCCGCCGACCAGTGCGAAGGAGCCCAAGGCGACACCGGCGACCGGCCCCCACGCACGCACGGCGCTCAGCCGCGGCCGTGCCCGGGTGCGGGCATGGCGGGCAGGGGCGCCCAGGAGCTGCCGGCCCCGGCGCCGGGCCGCTCTCTCGCGGCGGGACGCGGCCAGTGCCCCCGCCGTGCACAGGGCGGCGGCCACGAGCGCCCCGACGATCCCCAGCCTGTGGACGAGCTCGCCGTTCATGACGCCTCCGCCGTCCGCACGATCCGCGCGGTCCAGGCCAGCCCGGCCCACTCCAGCAATCCGCCCGCGGCGAGGCAGCCCAGCCCGAACGGGGTGCGCAGCAGCGTTCCCACCGGGTCCGCGCCCAGCCCGGCGCCCAGCACCAGCCCGAACAACGGCAGCAGCGCGAGCATCAGCACCGTGGAGCGGGGCGCGGCCAACTGGGTTCGCAGATCCTCCCGTTGGTCGCGCTCCGAGCGCAGGGCCGCGGCAATCCGGTCCAAGCCGTCCGCGAGGCCCGCGCCGCCGTCCACCGCGACCTGCCAGCACGCGGCCACCCCGGCCAGCCCCTGTGCGCCGTCGAGACGGGCGGCCGTCCGCAGTGCCGCCGGCACATCACCACCGAAGCGCGCGGCGGCCAGCAACGGCAACGCGGCGTCGGCGAGGGCGGGCCTGCCCGGCCAGCCCTCCCGCAGCAGCGCCCCGGCCAGCGCGCCCTGCGGCGCCAGCCCGGCCCGCAGATCGCCGGCGACGGCCGAGCACAACGCCCCTGCGGCCAGCGCCCGCTCCTCCGCCAACGCCCGCGACTCCCGCCCGCGCAACCACCGCCCCACGAGAGGCACCGCGCCGGCCGCCAGCACCGCGGGCACCGCCGAGTGGGCGGGCACCGAGAGCACCAACCCCGCTGGTAGGCACAGCAGTTCACGCCCGAGCCGCCATCCGAAACGGACCCGGAACGGCTCCAGAAGGGCCTGGACGCGCACGTCCAGCCTCCGCAGCCCCGGAACCCCGCACCCCGGCCCCGGCGGCCCCCAGGGGCCCACCAGGAGCGTTCGCGCCCGGCGCACCGCCTCGTCCCGCGCGCAGAGCACCCACGCCGCCACGCCCGCGCACAGCACGGCGCCGAACACCACGGCGTTCATGCCGCACCCCGCTCGCACAGCGTCGCCAACCGCGCCCAGCCGGGGCCTCGTTCGCCGTCCCGGAGGGCGGGAACGGTGCCGACGATGCCGTCCGCGCCGCGCTCCAGCACATGGACCTCGGCGACCCTGCGCCGCCCCGAGCGGTCCCGGACCAGATGCACGACCACCGACAAGGCGGCGGCCAACTGGCTGTGCAGCGCGGCCCGGTCCAGTCCGGCCACGGCGCCCAGCGCCTCCAGCCGCGCCGGGACGTCGCAGGCGGCGTTGGCGTGGACTGTGCCGCAGCCTCCTTCGTGCCCGGTGTTCAACGCGCTGAGCAGATCGAGCACTTCGGGCCCGCGCACCTCACCCACGACCAGCCGGTCCGGCCGCATCCGCAGGGCCTGCCGAACCAGGTCCCGCAGCGTGACCAGCCCGGCGCCCTCCTGGTTGGCGGGCCTGGTCTCCAGCCG
Organism: Streptomyces sp. NPDC088354; assembly: GCF_044753585.1. NCBI lineage: Bacteria > Bacillati > Actinomycetota > Actinomycetes > Kitasatosporales > Streptomycetaceae > Streptomyces > Streptomyces sp. NPDC088354. Next base: position 260,135 of record NZ_JBIVNJ010000009.1, on the reverse strand, counting down.
TACGACGTGCGGATGCCGTGGCCGCAGCTCGGCCGAGTCCTCGGCGAGGACGACGCGTTCAGCCGGGTCGACCAGGCCGAGCAGGCAGCTCAGCAGAGTCGTCTTGCCCGAACCGGTGCCCCCGGAGACGAGGAAGGACAGGCGGGCGTCGAGCACCGCCCGCAGCAGTGCCGCCGTGCCGCGGTCCATGCTGCCCGCGGCCACGAGTTCCTCCAGGGCGAAGGCGCGGGTGCGCACGACGCGCAGCGACAGACAGGGAGCACCGACCACCACCGGCGGCAGTACGGCGTGCAGCCGGGTGCCGTCCGGCAGCCGGGCGTCCACCCAGGGGCGGGCGTCGTCCAGCCGGCGCCCCGCGGCGGTGGCGAGGCGCTGCGCCAGCCGGCGCACCGCGAGCGCGTCCGCGAAACGCACGCCCGTGCGCTCCAGTCCCGCGCCGCGGTCGACCCAGACCTCGTCCGGTCCGTTGACCAGCACATCGGTGACATCGGGCTCGGCGAGCAGTGACTCCAGCGGACCGGCCCCGACCATCTCCGAGCGCAACGCGGCCACCACGTCGAGGACTTCGGTGTCCCCGAGCAACCGGCCCTGCGCCCGCAGGGCGGCGGCCACGCCTGCCGGGGTCGGTTCGTCCCCGGCGGCGGCGAGCCGCAGCCGCACGGCGTCCAGCAGTCCGGGGGCCATCATCCCGGCGCTCACGCGGTCACACTCCCGCCGCTCGGCAGGGCGGCCGCGAGGAACGCGGTGCAGAAACGGGCGAGCGGTCCGCGCACGCCGCCCCCGGGCGGTTCGCCCCCGTCCAGGGACGCGGGCAGCCCGGGCTCGGCCGGCAGCTCACCCGCCAGGGGCAGGCCCACCAGGTCGGCGACGGCCTCGTCGGTCAGCCCGGAGGAGAACGGTCCGCGGACGACGACCCTCAGGTCCCGCAGCACCATGCCCGTCCGGGAGGCGACCCGGCCCGCCGCCGCCACGGCCCGCAGCTCCGCGGGCACGACCAGCAGGCCCACGTCCGTCTGCGCCAGCGCCTCGGTCACGGCCTCGTCCATGCGCCGCGGCAGATCCACCACGACCACTCCGCCACGCCGCCGGGCGGCGCCCATGACCGACCGCATCGCCTGCGGCGGAACGACCACCGTGTCCCCGCGGTCCCAGCTCAGCACGCTCAGGGCGTGCGCCCGCGGCAGTGCCTCCTCCAGAGCGCCGCTGTTGACCCGGCCCCGGGACTCGGCGAGGTCCGGCCAGCGCAGACCGGCCACCCTCTCCGCACCGAGCAGCACGTCCAGACCGCCGCCGAGCGGGTCGGCGTCGACGAGCACCGTGCGCCGCCCGGTGCGCGCCGCCGTGACGGCCATCGCGCACGCCAGCGTGCTGGCTCCGGCGCCTCCGCTGCCGCCGACGACCCCGATCGTGAGGGCCGGGTCGCCGACGCCCTCCGCCGCGTCGGCGATCCGGTCGGTCAGCCAGGACTCGGCGTCGGGCAGGAAGGCGACGTGGTCGGCGCCCACGTCCACCGCGCGCCGCCAGACATCGGGGTCGTCGAGATCGCGTCCCACCAGGAGCACACCGCGACGCCGGACCGTGCCCGACAGCCGCCGGGTGTCGGCGGTACCCACCAGCACCAGCGGAGCACGCTCCCAGCTCCGCGGCCCCGGCGGCGCGCCGAAGACCACCTCGGGCTCGGCGCCCGCCGCCGCGCACAGCCGCAGCAGGTCGTCCAGCAGCTCGCCGTCCTCGGTGACGATCAGCGGCCCTGTGCCGTCGCCCGGCCCGGTGGGCGGCCGAGGGCTGCCGTGCCCCGGCTCACCGGGAGGCGCGCCGCCCGCCCTCGCCCCCCGTCGCGTTCCGGGCGCCGGGCCCGGAGGCGCTCCGGGTGGCCTTGCTGACAGCCTTCCGTTCGCCCGATTATCGTCCCGCGTTCCCTTTGTCCCAGCTTTGATTGAATCGACCATGACCTACCCGCACTCCTCGCTCGTTCCGGCCCGCCTCAACGGCACCGGGCATAAGCGCCGAGCACATCTCCGGCGCACCATTTACGGCCAGAGTCGCGCGAGTTGGCGAAAGTTGTTGATCTTGATCGGAATCGGTGGATAACTCAGGGGTTGTGGATATCTCCGCCACCCGTGCGGGTGAGTTCGGCCACTTCCCCTGGACGGCGCACCGGATTCGCAGCGATGACAATGCGTCACGCAAAGTGACGATCACGCAGCATGAAGGGATCCGCCCGCCGACGGCGGTGGAGTGCGGAAAACGGAGCGGGGCCACCCGGGCCTCAGCGCTGAAAGTGTCCCCGGACATGCGACGACCCCCGCCGGGGGGGAGAGCGGGGGTCGTCCCCACGGTCCGACTCGGGGGGGGGAGGAGCCAGACCGGGTTAGCACGGTCGCGAACGATCCGTGACTTCCATGGTGTACCCGAAGGCCTTCTCAGGCAAACCCACGCGCTCGAGCTTACGCCGAATGGTGGGTCCCTATGCTCGTCCTCGTGGAAAACCACCTGTCGCCGCGTACCGCCGCGTTCTTCGACCTCGACAAGACGGTGATCGCCAAGTCGAGCACCTTGGCGTTCAGCAGGCCCTTCTATCAAGGCGGCCTCATCAACCGGCGCGCCGTGCTGCGGACCGCGTACGCCCAGTTCGTGTATCTGCTCGGCGGCGCGGACCACGACCAGATGGAGGGGATGCGAAAGTACCTCTCCGACCTCTGCCGTGGCTGGAATGTGCAGCAGGTCCGGGAGATCGTGGCCGAAACCCTCCACGACCTCATCGACCCGATCATCTACGACGAGGCGGCCTCCCTCATCGAGGAGCACCACCTCGCCGGCCGCGACGTCGTCATCGTCAGCGCCTCGGGCGCCGAGGTCGTCGAACCGATCGGCGAGATGCTGGGCGCCGACCACGTGGTCGCGACCCGGATGACGGTGGAGGACGGCCGCTACACCGGCCGGATCGACCACTACGTCTACGGCCCGGCCAAGGCGGAGGCGATCGCCCGGCTGGCCGAGTCCGAGGGTTACGACCTGGAGCGGTCCTTCGCCTACAGCGACTCCGTCACCGACATCCCCATGCTGGAGACGGTGGGGCACCCCTACGCCGTCAACCCCGACCGCGGTCTGCGCCGCGAGGCGGTGTCGCGCGAGTGGCCGGTCCTCACCTTCAGCCGCCCGGTGCGCCTGCACCAGAGGGTGCCGTCGCTGGCGATCCCGACCGGCCCCGCCCTGGCGCTCGCCGCGGTGGGCGCGGCCGCGGCGACCGCCGGCCTGGTCTGGTACGCCACCCGGCGCCGCCGTACGGCCTGACCCCCGCCCGTCGGCACGCCGCCGAGCAGCCACGCCGACATGCGGGCACCGCCCGCGCCCGCGCACCACCGAGCCCCGCGGCCCCACCCCCACCACCTGCCCGTTTGGCATGGATCACCCCGGTCGTCCCGGTATGCAAAGAAGTGCGGTGAGGACTTCCGGTTCCTCCGCGGGTGCAGTAAAAAGGTCGTAAGGCCCGCGTGACCACGGACATCCGAGAGGAACCCCGTCGTATCAGGCCCCACGGACCGAGCATGACCACCGGGTACCCACGCGACGCAGACCCGCTGACCGGGCCGGCCGCACCAGGTGACGGGCAAAGACCCCGACCTGATGGGCAGACATCGTGCACGCTTGGTAACTCGACGATCATGCCAGCGGCGGCACCTCAGGGTGCCGCCGCAACTTCGTTCTCGGCGTCCCGGTCAGGCCGCGCCGCGCTGCAGCGCCTCGCAGACGGCCACGCTCTCCCGGACACCCAGCCCCAGCGCCTGGCCGCAGTGCGCGATCCACGCGGCCATGCCGTCGGGGGTGCCGGAGAGGTAGCCGCGCAGCGCCTTGAGGTACTCGGCGCGGCCCAGCTCGGCGTGGCCGACCTCGGCGGGGCAGATCGACTTGGGGTCGAGACCGCTGCCGACCAGCACGACGCGCTGTGCGGCGCGCGCCAGCGGCCCGTTGCAGGTGCCGAAGGGGCGCAGGCAGAGCAGCTCGCCGTGCACGACGGCCGCGACGACGAGCGCGGGCGCCTCGCTGCCCGCGAGCAGCAGTTCGGCGAGGCCGTCGAGCCGGGCCACGACCTCGGAGGAATCGGGCAACGGGAACTCCGCCGCCTGCAGCAGGGGCTCGTCGACCGGTTCCCCGGCCAGCCGCGGCCTGCCGACGGTCTCGTCCGGGACGGCGCCTCCGGCCGCGACGAGGTGCAGCCGGGCCAGCGCCTGCAGCGGCGACTGCCGCCAGACGCCGAGCAGTTGGCCGGACTCGGCGGTCAGCCGCAGCGCGGCGCCGACGGTGCGCGATTCGCCGTCGATCGAGAAGTCGCTGCGCCGGCGGACCTCTTCCAGCGCCCAGTCGGCACCGGCGAGCGCGGCCGAGCCGCGGGCCCCGCGCAGTGCGGCCTCGGAGGCCACCTCGTCGGAGCGGCGGCGCATCACCCGGTGCCCGTAGGCCTGGTCCACGGCCTTGCGCACGAGGGCCACGGAATCGGCGACTCCGGGGAGCGAGCCGAGAACGGCGAGCGGATCAGCTGTCGTACCCATGAGTACGACCCTACGCACCCCGGTCGGCGCACCGGCGCGCGAGTGGGGTTCGTCACCCGCGCCGGGAGAGGCGCCCAGAGGCCGCCGAGAGACCGCCGAGAGACCGCCGGGAGATCGCCAGGAGGCCTCCCGGCGGATGCGAAGGATGCGCGGAGCGTCCCCGGAGGGGCCCCTCCATGGAACCGCCACGTCCACCGACGGGTGAACTCCCGGCGTGACACACGGGAAACGCACGGGAACGCGGCAGGGCCGCCACTACGCTTATCGAACATGAAGATCGCTTTCGTCGGAAAGGGCGGCAGTGGCAAGACGACCCTGTCCTCCCTCTTCATCCGCCACCTCTCCGCCGCCGGCGTCCCCGTGGTCGCCGTCGACGCGGACATCAACCAGCACCTCGGCCCGGCGCTCGGGCTCGACGAGGAGGAGGCCGCCGCCTTCCCCGCGATGGGCGCGCACCTGCCGGAGATCAAGGAGTACCTGCGCGGCGCCAATCCGCGGATCGCCTCCGCGCAGACGATGATCAAGACCACGCCGCCGGGGCACGGCTCGCGTCTCCTGCGGGTCACCGAGGACAACCCGGTCTACGGCGCCTGCGCCCGCCCGCTGTCACTGGAAGGCGGCGAGGCGCGCCTGATGGTCACCGGCCCGTTCAGCGAGTCCGACCTCGGCGTGGCCTGCTACCACTCCAAGGTCGGCGCGGTGGAGCTGTTCCTCAACCACCTGGTGGACGGCCGCGACGAGTACGTGGTCGTCGACATGACGGCCGGCAGCGACTCCTTCGCCTCCGGGATGTTCACCCGCTTCGACATGACCTTCCTGGTGGCCGAACCGACCCGCAAGGGCGTCGCCGTCTACCGCCAGTACAAGGAGTACGCCCGCGACTTCGGCGTCGCGCTGCGGGTCGTCGGCAACAAGGTGCAGGGGCCGGACGACCTGGAGTTCCTGCGGGCGGAGACCGGCGACGACCTGCTGGTGACGGTGGGCCACTCCGACTGGGTGCGCGCCCTGGAGAAGGGCCGTCCGCCGTACTTCGCGGCGCTGGAGGAGCCCAACCGCCGCGCGTTGAGGGTCATGCACGAGGCCGCGGACGCCGCGTACGCGTCGCGGGACTGGGAGCGCTACACCCGCCAGATGGTGCACTTCCACCTGAAGAACGCCGAGAGCTGGGGCAACGAGCGCACCGGCACCGACCTGGCCGCGCAGGTCGACCCGGCCTTCGTCCTGGACGAACGGCTCACCCTCACGAGGTAATCGCTCACCCATGCGGGCGAATCTTCATCCAAAGCCCTTTTGTGTGGATTACTCTCCATTTACCGACTCTTGGGAGTAACGAGACCGTCACATTCCGTCGACACCGTTACCCCGGGGTTCGGCAGCAGGACCACCGCGCACCACAGTGCGCAGCACCCGCCGCACAGCCGTGACCACGACCGCGTACGCGCATGCCGCACGCAGCCGCGCCGCCCCGGAGGAGACGGGAACATGCACCCCACACACCAGCCGAAAGCCCAGCCGCCCGGCCGTCCCCGCCGCCCGCAGGGCTCCGGGAAGGAACCACCGCGAGCCCCCGGGCCGCACCCCCAGCCGCCGGGGGGCCGTGACGGCGGTCCCGCCGCGTGGCGGCACGATCTGTCCGCCTCGGTCGCCGTCTTCCTGATCGCCGTCCCGCTGTCGCTGGGCATCGCCCTGGCCACCGGCGCCCCGCTCCAGGCCGGACTGGTCGCGGCGGCGGTGGGCGGCATCGTCGCCGGCCTGCTCGGCGGCGCCCCGCTCCAGGTCAGTGGCGCCGCCACCAGCCTGGTCGTGGTCACCGCCGACCTCGTCCACCGCTACGGCTGGCGCACCACCTGCGCCATCACCGTGCTCGCCGGCGTCTGCCAACTCGCTCTCGGGGCGGTGCGCGTGGCCCGCGCGGCACTCGCCGTCAGCCCCGCGATCGTGCACGGGATGCTGGCCGGCATCGGCGCCGCCATCGCCATCGCCCAGCTCCATGTCGCCCTCGGCGGGCAACCGGACAGCTCGGCCCTGGCCAATCTGGCCGCGCTTCCACGGCAGTTGGCCGCGCCGCACCTCGGGGCGCTGCTCGTCGGGGCGGTGACCGTGGCCGTCCTCGTCCTGTGGCCACGGCTGCCGGGCAGGCCGGGACGGGCGCTGCGTTCGGCCCTTCCGGCGCCGCTGGCCGCCATCGCGGCGGCGACGGCGGTCGGCGTGCCGATCGCGCTGCCGCGGGTGGAGCTCCCCGCGCTGCACGCGGTGGCACTGCCGGGCCTCCCGCACGGGCCCGTCGCCGGCATCGCCGCCGCCGTCCTGACGGTCACGCTGGTGGCCAGCATGGAGTCGCTGCTGTCCGCCGTGGCGATCGACAAGCTGCGCACGGGCCGCGGCGAACCGGGCGACGGCACCGGCGGCCGCGCCGACCTGAACCGCGAACTGCTCGGTCAGGGCGCCTCGAACGTCGTCTCCGGACTGCTCGGCGGGCTGCCGATCGCCGGCGGGGCGATCCGCGGCTCGGCGAACGTCGCCGCGGGCGCGCGCACCCGCCGGGCCACGGTGCTGCACGGCGTGTGGGTCCTGGTGTGCGCCGGTCTGCTGGCCGGGGTGCTGGAGCTGATCCCGCTGGCCGCGCTCGCCGCGCTGGTGATGGTGGTCGGCGTGAAGATGGTGAGCTTCGCGCACATCAGGCATGTGCAGCGGCACCGGGAGTTCCCGGCGTACGCGGCCACGCTGGTCGCGGTCGTCGCCTTCGGCGTCCTCGCGGGCGTCACGACCGGCATCGTGGTGGCGGTCTTCCTGTCGCTGCGGCGGCTGACCCACACCCGGATCACGGTCCTGGAGGAGTCCGGTATCCACCGGGTCCACGTACGGGGTCAGTTGACGTTCCTGGCGGTGCCCCGGCTGACCCGGGCGCTGGCGGAGGTGCCGGACGGGGCAAACGCGGTGGTCACGCTGGACGGCTCCTTCATGGACCACGCCGCGTACGAGAGCCTGCACCACTGGTGCGAGGCGCACCGGGCACGCGGCGGTTGGGCGACGCTGACCGGCCGCACCGGCGCGCCGATCACGGTCCCGGCGACGACGCACGCGTGCCGCCCGTGGACCCCGTGGCGCAACCACCACTGCACCAAGCCGGGCGCCGGGACGGGAGGGGCCGGGCAGCTGGTCGGCGGGCTCAGCGCCTTCCAGCGCAACACGGCCCCGCTGGTCAGGGAGGAGCTGGCGCGGCTCGCCCGGGAGGGGCAGCGGCCCACCCAGCTCTTCCTCACCTGTGCCGACTCCCGCCTGGTCACCAGCATGATCACCTCCAGTGGCCCCGGCGACCTGTTCACCGTGCGCAACGTGGGCAACCTCATGCCGCCGCCCGGTGACGACGCCTCGTGCGACTCGGTCGGCGCGGCCATCGAATATGCGGTGGAGGTGCTGAAGGTCGGCAGCATCACCGTGTGCGGCCACTCCGGCTGCGGCGCGATGCAGGCGCTGCTCGGCGGGGCGGGCCGGGATCCGGGCGCGCAGACCCCGCTGGCGCGCTGGCTGCGGCACGGACGGCCGAGCCTGGCCCGGATGGAACGGATCGGCCGGCTGGGGCGCGGCGAGGTCGCGGTCGCCGACCGCCCGGTGACGGACGACCTCGAACGGCTCTCCCTGGTCAATGTCGTCCAGCAGCTCGACCACCTGATGGCGCACGCCTGCGTCGCCCGCAGGGTGGCCGAGGGGTCGCTGCAGCTGCACGGGATGTACTTCCACGTCGCGGAGGCCCAGGCGTACGTCCTCGACGCCGGGACCGGCACGTTCGCCGCCGTACGGCCGGAGGAACCGGCCCCGGTCCGCTGACCCCGCCGCACCCACTGTCCCCCGGCCCGCCGGCCGCCCGCCGGCGGGCCGGGGTGCGCGCGGACCGTGCCGGCCGTCGAGCCGTCGCGATGACAGGTCTAAACCAATATTCGCCGCGAACCCTTGTCATCCCGCCCCTGTGCTGGTGAGCTATGGCCTGGGACACACGAGGACCCCTGCGAAGGAGCACGGCGTGAGCAACGAGAGCCTGGCCAACCTTTTGAAGGAGGAGCGCCGGTTCGCTCCGCCCGCCGGCCTGGCGGCCGGCGCCAATGTCACCGCGGAGGCCTACCGGCAGGCGGGCGAGGACCGGCTCGGCTTCTGGGCGGCGCAGGCCCGCCGGCTGGCCTGGGCGAAGGAGCCGACCGAGACGCTGGACTGGTCGAACCCGCCGTTCGCCAAGTGGTTCGCCGACGGCACGCTGAACGTGGCGTACAACTGCGTCGACCGGCACGTGGAGGCCGGCAACGGCGACCGCGTCGCCCTCCACTTCGAGGGCGAGCCCGGCGACACCCGGGCCGTCACCTACGCCGAACTGAAGGACGAGGTCAGCCGGGCGGCCAACGCCCTCACCGAGCTCGGCGTCCGGTCCGGCGACCGGGTGGCGGTCTACATGCCGATGATCCCCGAGACCGTCGTGGCGATGCTGGCGTGCGCCCGCATCGGCGCCGCGCACTCGGTGGTCTTCGGCGGCTTCTCGGCCGACGCCCTGGCCGCCCGTATCCAGGACGCGGACGCGAAGCTGGTCATCACCGCCGACGGCGGTTACCGCCGCGGCAAGCCCTCGGCGCTCAAGCCCGCCGTGGACGACGCCGTCGACCGCACCGAGAGCGTGAGCAAGGTGCTGGTCGTGCGCCGCACCGGCCAGGAGGTGGCCTGGAACGAGGGCCGCGACGTGTGGTGGCACGAGGCCCTGGAGGCGCAGAGCACCGAGCACACCCCGGAGGCCTTCGAGGCCGAGCACCCGCTGTTCATCCTCTACACCTCCGGCACGACCGGGAAGCCGAAGGGCATCCTGCACACCTCCGGCGGCTACCTGACCCAGGCCGCCTACACCCACCACGCGGTGTTCGACCTCAAGCCGGAGACCGACGTCTACTGGTGCACGGCCGATGTCGGCTGGGTGACCGGCCACTCGTACATCGTGTACGGGCCGCTGGCCAACGGCGCCACCCAGGTGCTGTACGAGGGCACCCCCGACACGCCGCACCAGGGCCGCTTCTGGGAGATCGTCCAGAAGTACGGGGTGTCGATCCTCTACACGGCGCCCACCGCGATCCGCACCTTCATGAAGTGGGGCGACGACATCCCCGCCAAGTTCGACCTGTCGTCGCTGCGGGTGCTGGGCAGCGTCGGCGAGCCGATCAACCCCGAGGCGTGGATCTGGTACCGCGAGCACATCGGCGGCGGCCGCTGCCCGATCGTGGACACCTGGTGGCAGACCGAGACCGGCGCCATGATGATCTCCCCGCTCCCCGGCGTGACCGAGACCAAGCCCGGCTCCGCGCAGCGCGCCCTGCCCGGCATCTCCGCCACCGTCGTGGACGACGAGGCCAACGAGGTGCCCAACGGCTCCGGCGGCTACCTCGTCCTGACCGAGCCGTGGCCGTCGATGCTCCGCACCATCTGGGGTGACGACCAGCGCTACCTGGACACCTACTGGTCCCGCTTCGAGGGCCGCTACTTCGCCGGCGACGGCGCCAAGAAGGACGACGACGGCGACATCTGGCTGCTGGGCCGGGTCGACGACGTGATGCTGGTGTCCGGCCACAACATCTCCACCACCGAGGTCGAGTCGGCGCTCGTCTCGCACCCGAAGGTCGCCGAGGCCGCCGTCGTCGGCGCCGCCGACGACACCACCGGCCAGGCGATCGTCGCGTTCGTGATCCTGCGCGGCGCCGCCCTGGGCGACGACGGCGACGAGCTGATCGCCCAGCTGCGCGACCACGTGGCCAGGACGCTCGGCCCTATCGCCAAGCCGAAGCGGATCCTCACGGTGGCGGAGCTGCCGAAGACCCGCTCCGGCAAGATCATGCGCCGTCTGCTGCGGGACGTCGCCGAGAACCGCCGGCTCGGGGACGTGACGACGCTGACGGACTCCACGGTCATGGACCTCATCCAGGCCAAGCTCCCCTCCGCCCCCGGCGAGGACTGAGCACACCCCGCGGCACGGACGACGGGCCCCTTCGGGGGCCTTTCGTCCGTCCGGGCGCGTCCTGCGCCCCCGCCGCTGTGTCCGTAAGGTGAAAAGGGCCCGAACGACCCGGCCGCCCCGCCCGTTACGGTGGAGGGCGTTGGAACCGCGACAGAGAACAGGGCGTGCCGGGAAGTCTGGTCGGCGAGGTGAACAGCCGTTGCCGCACCCGACCGGAGGTCCACCCGTGAACGCGTCCACCCGCCGCCGCTCCGTCTTCCTGGGGCGTGTGCCGCTCCTGGAGCGGAACTACGTCGCCGACGCGCTGCGCGCGGAGACCGTCGGCGGCATGCTGCTGCTCCTGGCCGCCGTGGCGGCACTGGTCTGGGCGAACAGCCCGGTGAGCGCCTCGTACACCGCAACCGTCGGCCACCACTTCGGCCCCGCCGCGCTGCACCTGGACCTGTCGGTATCCCACTGGGCGGCGGACGGGCTGCTGGCGGTCTTCTTCTTCGTCGCGGGCATCGAGCTCAAGCGCGAACTGGTCGTGGGTGAGCTGCGGACCCCTTCCGCCGCGGCGCTGCCCGTGATCGCCGCCGTCTGCGGGATGGCGGTGCCCGCGGCCGTGTACGCCGTGGTCAACACGGCGGGCGGGGGCTCGCTGCAGGGCTGGGCGGTGCCGACGGCGACGGACATCGCCTTCGCGCTCGCCGTGCTGGCGGTGCTCGGCACCTCGCTGCCCTCGGCGCTGCGCGCCTTCCTGCTCACGCTCGCCGTCGTGGACGACCTCCTCGCGATCCTGATCATCGCGGTCTTCTTCACCAGCGGCATCGACTTCGCGGCGCTGGGCCTGGCCTTCGCCGGTCTTGTCCTGTTCTGGCTGCTGCTGCGCAAGGAGGTCCGCGGCTGGTACGTCTACGTACCGCTGGCCCTGGTCAACTGGGGGCTGATGCACGCCAGTGGGGTGCACGCCACCGTCGCGGGCGTGGCGATGGGCCTGATGCTGCGCTGCCACCACCGCGAGGGCGAGAAGGTGTCGCCGGGAGAGCGGATCGAGCACCTGGTGCGGCCGGTGTCGGCCGGGCTCGCGGTGCCGCTGTTCGCGCTCTTCTCGGCCGGGGTGCCGGTCACCGGGGGAGCGCTCGGGCAGGTCTTCACCCGTCCGGAGACGCTGGGGGTGGTGCTCGGCCTGGTCGTCGGCAAGACCGTGGGCGTCTTCGGCGGCACCTGGCTGGCGGCGCGTTTCACGAGAGCCGAGCTCAATCCCGACCTCGCATGGGCCGACGTGCTGGCCGTGGCCGCGCTCGCCGGGATCGGCTTCACGGTCTCGCTGCTCATCGGCGAGCTGGCCTTCGCGGGCAACGAGGTGCTGATGCCGGAGGTCAAGGCGGCGGTCCTGGTGGGCTCGTGCACAGCGGCCGCGTCCGCCGCCGTCCTGCTGAAGCTGCGCGACAACAAGTACCGCCGCATGTGCGAGGACGAGGAGCGCGACACCGACCTGGACGGCATCCCCGACATCTACGAATGGGGCAACCCGGAGTTCCATCTGCGCATGGCGGCGATCCACGAGGCGAAGGCGGCCGAGCACCGCAGGCTCGCGGAAGTGGCGCGCTCCGGCGGCACGGACGAGGATGAGTCGGGCATGATCAGGGGGTAGCCGTGTAACCCAGTTGCCCGTTATGACTTCACGACAAAGCGACGAACGACGGAGGACGCGATGAGCCCAGCGGACGTGGACAAGCCCGTGGCGGTGACGGTGACCGCGAACGGCGGCCGCAGTCTCGGCCAGCTCTTCGCCGCGGCCACGGCGGATCTCTCGGAGCTGATCCACGAGGAGATCGCCCTCGCCAAGGCCGAACTCCGGCAGGACGCCAAGCGCGCCGGCATCGGCGGCGGCGCCGTCGGGGCCGCCGGCGTCCTCGCGCTGTTCGCGCTGCCCGTGCTGAGCTTCGCGGCCGCCTACGGCATCCACAACCTGGGCCTGGGCCTCGCCTGGTCGTTCCTGATCGTCGGCGGCGCCTTCCTGGTGCTGGCCGGGCTGCTGGGCCTGCTGGCGATGCAGAAGTTCAAGAAGATCAAGAAGCCGGAACGCAGCATCGCCTCCGCCAAGGAGACCGCGGCCGTGCTCCAGAACGTCAAGCCGCACCCGCGGCCTTCGGAAACGGAGGACACGCCGGCGGTCAAGGTATGACACGCTCAGGGCATGACGGTCGCTGACAGTTCCTCGGTGGTACGGATCGACGGGCCCTGGACCCACCGGGATGTCGCGGCGAACGGAGCGCGCTTCCACATCGCCGAGGCCGGCGACGGACCGCTGGTGCTGCTCCTGCACGGCTTCCCGCAGTTCTGGTGGACCTGGCGGGACCAGTTGACCGCCCTGGCCGACGCGGGTTTCCGCGCGGTCGCGATGGACCTGCGCGGAGTGGGCGGCAGCGACCGCACCCCGCGCGGCTACGACCCGGCGAACCTGGCGCTCGACGTGACCGGCGTGATCCGCTCGCTCGGCGAGCCGGACGCCGCGCTGGTCGGCCACGACCTCGGCGGTTACCTGGCGTGGACGGCGGCGGCGATGCGGCCCAAGCTGGTGCGCCGACTGGCCGTCAGCTCGATGCCCCATCCGCGGCGCTGGCGCACGGCGATGCTGTCGGACCTGCGGCACAGCGCGGCGGGGGCGTACGTGTGGGGCTTCCAGCGGCCGTGGATCCCCGAGCGCCGGCTGGTCGCGGACGACGCCGCGCTCGTGGGGCAGTTGCTGAGGGACTGGTCCGGGCCGCGGGTGCCGGACGACGAGGTCGTCGAGGTCTACCGGCGCGCGATGAGCATCCCGTCCACGGCGCACTGCTCGATCGAGCCCTACCGCTGGATGGTGCGCTCGCTGGCCCGGGTGGACGGCTTCCAGTTCAACCGCCGGATGAAGCGCCCGGTACGGGTGCCCACACTGCATCTGCACGGCTCGCTCGACCCGGCGATGCGCGCGCGGCACGCCGCCGGCAGCGGCGAGTACGTCGAGGCGCCCTACCGCTGGCGGCTGTTCGACGGCCTCGGGCACTTCCCGCACGAGGAGGACCCGGCGGCGTTCTCCGCGGAGCTCATCAACTGGCTCAAGGACCCCGAGCCCGATCGTTGATCCCGCAGCGTTGATCCGGCACCGTTGATCCACGACCGTTAATCCCATATGACCATCAGCCAAATGCCGGGCGCATAGGCCAATTGATGGACCCACGGGCGATTACGGACCTTGGACCCCGGGCAGACAGCTCGGTATGGGCTGGACGCACGACTACCGTGACGTGTCACGCGATCGCCGCGCCAACGGAGCGCGCATCATCACCGGGACCACGGCCCCGGACCACCGGCCGGGCCACTCGGGGCTCGGCATCCCCCACATCCTCAGGCGACGGGCCCGGTGGGTCGGCGCCCGCCTGCGGCACACCCGCAGCGGCTGACGAACTCCCCCGCCGCCGGCGGACGCACCCCGCCCGCACGGACTCTCACAGGGCACACGCCTGCGTGTCGACCTGCCGGTCCGCCGTACGTCCGGCCTGGACGTCGGCACGGACCTCGTCGGCCGTCAGGGCGTAGCCGGTGTCCGCGTCGTCCAGCGACTTGGCGAACACGACGCCGTACACCCGCCCGTCGGGAGTCAGCAGCGGTCCACCGGAGTTGCCCTGCCGGACGAGGGTGAACAGCGAGTAGACATCGCGGTGGACCGTGCCGCGGTGGTAGATGTCCGGGCCGGTCGCCGAGATACGGCCGCGCACCCGGGCGGCCCGGACGTCGAAGCCGCCGTTCTCCGGGAAGCCGGCCACGATCGCGCCGTCGCGGGACTTGGCGTCGCCGCCGGTGAAGGTGAGCGGAGGCGCCGCCAGCCCGGGGACGTCGATGACGGCGATGTCGCGCTGCCAGTCGTAGAGCACGACCTTTCCGTCGTACACCCGGCCCTCGCCGCCGATCTGCACGGTGGGGTTGTCGACGCCGCCGACGACATGGGCGTTGGTCATCACCCGGTGCGGCGCGAAGACGAAGCCGGTGCCCTCCAGTACCTTGCCGCAGCTGGGCGCGGTGCCCACGACCTTCACGATGCTGCGCCGGGCCTCGCCGACGACCCGGCTCCCGGCGAGGGCGGGATCCGGCGCGGGAACGTCGGTGATCGGTTCGGTGCCGAACGGCGAGAAGACCTGGGGGAGTCCGTTCTGCGCGAGGGCGGAACTGAAGTCGGCGAACCAGGTGTTGGCCTCCTGCGGCACGATCCGCGCCACTCCCAGCAGCACCTTGGACGAGCGGACCTCGCGGCCCAGGGTCGGCAGCGTGGTGGTCGTGGCCAGGGCGGAGCCGATGAGCCAGGCGACCAGCAGCATGGCCAGGACGTTGACCAGGGCCCCGCCGACGGCGTCGACGGCGCGCGCCGGGGACCAGCTGACGTGGGTGCGGACCTTGTTGCCCAGGTGTGTGGTGAACGCCTGGCCGACCGAGGCGCACACGATGACCAGGACCACCGCGGCGACCACCGCGACCGTGCCCGGGGCGGAATTGTCGGTGACCTCGTTCCAGATCGCGGGCAGCACGTAGATCGCGACCAGTCCACCGCCGAGGAAGCCGATCACCGACATCACGCCGACGATGAATCCCTGGCGGTAGCCCACGATCGCGAACCACACGGCGGCCAGCAACAGCACGATGTCCAGCACATTCACCCGCACACCGTCTCATGGCCACTCAACCCAGCGGGACCGTCTTTGCCCGATCCCAAGGCCGCTCCCAGCCCGCGAAGTGGAGAATCCGGTCGATCAGGCCCGCCGTGAAGCCCCACACCAGGGCGCCCCCGACCTGGAACGCCGGACCGCGGTACCCGCTGGGGTGCCTGACCGTGACGCGGTTGCCGGGGTCGGTCAGCTCGTCGACCGGCACCGCGAACACCCGCGCGGTCTCCGCCAGGTCGACCGCGCCCACCGGGCTGGGGGTGTGCCACCAGCCCAGCACCGGTGTCACCACGAAGCCGCTCACCGGGATGTACAGGCGCGGCAGCACGCCGAACAGCTGCACTCCGGACGGGTCGAGGCCGGTCTCCTCCCACGCCTCGCGCAGCGCGGCCCGCAGCGGTCCCGCGCCCTCCGGGTCGCCGTCCTCGGGGTCGAGCGCACCGCCGGGGAAGGACGGCTGCCCGGCGTGCGAGCGCAGGGAGGCGGCGCGTTCCATCAGGAGCAGTTCGGGGCGTCCCCCCGCGGCCCCCTCGCCGAAGAGCACGAGGACGGCGGAGGCCCGGCCACCGGTGGCCGGCGGCAGGAAGCGGCTCAGTTGCTCCGGCCGCACCGCGTCGGCCGCGCGGGCCACCGGCTGCAGCCACTCGGGCAGGCCGTCGCGCCGCACCTCTACGCCGTTGACGCCGCTGACGCCGCTGGTGTCCTCGACCCCGTCCCTGCCGTTCACGCCGTGCCGTGCTCCGGTCACTCCACCTCCAGCGGGGGCGCCGCCTTGCCCGGGAAACCGGGGGGCGGCTTCAGCCGCTGGCCCGGGGCACCGCCCATCTCGTACTTCAGCAGCTTCTTCGCCTTCTCCGGGTCGGTCTCGCCCTCCCCGTACGACGGGCACAGCGGGGCGATCGGGCAGGCCCCGCAGGCCGGGCGGCGGGCGTGGCACATCCGGCGGCCGTGGAAGATCAGCCGGTGGGACACCATCGTCCACTCGCTCTTCGGGAAGATCGCCATGACGTCCTGCTCGACCTTCTCCGGGTCCTCGGAGGCGGTCCAGCCGAAGCGGCGGGCGAGCCGGCCGAAGTGGGTGTCGACGGTGAGGCCGGGGACGCCGAAGGCGTTGCCCAGGACGACGTTGGCCGTCTTGCGGCCGACACCGGGCAGGGTGACCAGGTCCTCCAGCCGGCCGGGGACCTCGCCGCCGAAGCGGTCCCGCAGAGCCGCGGACAGGCCGAGCAGCGAGCGTGCCTTGGCACGGAAGAACCCTGTGGGCCGGATCAGCTGCTCCAGTTCCTCCGGGTCGGCCGCCGCCAGGTCCTCCGGCGTCGGGTACGTCCCGAAGAGCCGCGGGGTGGTCTGGTTGACCCTCAGGTCGGTGGTCTGCGCCGAGAGCACCGTGGCCACCAGGAGCTGGAACGGGTTCTCGAAGTCGAGCTCGGGGTGGGCGTAGGGATACAGCTCGGCGAGCTCGCGGTTGATGCGGCGGGCCCGGCGCACCATCGCCAGGCGCGACTCGGGCTTGCGGGCACCCCGCGCGCGGCCGCCGGCGGGCTTCACGGGCGCCTGTTCGCTCAGAGCTGAATCGACGCCCGGCTTCACCCTCCCGGCCCCTCCACCCTGCTGTTTCCTGCGCACGCTCGGCGTATCAGACACCCGGCCAGCCTAAGCCTCGGCACCGACAATCGCCCCGGACTGCCGCGATCCGGCCCCCGAAAGGACCCCCGGGGCGCTCTCCCGCGAGCACATAAGACAGACTTGTGATTGATCGCACTGTTTTACTGTCGGGCATGATGGGGACCGACCCAGCGATGTCGACAAGGAGAGAGCACGTGGACGACGTTCTGCGGCGCGCACCGCTTTTCGCGGCGCTCGACGATGAGCAGGCCGCTGAACTGCGCGCCTCGATGGCGGAGGTCACGCTCGCGCGCGGCGACTCGCTGTTCCATGAGGGTGAACCCGGCGACCGGCTGTACGTCGTCACCGAGGGCAAGGTGAAGCTGCACCGCACCTCCCCCGACGGCCGCGAGAACATGCTCGCCGTCGTGGGCCCCGGCGAGCTGATCGGCGAGCTGTCGCTCTTCGACCCCGGCCCGCGCACCGCCACCGCCACGGCGCTGACCGAGGTCAAGCTGCTGGGTCTCGGCCACGGCGACCTGCAGCCCTGGCTCAACGCCCGCCCCGAGGTCTCCACCGCCCTGCTGCGCGCCGTCGCGCGCCGCCTGCGCCGCACCAACGACGTGATGTCGGACCTGGTCTTCTCCGACGTGCCCGGCCGCGTGGCCAAGGCGCTGCTGGACCTGTCGCGCCGCTTCGGCGTGCAGTCCGAGGAGGGCATCCACGTCGTCCACGACCTGACGCAGGAAGAGCTGGCCCAACTGGTCGGCGCCTCCCGGGAGACCGTGAACAAGGCACTCGCCGACTTCGCGGGCCGCGGCTGGCTGCGCCTGGAGGCCCGCGCGGTCATCCTGCTGGACGTCGAGCGGCTGGCCAAGCGCTCCCGCTGACGCGTACACCCGTACATCCGTAAGGGGCGCCCACCCATGGTGGGCGCCCCTTACGC
The DNA here is from genome assembly GCF_044753585.1 of Streptomyces sp. NPDC088354. NCBI lineage: Bacteria > Bacillati > Actinomycetota > Actinomycetes > Kitasatosporales > Streptomycetaceae > Streptomyces > Streptomyces sp. NPDC088354. Next base: position 242,372 of record NZ_JBIVNJ010000009.1, on the reverse strand, counting down.
TTCCCCGGGGTGGGTTCCGCTGTGCCTGCCGGGGTGGGGAGACACATGGACGAGGACAGGGCGCCGCAGACCGTCTGGAAGCCCGCGAAACGACTGCGCGCGCTGAAACCGGTGTGGCAGGCGGCGCACGACGGCCGCGCCGACGCCGGCGCGCTGGCAAGCCTGCTGGACAGCGGCAGCGGACTGGTCCTCAGGGCCGCCTTCGACCGGGTGCGGGCCTTCGACGCGGACACCGGCGAGCAGCGCTGGGCCTGGGAGGTGCCCGGCCGCGACGTGCTGTCCGCCGTGGCCGACGAGGCGACCGGCGGTGTCGTGCTCCTGGCCCACTGGCCGGACACGTCCGAAGGTCCGGAGAAGGCCGGCGTCACCGCCCTGGACACCGCCTCCGGCAAGGGGCTGTGGTCGGCCCGGCTGAACCTCTCCGGGCTCTCTCACCACGACTCGGGGCTCCGCGTCGGCACCGTCGCCCTGTCGGGGGAGTGCGCGCTGGTCACCACGGGCGAGAAGGTCGTCGCCCACGACGCCCGTACGGGCCGGCACATGTGGTCGGTGCCGCACGAGGAGGACCACGGGGTGCGGATCGCGGCCGGAGGGGGGCGGCTCGTCGTGGTGACGGAGAACTCGGACACCACGACCGTCCTGACGGTCGCACTGGCCGACGGCGCGGTGCTGTGGAAGAAGCCGCTCCCCGTCGACGGCCCGGTCGGCGCCGTCGGCCTGCTCGGCGCGGATCCGCTGCTGCTGGCCGTCGAGGGCGAGGGCCGCCGAGGCCCGCACCGTCTCCTGCGTCTGGACGAGGACGGCGGCACCGCCGTCGAGATCCCGATGACGGGCGGCCACGGCACGATCAGGACGGCCCCCTGGGGCGTCAACGACGGCCGCCGGCGGTTCACGGCCGTCGGCGACACGCTGCTGGCGTTCGTCGAGCCCTCGCCGGAGGAGACGCTCGTCCGGCCCGCCGGCTTCTCCCTGTCCACGGGCCGCCACCTGTGGACCTCGGACCACTGGGGCATCGTCGCTCTCGCGCCCCACCGGGGCCATGTGGTCATGGTGCGCCACTACGACGAGAGTTTCTCCTCCCAGGCCTACGTGCTCGACGCGGCGACCGGGCGCGAGGTGGCACGCCGCTCCATCCGCCGCACCGGGTCGGACGAGCCGTACACGCTGCATGTGCACGGCAGGCGGCTGCTGTGGGTCAGCACGTCGAGCACCGCGGCCACCGCGCCGGTCAAGGCGTACGACTGGCGCTGACCGGGGCCGGCGGGGGCAGCGGCGGCAACCGGCGTCAGATCAGCCCGTGCTCCAGCAGGTAGTCCATCTGCGCGCGCACCGACAGCTCGGCCGCGGGCCACAGCGCCCGGTCCACGTCCGCGTACACGTGCGCGACGACCTCGGACGGGGTGGTGCGCCCCCCTTCGACGGCCGTCTCGACCTGGGCGAGGCGGTGGGCGCGGTGGGCGAGGTAGAACTCGACCGCGCCGCGCGCGTCGGCCAGCACCGGCCCGTGGCCGGGCAGGACGGTGGTGACACCGCCGTCCATGGCCAGTGCCTGGAGCCGGCGCAGCGAGTCGAGGTAGTCGCCGAGGCGGCCGTCGGGGTGGGCGACGACGGTCGTGCCGCGGCCGAGGACGGTGTCGCCGGTGAGCACCGCCCGGTCGGCCGGCAGGTGGAAGGACAGCGAGTCCGCGGTGTGCCCGGGGGTGGGCACGACGCGCAGTTCCAGGCCGCCGGTGGTGACGACGTCCCCCGCGCCCAGGCCCTCGTCCCCCAGGCGCAGCGCCGGGTCCAGGGCGCGCACGGCCGTGCCGGTCAGCTCGGCGAAGCGGGCCGCGCCCTCGGCGTGGTCCGGGTGGCCGTGGGTGAGCAGGGTCAGGCCGATCCGCTTGCCGAGGGAGTGGGCCGTGGAGACGACCGCGTTCAGGTGCCCCTCGTCGAGCGGGCCCGGGTCGATGACGACGGCGAGGTCGGAGTCCGGCTCGGCGACGATCCAGGTGTTGGTGCCGTCCAGGGTCATCGGCGAGGGGTTCGGGGCCAGCACGCACAGCGCCCGCTCGGTGGCCCGGCCGCCGACCGCGCCGCGGGGGTTGCCCGGAGGCAGCGCCGAGGTCATTCGCCCGCTCCCATGCGCTTGGTGAACTCCTCGTGGCCGGGCCAGCTCAGTACGATCTCGCCGCCCACGAGTTCGGCCCGCGCCAGCACCGGTGCCAGGTCCCGGCGGCCCTCCCCCGCCGCCGCGAGGGCCGCCTCGGCGGAGTCGTACGGCAGCAGCCCGCGCAGGGTCGCGATCGTCGGCGGCAGCATGACCATCTCGCCCCGGTCGTAGCCGGCGACGGCCTCCTCGGGCCGCAGCCATGCCGTGCGGTCGGCCTCCCCCGACACGTCGCGGGTCCGCTGACCGGGCGGCAGCGCGGTGAGGAAGAACCAGGTGTCGTAGCGGCGCTCCTCGAACTCCGGGGTGATCCAGCGCGCCCACGGGCCGAGCAGATCGGAGCGGAGCACCAGGGAGCGGCGGGCCAGGAAGTCCGCGAAGGACAGCTCGCGGGAGACCAGGGCGCGGCGGTCCGCCTCCCACTCCTCGCCGGTGGTGTCGTCGACGACCGAGCCCTCGTCCGGGCCGGCCAGCAGCACGCCCGACTCCTCGAACGTCTCGCGCACCGCGGCGCACACGATCGCCTGCGCCTCGGCCGGCCCCAGGCCCTCGCCCAGGCGTCCCGCCCACTGCTCCGGCGCCGGTCCCGCCCACGCGACCGGGCGTTCGTCGCGCCGGTCCACACCGCCCCCGGGGTACGCGTACGCGCCGGCGGCGAACGCCATGGAGGCGCGCCTGCGCAGCATGTGGACCGCGGGGCCGCGCGCCGTGTCGCGCAGCAGCAGCACGGTGGCCGCCCGGCGGGGTTCGACGGGCTCCAGCCTGCCCTCGGTGAGCGCCCGGATCCGCTCGGGCCAGCTCGGCGGGAACCACTGGCCGTTCGTGGTGGTCATGGGGCGGATGCTATGCGCTCACGCGGGGATGTTCGATAGGGCGCCCCCGCCGGGGCGCCCCGGGTCCAGGGGGGTCGCTCCCCCTGGACCGCCGGCAGGTGGCCGCGAGCCGTCAGCCCGCGGGCTCCAGCTCGACCTGGATCTCCACCTCGACGGGGGCGTCCAGCGGGAGCACCGCCACGCCGACCGCGCTGCGCGCGTGGACGCCGGCGTCGCCGAGCACCTGGCCCAGCAGCTCGCTCGCACCGTTGACGACCCCGGGCTGCCCGGTGAAGTCGGGGGCGGAGGCGACGAAACCGACGACCTTGACGACCCGCTTCACCCGGTCGAGGTCGCCGGCCACGGACTTGACCGCCGCCAGGGCGTTGAGCGCGCAGGTGCGCGCGAGTTCCCTGGCCTGCTCGGGGGTGACCTCGGCGCCGACCTTGCCGCAGGTCGTCAGCTTGCCGTCGACCAGCGGGAGCTGGCCCGCCGTGAAGACGTACGACCCGGACAGCACCGCGGGCACGTACGCCGCCAGGGGCGCCGCCACCTCGGGCAGCGTCAGCCCGAGGTCGACGAGCCGCTGCTCGACGGCGCTCACGCGCCCTTCTCCCGCTTGAGGTACGCCACCAACTGCTCGGGGTTGTTGGGGCCGGGAACGACCTGGACGAGCTCCCAGCCGTCCTCGCCCCAGGTGTCCAGAATCTGCTTCGTCGCGTGCACCAGCAGCGGCACGGTCGCGTATTCCCACTTGGTCATGAGGGGACTGTAATGCCTCGCACAGCCCAGCCCCCGAGTAGCCCCGCCCTCCACTGGTTAGGCTCGAAGACGTGAGGCTCCACATCGTGACGGGCAAGGGCGGGACGGGTAAGACGACCGTCGCCGCCGCGCTGGCGCTGGCACTGGCCGCCGAGGGACGGCGCACCCTGCTGGCCGAGGTGGAGGGGCGCCAGGGCATCGCGCAGCTCTTCGAGACGGACGCACTGCCGTACGAGGAGCGGAAGATCGCCGTCGCCCCGGGCGGCGGCGAGGTGCACGCGCTGGCCATCGACGCCGAACAGGCGCTCCTGGACTACCTCGACATGTTCTACAAGCTCGGCCGCGCCGGCCGGGCCCTGAAGAAGCTCGGCGCCATCGACTTCGCGACCACCGTCGCCCCGGGCGTGCGGGACGTGCTGCTCACCGGCAAGGTGGTCGAGGCCGTGCGCCGCAAGGACCGCGCGGGCTGGCGGACGTACGACGCGGTCGTCCTCGACGCGCCGCCGACCGGCCGGATCACCCGCTTCCTGAACGTCAACGACGAGGTCGCGGGGCTGGCCCGGTTCGGTCCGATACACAATCAGGCGCAGGCCGTGATGCGGGTCATGAAGTCCCCCGACACCGCGGTGCACCTGGTCACCCTCCTGGAGGAGATGCCGGTGCAGGAGACCGTGGACGGTGTGGCGGAGCTGCACGCGGCTGGTCTGCCCACCGGCGCCGTGATCATCAACATGGTGCGCCCCGTGGTGATGGACGCCGACGCCGTCGCCGCCGCGAGCACCGGACGGCGCACCGCGCTCGCCAAGGCGCTGTCCCAGGCCGGTCTCGGGGGCGCCCGCCGCGGCGGGCTGGCCGAGCGGCTGGTCGACCCGCTGCTGGCGCAGGCGCACGAGCACGCCGAACGGGTCGCGCTGGAGCGCGCCCAGCGCGAGGAACTGGCCGGGCTCGGCCTGCCCAGCTACGAACTGGGACAGCTGGCCGACGGCGTCGATCTCGGCGGGTTGTACAGATTGGCAGAAAATCTGCGGAAACAGGGGCTGGGGGTCGCATGAGTCTGGACAGTCCGGTATTGGACATCGACGCGCTGCTGGACGATGCGAGGACCCGGATCGTCGTCTGCTGCGGTTCCGGCGGGGTCGGCAAGACCACCACCGCCGCCGCCCTGGGCGTGCGCGCGGCCGAGCGGGGCCGCAAGGCGGTCGTGCTGACCATCGACCCGGCGCGCCGGCTGGCCCAGTCGATGGGGCTCACGGAGCTGGACAACACCCCTCGCAAGGTCGCGGGCATCGACGAGTCCGCGGGTGGTGAACTGCACGCGATGATGCTCGACATGAAGCGGACCTTCGACGAGGTCGTGGTGCAGCACAGCGACCCGGAACGGGCCCGCGCGATCATCGACAACCCCTTCTACCAGTCGCTCTCCGCGGGCTTCGCCGGCACGCAGGAGTACATGGCGATGGAGAAGCTGGGCCAGCTGCGGGCGCTGGAGGCCTGGGACCTGATCGTGGTCGACACGCCCCCGAGCCGGTCCGCGCTGGACTTCCTGGACGCGCCCAAACGGCTCGGGTCCTTCCTGGACGGCCGCTTCATCCGGCTGCTCATGGCCCCGGCGAAGGTCGGCGGCAGGGCCGGGGTGAAGTTCCTGAACGTCGGGATGTCGATGATGACCGGCGTGCTCAGCAAGGTCATGGGCGCCCATCTGCTCAAGGACGTCCAGACGTTCGTGGCGGCCATGGACTCGATGTTCGGCGGCTTCCGCTCCCGGGCGGACGCGACCTACAAGCTGCTCCAGGCCAGCGGCACCGCGTTCCTGGTGGTCGCGGCGCCGGAGCGGGACGCGCTGCGCGAGGCGTCGTACTTCGTGGAGCGGCTGGCCGCGGAGGACATGCCGCTGGCCGGCCTGGTGCTGAACCGGGTGCACGGCAGCGGTGCGGCGCAGCTCACGGCCGAGCGGGCGCTGGCCGCGGCGGAGGCACTCGGCGACAGCGCCGACGAAGCGGCCGAGTCCGATGAAGCAGCCGTCCATGCGGCCGACAGCGGCGCCATGACCGCCGAGGCGGATCCCTCCGACCCGGGACATTCGTCAACTCCCCGGCTGACCAGGGAGTTTGACGAATCCGCAGAAAATCTTCAAAACGGCGGCATTGTGGATCAGCCCGGCGGGAAGGCTGGACTCCGTACGGCCGACGGCACCGAAGGGACCCTCAGCACGGACCACAGCACTTCCGACCCCACCGATCCGGACGCGGATCCGTGGAGCGCCGACCATCTCGCCGCCGGACTGCTGCGCCTGCACGCCGAGCGGATGCAGCTGGTCGCGCGTGAACGACGCACCCGCGACCGCTTCGTCTCCGTGCACCCCGAAGTACCCATGGTCGACGTGGCCGCCCTGCCGGGCGACGTGCACGACCTGGAGGGCTTGCGCGAGATCGGCGAACGCCTCGCGCAGGGTCAGCCGACGGCCGCGTAGTCGTCGTACTCACCGTCGTAGTCGTCGTCGCCCAGGTGCACGCCGGTGCTCTGCTCGTACTCCGTACGCGCGGTCTCCAGCAGCCTGCGCCACGAGGTGACCGTGGGGCGCCGGCGCAGCAGTGCCCTGCGCTCGCGCTCGGTCATCCCGCCCCAGACACCGAACTCCACCCGGTTGTCCAAGGCGTCGGCCAGGCACTCCGTGCGTACCGGGCACCCCGTGCACACCGCCTTGGCCCTGTTCTGGGCCGCTCCCTGGACGAAAAGCTCGTCCGGATCCGTCGTGCGGCACGCGGCCTGCGTACTCCAGTCCGTAACCCAGCTGCTCATGCTGGCGCCGTCCTCTCCCGATTCGAGGCTCCCCCACGGCGGCAAGCGGCATATTCACCGTTGCCAGTTGAGGACGTTACGGAAGGTGGGCACGACGCAACAGCCCTTTCAGGCCCAATCTTGAATGGCCCGAACGGACTATGGGTCAGCGGTAGATCACCCTGGGGAGTGAGTCGACGGCAAAACGGACGAACCGCGCATAAACGGTCAGATCGCCCGCCTGGTTCCCCGAGAACCACGCCATATGGCTGGCATATGACAGGATTTCGGGCAGTTCTCATCACCCACAAGAGTGAGGTTGGAAGACAGACGCGTGCGCATCTTTGGCGCCTGTCTGTTACAGACTAGGCGAACAAGCATGCCCACGTCTTAGGAATCGCAACGTAAGCTGCACCTCATGGGTCACAAGCGATCGGGCGGCACCCGCGGCGGGGGCATCAGCACCGCCCAGCAGGCCGCCAAGTTCCTGGGTATCAGTGTCCTGTCCGGCGTCGTGCTGGCCGGCATCGCGCTGCCCGCGGCAGGAGCGCTCGGGCTGAGCGCCAAGGGCACCGCCGCCGGCTTCGACTCACTGCCCGGCGAGCTGAAGCGTCCGCCGCTCTCGCAGAGCACCCAGATCCTGGACTCCAAGGGCGGTCTGATCGCGACCGTCTACTCCCGGGACCGCAAGGTCGTGCCCATCACGCAGATGAGCAAGACCATGCAGCAGGCCATCGTCGCCATCGAGGACTCCCGCTTCTACGAGCACGGAGCGATCGACGTCAAGGGCATCCTGCGCGCCCTCAACAAGAACGCCCAGGACGGCGGAGTCTCCGAGGGTGCCTCCACGCTGACCCAGCAGTTCGTGAAGAACGTCTTCATCGAGGAGGCCGGCGACGACCCGACCAAGGTCGCCCAGGCCACCCAGCAGACCGTGGGTCGCAAGATCAAGGAGATGAAGTACGCCATCCAGCTCGAGGAGGAGCTGGGGAAGCAGAAGATCCTCGAGAACTATCTCAACATCACCTTCTTCGGCGAGCAGGCGTACGGCGTCGAGTCGGCCGCCAGGCGCTACTTCAGCAAGTCCGCCAAGGACCTGTCGCTGACCGAGTCCGCCCTGCTGGCCGGCATCGTCCAGTCGCCCAGCCGCTACGACCCCGTCAACGACCCCCAGGAAGCCACCAAGCGCCGCAACGTCGTGCTGCAGCGGATGGCCGACCTGAAGGACGTCACGCAGGCGGAGGCCGACGCCGCGAAGAAGAAGCCGCTCGGCCTCAAGGTCAGCCAGCCCAAGAACGGCTGCATCACCGCCGTCAGCGGCGCCGGCTTCTTCTGCGACTACGTGCGCGAGGTCTTCCTCACCGACCCGACCTTCGGCAAGACCAAGTCCGACCGCGCCAAGCGCTGGAACCAGGGCGGCCTCGTCGTCCGCACCACGCTGGACCCGAAGGCCCAGCAGGCCGTCCAGGCCTCGATAAGCGATCACGTCTACCAGAGCGACGAGGTCGCCTCCGCGGTGACGCTGGTCAAGCCCGGTACCGGCAAGATCGTCGCGATGGGGCAGTCGCGCCCGTACGGCTTCAAGAAGAACCAGACGCAGATCAACCTCTCGGTCAACCAGGCCATGGGCGGCGGCGCCGGCTACCAGCCCGGCTCCACGTTCAAGGCGATCACCGCGGCCGCGGCCATCGAGCAGGGCACCGACCCGGCCACCGTGCTGCCGGCGCCGTACAAGATGGACTACCCGAGCCCGGTCACGACGTGCCGCGGCAACTGGGTCAACACCGAGGGCGCGACGGTGGAGAACGAGAACGAGTCCGAGAAGGGCCCGTACTCGATGAAGGAAGCCACCGCCAAGTCGGTCAACACCTACTACGTGCAGCTGATCAGCAACATCGGTGTGTGCCCGGTCACGGACATGGCCAAGGCCATGGGGATAGAGCGTGCCAACGGCAAGGCGCTCGACCAGGTGCCCTCCATCACCCTGGGCACCCAGGAGGTCTCGCCGCTGACCATGGCGAACGCCTACGCGACCTTCGCCAACAAGGGCGTCTACTGCTCCCCGGTCGCCATCGAGTCGATCACCGACGCGACCGGCAAGAAGCTGCCCGTGCCGAAGAGCGAGTGCAAGCGGGCCATGTCCGAGCAGACGGCCGCCACTCTCAACACCCTCCTCAAGGGCGTGGTCGAGGACGGCACCGGCCAGCAGGCGGGCCTGACCGACCGGGACAGCGCGGGCAAGACCGGTACGACCGACTTCCGCTACGCGGCCTGGTTCGTCGGCTACACCTCGGACCTGGCCGGCGCGGTCTGGGTCGGTGACCCCACCCACAAGCGCCAGATGACCAAGATCACCATCGGCGGCGTCTGGCACGACAAGGTCTTCGGTGCCGACACCCCGGGCCCGATCTGGAAGGACGCCATGAGCGGCGCCCTCTCCGGAACGACCTCCGACAGCCTGCCGACGGTCGCGATCCGCGAGCCGGAGAAGCCCAAGCCCGACGACCACGGTGACGGCGACGGCCACGGTGATGTCCGGGGCGGCGACAACGGCGGCAACGACAACGGCGGCCAGGGCGACAACGGGGGCGACGGAGGCTTCTTCGGCGGTCTGATCGGCGGCGCCAACGGCGGGGCGAACGGCAACGGCGGCGGCAACGGCGGCACCGGCCCGGCCGACGGAGGCCCGGGCGGCGGCAGCGACGTCGGCACCACGGACGGCGGTGCCGTCACCCCCGGCAACGGCGGCACGGGCTGACACCACCCGGCCACGACGTCACGCACGTCACGCACACGAAGGGCGCCCCGGACCGCATCGGTCCGGGGCGCCCCTTGTTGGCGTGCGCGCGGCGGGCGTACCCCCGCGAGGTCGGCCGGCCGCTCAGCCGGCCGCGAGCTGCCGCTTCACCTCGGCGGCGACCCGGCCGCCCTCGGCGAGGCCGGTCACCTTCGGGTTGACGATCTTCATGACCGCGCCCATGGCCCGCGGCCCCTCGGCGCCCGACTCCTTGATCGCCGCGGAGACGATCCCGGCCAGCTCGGCGTCGTCCAGCTGCTTGGGCAGGTAGCCGGCGAGCACCTCGCCCTCCGCGAGCTCGCGCTCCGCGGACTCCTTGCGGCCGCCCTGCTCGAAGGCCTCGGCCGCCTCCCGGCGCTTCTTGGCCTCGCGGCCGATCACCTGGAGCACCTCGTCGTCGGACAGCTCGCGCGCCTCCTTGCCCGCGACCTCCTCCTTGGTGATCGCGGTCAGGGTCAGGCGCAGGGTGGACGTGACGAGCTCGTCCCGTCCCTTGATGGCAGCCGTGAGGTCGTCGTGCAGACGCTGCTTGAGCGTGGTGGTCATATGTCGAGTCTGCCAGGTCCCCGCCGGGAGGACCGGAGATTTATCGCTGACGAGCCGTCTGCCACCATGGGGGCATGCGCGCGCTATACGGAGTACCCCTGGGCATCACCGCCGCCGGCGCCGCCTGCGTGGCATACGCGGCCGGCATCGAGGCACGGTCGTTCCGCCTGCGCAGGGTGCAGGTGCCCGTGCTGCCGGCCGGCATGCGGCCCGTCCGCGTCCTGCAGCTCTCGGACATCCACATGGTCAGCGGACAGAACAAGAAGCGCCGCTGGCTGCAGTCGCTGGCCGGGCTGCGGCCGGACTTCGTCGTCAACACCGGCGACAACCTCTCCGACCCGCACGGCGTCCCCGAGCTCCTCGACGCCCTCGGCCCGCTGCTGGACTTCCCCGGCGTCTACGTCTTCGGCTCCAACGACTACTACGCCCCCAAGCTGCGGAACCCCGCCCGCTACCTGGTCGAGCGGGTCCGCGGCGTCCACGGCCTCAACGGCAAGGCCGACCCGGCGGTCAACGTCGACCGCAACCCGTGGGAGGACATCCGCGACGCCTTCGACATGGCCGGCTGGGTCGGGGTCAACAACTCCCGCGGGCGCCTCAAGCTCGACGACGGCATCGAGATCGCCTTCACCGGCCTGGACGACCCCCACATCCGGCGCGACCGCTACACCGAGGTCGCGGGCGGCCCCGACACCGGCGCCGACCTCTCCCTCGCCGTCGTCCACGCGCCCTACCTGCGGGTCCTCGACGCCTTCACCGCCGATCGCTACCCCCTGATCCTCGCCGGCCACACCCACGGCGGGCAGCTCTGCGTCCCCTTCTACGGGGCCCTGGTCACCAACTGCGACATCGACCCGGAACGCGTCAAGGGGCTGTCCTCCCACGAGGCCGGCGGCCACCGCTCCCACCTCCACGTCTCCGCCGGCTGCGGCACGAACCGCTACACCCCGGTCCGTTTCGCCTGCCCCCCGGAGGCCACGCTCCTCACCCTCGTCCCGGCCGGCTGAGCCACCCGGAAAACCGGATTTCGTCTCCAGCGGCCGGTCCGCTAGAGTAATCCTCGTTGCGCCGGGCTGCAGGGCCACGACGCAACACCGGGGTGTGGCGCAGCTTGGTAGCGCGCTTCGTTCGGGACGAAGAGGCCGTGGGTTCAAATCCCGCCACCCCGACTTCGTAAGTGCAGGTCAGGGCCGGTTTCCTTATTGAGGAAACCGGCCCTGCTTGCTGTTGAGTGTCTAAGTGAGTGTCTACGGCTTCGGATCGCGCTTGAAGATGCCGTCCATCACGACCGCCCCCGTCTGGATCACTGGGCGGATCTGCTTCCGGTAGACCTCTTCGGTGACGGCCGTACCGGAGTGGCCGACCAGGCGCGAGATCTCCTCCAGCGGGACCCCGCGGTCCGACAGCAGCGAGACGAAGCTGTGCCGCAGCTCCCGGGGCGTCCACTCAGCGGCGTTCACGCCGTTCGCATTCTTGAGGGCCGCGCGGAAGGCCCGGCGGACGTGGGAGGCATCGGCTTCCTTGCCCACAGCGGAGCTGAAGACGAGTCCGTGTTCCTCCCAGGCGTCGCCGGCCGCCAGGCGGTCCCACCCTTGGTCCTCCCAGTGCTGCCACAGCACCTCTACGCACCGGACGGGGCGTGCGAGCGTACGGCGTGACTTCCTGGTCTTCGTGTCGCCCCCGGAGCGTACCGAGCGCCACACCGCCATGTAGGGCGGGGTCGGCGGGTCGGTCGTGGGGTCGCCGCGCAGGAAGACGTGGTCCCAGGTGAGCGCCCGCATCTCCTCGGTACGCGCTCCAGTGAGGAGCGCCACCACGATGTAGGCGTGCATCGAGGTGTGTTCCGCAGCGGTCAGCACCGCCTCGGCCTGGGCGAGGGTGAGCGCCTTGGACGGCCGGCCGGGTTGTCCCTTGGGCACCGAGCACAGCTCCACGACGTTGCGCTTCACCTTGTCCCGGGCCATGGTGGCCCACACGAAGCACTTCCTGTCCGAGCGCGACAAGTACGTGGCGCACACCGAGGTCGACTTCATGGCCCCGTACGCCGGCAAGTACCCGACCGGATCCCCCAGTGAGTGACGCCGACAACCGCACCGCGGGCCAGCGCGTCGCCGAGCTGCGCCGCAAGAGAGCCATGTCCCAGCGCGACCTGGCGGCCGAGATGGGCCGCTCCGAAAGCTGCGTCTCCCAAGTCGAGCGCGGCATCCAGCCGATCGAGCGCCTGTCCGTGCTCCAGGCCCTGGCCGATGCCCTCGGCGTGCCAGTGCGTGAACTACGCCCGGAAGCCGAGATCGCGCCCGAACCCGAGCCCGAGCAGGAGCCGCAGAGCAACGACCTCGACCCGCTGCGCGTCGCGCTGACCGGACACCCCACGCTGGGAAGCCTCTTCGGGCAGATCACGGCTTGCCCGGAGCCCTCGCTCGACGACTTCCACCGGCACGTCGACGAGCTGTGGGACCTCGCCCATGCGGCGAGCTACGCGGCACTGAGCGACCGGCTCTCCAAGGTGCTGCCGCAACTCGAAGCCGCCGTACGCCACGGTCCCGAAGCCGAGCGCGCAGAGCTCCATGCCCTACTGGCGCGGACCTACCAGGTAGCCGCCGCGAGCTTCGTGCGCCAGGACGAGCCGGACGCCGCATGGGTCGCCGCCGACCGAGCACTCCAGGCAGCCGAACGCGCCGGCCAACCGCTGGAAGTCGTTGCGGGTCTCTTCCGCCTGGCTCACGCCTTCATAAGGCAACAGCGCCCGGACCAGGCCGAACAAGCCGCCATGTCGGCGATCAACGTGCTGACACCTCGCAGCCAGGCAGACGCCAGCCCCCCGGAGGAAAGGTCGCTCCCAGGCGCCATGCACCTGGTCATGGCCGTCATCAGCGCCCGCGAGGGAGACCGCTCCGCCACCCACGCCCACATCGCCGAAGCCCGGCGCATCGCCGCCACCAATAGATCCGACCGCAACGACTTCGACACCGAGTTCGGCCCCACCAACGTCGAAATCCACGCCGTCAGCACAGCCGTCGACCTCGGCGACGCCGGAATGGCCCTGGACGTAGCCGAACGAGTCGACCCCTCAGGACTGTCCCCGGAGCGCCAGGCACGTTTCCTGGTTGACGTGGCGCGAGCGCACGCGCAGCGGCGACACGTCGGCGAGGCCACAGCCGCACTCCTCGAAGCCGAAGCCCTAGCCCCGCAACAGGTCCACTCCCACCACCTGGCCCGCGAAGCAGTCCGCGACCTCATCCAGTTCTCCGGCCACCGAATCCCCGAACCCCTGGCAGGCCTCGCCGACCGCATGGCGATCGCGTAAGGCTTCCTGGCGACACAGCACGTCACTAGGCTCGCAACGTGACAGACCACGGCATCGAGTTCCCAGTCTTCCGACTCCACGTTGTGCCAGCGGTCCTGGCGCTCGCGAGCCCGTCTTGGCAGCGCGATGTGTGGCTGCGGCCGGAGGAGTTCGAGGATCTGGACTACGTGGTCACCGTTCTCTTCGACGACTTCTGCGACGCAGACGATCCCGCCCCGTGGTTGGGCAAGAGCCTACGCACGCAGGAGGAGGTCACGCTGATGAAGGATCTTGGCAAGGCGTACTCCGTCGTGCAGGAACAGGTAGGCCGAGGAGCCCAAGATCAGGACTACCTAGACAGTCCAGAGTGGGGGTCGGTGATCAAAATCGCGGCCAAGCTGGCGCAAGTGATGGTGACCAACGACCTTCAGGCGGCGGCTCTCCTGCACTACGAGCAGCCTCAGCACGGCTAATCCGGCTGCGCATGCCGACCAGCAAATCTCAGGCGATGCTTGTTACGGGTTTCTCTACCTCATCAAGGCGCTCCCGCCGCGCAGAGCGCGGCGGCGCGCGGCCCGGCGTCTCGGGCCGCCGCTCCTGCCTTCGTCCCGCTCCGGCCCGGCCGCCGGCCGCCCGCCAGACGGCGAAGGGTGGACTGAGGAGAAACCCGCTGTGGCTGGGGCGGTCGGCTCCGCGGCTTTACGCAGCCACCATGGGGCGAGCCTCGAAGATCGGGGCCCACGTCGGGCCTTAGCGGGCAGGTCCACAGACCGCCCGAGTCGCTGCAAGCTTACGGGCCCCGATCTCTCGCCCCATGGCAGCTCCCGCCCAAAGCCGCTACACCGACCTCGTGCCCAACCGTGTGGCGTTGGCCCCGGCACACGTCTCAGGCGAGCAGATCCAGGAACCGACTGGCTTGTCGCTCTGCGGTGCCGGGCGGGTTTCTCGGATTGTCGGCGTCGTCGAAGGTCAGCAGGAACAGCCAGACGAGCGCGAGAAGGCGCCGGCAGTCCACCAAGCGTGCAGCTTGGGTGTTTGTCAGATCGAAGTGTGCGAGGAAGGCGTCGACGTCCAGCGGGTGCTCTACCCAGCTGCCCACGTGCTCGGTGATCTCTGCGAGCTCGAAAGCGCGATCGCTGAGACCCGAGTCCTCGAAGTCAACGACCTGGACTCGCTCTCCATCCCACAGGTAGTTTGCGAGGTTGCCATCTCCGGGCCCGAAAACATCGGGGACTTCCGGGTGACCCGTAGAGTCCAGGGCTGACCGGGCGAGCCAATCCATACCGCGGTCCAAAGCGCGGCCCACCTCGTGGTTGACCCGAGGCCGGGCTTGCGGAAACCACGAATGTATCTGCGCGATGAGCTCGGCTTGCCGCCCAGGCCTGAGAGGAACCTCAGCCAGAACGTCAGGCGGCACGGCGTCGTGCACCCTAGTCACCGCTGCCGCCAGCGCCTTGATCTGGTCATCTTTGAGAGAACGACCACGCAAGGGCGTGCCAGCCAACCTGGACATCACAATCGTGGGGATGGGCCCGGAGAGATCCGACTCCCGAGGGGCAGGAGCGAGGCCGGGCGCATAGGTAGCGAGCAACGTCAAAGCGCGCCACTCGCGGGCGCCTCGCTGACGATCCCCGTCCCGGAATCGCTTAGTCACAGAGTCGGGATGCAGCTCGACGGCGTGAGTGCTCCATTGATCGGACATGGGGGTGATCCTGCCATCGGTGTCTTGCATCGCGTGCCACACCGGTGCCAGATGGGGCAGGGAACACCGGTGGCTCACGGGGAACCACGGTGACTCGACCGCTTCGCCACAGGTCGGCGTCAGCACAGCTCAGAGGCAACCAGCAGCCTCAGTCTTCCAAACTGGGGATCTTCCGCGAGCGAGCGCTGTCGGCTATGTGCGGACCCATTCCGCGACTTCCACGACACCGCGGCGGACGGCCCCATCCGGATCGTCAGCAAGAGCAGCGCACGCAGCCGAAACGGCACGACCCGCCTCACCTGGCGGCCAGGCCACATCGTGCGCGGCGGTCTGCAACCAATCGCCGTGGTTGTCGTCAGCGCGAGCGACAGCACGGGCCACAAGCCGCACCGCCGCCAATGACCCCTGCCTCAAGAGGGCTTCTGCGGTAACCCTGGTCACGAACGTGTCCTCTGGATCGAGCAACAGGCGTTCCAGAACGGCCGCAGCGGGCGCAACTCCCGCGTGCGGGGCAAGTCGCGGGCCAGCAGCGGCCCGCACGGACCACGAGGGCGACAGACCGTCCTCGATTGCCTCCGTAAGGTCGCCACTGCTTGCGAAACTCGGCATGCCGGCATGTTGCCACGGCAGGCTCAGACCGGCCCAGTCGGCAATACGGATCAGGCACGGCGCAAGCATCGGCTGAGTGTCTAACTGCGCTACAACGACCCCGCACAGAGGCACACAACCACGGACGCTCGCGGACAGTTCGCGCAGGTCACCGGTGGTCCGACCGCAGGTCACACAGTCGCTCCCATTGCTTCGGGACGAAGAGGCCGTGGGTTCAAATCCCGCCACCCCGACCCAGATCAGTAGGGACCTACTCACGTGAGTAGGTCCCTACTGCGTTATCTGGGAGCCAAACAGGGAGCCACCCTGGAGGAGATCAAGCCGTCTCCTGCTCCCCCTCCCCTCCGAGGGCAAAGATCTCATCCATCGCGCCGGCACCCTCAGTGATCACCGGTCGCAGTTGCATGCGGTAGACCGCCTCCGTCGTGGCCGTGCTGCTGTGCCCGACGACGCGGGCGATCGCCTCAAGCGGGATGCCGCGTTCCGAGAGCGCCGCGGCGAATCTGTGCCGCAGCTCCCGTGGCGTCCACTCAGCGCGTTCACGCCGTTCATATTCTCGAGGGCGGCGCGGAAGACCCGGCGGACGTGGGACGCGTCCACCTCCTTGCCCACAGCCGAGCAGCACACGAGCCCGTGCTCCTCCCAGGTGTCGCAGGCCGCCAGGCGGCCGCCCGTGCTGGTCCTCACAGTGCTGCCACGCCCCGCGCACCGGGCTGGGAGCGCGCGGCGTGACTTCCTGGTCTTCACGTCTCCCCGGAGCGGACCGCGGCCGGGACTGGCACCGAGACGCGGGCAGTGGCGGCGTGGAAGTGCACGGCGTCAGGCCCGCACGGCTCAAGTGGAAGGTGTCCCCGACGTAGGTCCAGGCGCACGACGGGCGGCGCGAGGCACGGCGGTTGCCACCCGCCACTCGCACAAGCCTGCCCAAGTCGCCACCAGCGTGCGGTGCCCTGCCATGTCCGACCCCAGCCCAGGCAGGCCACCGGCCATGGGTCGTGCCAACGCCCCACGCAGTACGCGCCGCCACGGTAAGTTGCGCCGGATGACAGACCGCACTTTCCCCGATGTGTCGATACGCGCGGGTGAGCTCACGCTCCGTCCATTCGCCAAGGAAGACGTCGAAGCCACCCAGGCAGCCTGTTCGGACGAGCTGACCCAACGGTGGTTGCCATTGCCTCAGCCATACACGCTCGACGACGCCACCGCTTGGTGCACGAACGTCGCACATGCTCTGCGGGAGTCCGGTGATGGCATCCACTTCGCGATCACCGGAGCACAGGATCAGCGTCTCTTGGGCACGGTAGGCCTGAAGAAGACGGATTGGCGAGCACTCGTCAGTGAGGTCGGCTACTGGACAGCCCCCTGGGCCAGGCGATCCGGGATCGCGACCGCGGCGACTCGCGCCCTCGGGCACTGGTTGTTGGACCACCAAGGCTTCGCACGCATGGAGCTCAAGGCCGCAACTGAGAACGTTGCCTCTCAGAGAGTGGCCACGCGCGCCGGTCTGCATCGCGAAGGAGTCATGCGCAACGCCGGCTTCACTCACACCGGCCGCATTGACCTCGTCCTCTTCTCACTCACTCCCCGGGATCTCCATGGAACCGGCACTGCGACTGATCGGTCATGTGCCGACTACGTCGCCACAGGTCTGGAACCAGGACTCCACTGAACCGCTCCAGGGTCGCCGGAGGCATCGCTGTGCCACAGTCGTGCCGGATTGGGCGGGTGTCCTGGGGAGCCGCGGGGAATCGCGACGAGGCCGGCGCAGACCGGCAGGGCGGTGTCCGCCCAGCTCAGCAGGAACCCACAGCCTCGGTCCTTTTCGAACTGGTGCGGCGAGTAGAGGTCAAGGCTGGGGCTGCGGTTCGCGGCGGGCCACCGTCTCCGGTCTCGGCGGCAGGGAGAGTGCGCGTACTCGGCGGTGCGCCAAGGGGGCCGCGGCAGCGCCGAGGACGATCAGGCCGCAGCCGGCCAACGCTGTTCGTACGCCGGACTCGTGCGCTATCGGGCCGACCGCCAGGGATGCCAGCGGCACCGGAGCCAGCTGCGCCAGGTTGGAGAACGCCATGACCCGGCCGAACACCTCATCGCGGATCCGTCGTTGGAGCAGAACCGTCCAGAGCGTTGCTGTGAGGGCTTCTCCGGCTCCCGCCATCAGGTACCCCGGCACCACCAGGACGAGGCCACTCCCGCAGGCCATGGCCAGCATGGGAGTCGCCATCAGGGCCGTTCCCCAGCAGAAGAGCCACCCCACACGGCGGACGTGCCACCACAGCGCCAGGGCGGCTCCCACCAGTAGTCCCGCGGTGAAGCCGGTCATCGCCAAACCCCACCCTGCCGCCCCGCCCAGTCGCTCGTGACCGTACGCCGGGCCCAACGCCTGGTACGACACCAGCCAGATGGGAACCACCACGAGGCCCTGGGCGAGCATCAGCCACAGCCACGGGCGGATGGCGATCTCGCGCCATCCCTCACCCAGGCCCACACGGTTCGCGCGCTTTGATGGGCCGGGCGGCTTCGGCATATGGAGGCCGGTGTAGATCAGCGCCGCGACCAGGTACGTGGCCGCATCCCATGCGATGGCCCACTGGGGACCCACCGCCGCGACGATGACGCCGCCAAGGGCCGGGCCGCCCACTTTCACCGAATTCTGTGCCAAGCGCATCAGTGCGTTGGCCTGGCGAAGCTGCTCCGGCGGCACCACGGTGCGCAGCACTCCGCCGGAAGCCGGGCCGATGAAGGCACCTGCCACCCCGCCCAGCACCGCCAGCATGGCCAGGTGCCAGACCTGAGCCGCACCCGTCCAAACCAACACCGCAGCGCAGCACTGGCCTGAAGCGGCGGCCGTGTTGGCGACGATCAGAACCGCGGTCCGAGACCACCGATCAGCCGCCACCCCACCGACCAGCAGCAGTGCCGCACGCGCCGCCATATCGGCAGCCAGCACCACGCTGAGCCCGCTCACGCCGCCGCCCATCCCAAGGACAGCGAACGCCAGCGCGACCGGCGAGACAGCAGTGCCCGTCCAGGAGAGCACCCGGGCAGTGAAGTGCCGTCTGAACATGGGAACGGACAGAGGTGCCTATGCCGATACGAATCGGGATGTCAAGCCTGATGAAGTCATTCCCCCGCCCAACAGTCAACCGCCGGCCCCTGCCCGACTCCTGGATCGCTACCCCCGCAGGCTCATCGGATCAAGGATTGTCCAACCGCGCTACTACAGCCCCGCACGGACGCGGACGCTCGCTTGTCGTCCGGCGTCCGTGACTCCGGGTCTCGATCGACGATGCCGGCCGTCGCCACCGACCTCTCGGTACGCTACGGCCGCAGGAGGGGAGGGCCGCATGGGACTGGACGACGCGCGCCTGGCGCGTATCGCCGCGATGGCCGAGCGGGTCCGCCCGTTCTGGGAGCCGGGTCACGATCCGCATCTCTTGCAGGAGCGCCTGATGGAGCTCGACTGCCACGGGATCGACGCTGTGCTCGTGACCAAGGAGCTCATGCGGTGCGACCTCGGCGAGGCGCAACGCGCGTTCTTCAGCGCCCCGTGCAGGGAGGACGAGCGGCGATTCCACAACGAGGCCATGGACGCCCTCGCACGGACAGGTGACTGCGTGGAGTACGAGGGAGACCGCGTCACCATGACGTGGACTCTCGATCCGCAGGACCCGCCTGCGTCATGACCGCGAAGTTCCCTGGGCGGCCGCCCAGTTGCGTGTGTGACGATCCGCGGCTACGCCGCGTGGCGGCCAACGATCGCTGGCCCAGCGGGGATTCCTCGGCAATTCTGGCATCAGGCGCTCCGTAGCGGCCGGGGCGGAGGCAACTCCCGTGTCCGAGGGCGGCTCGCGTGCGCGATTCGACCGGCAGGGGCGGGGGGGACGTGCCGGCATGGGCGACCGGTGCCGGGGGCCGCACCGGGATGACGGGGGATCGTTGTGACGCGTGGCACGAGGCGATGGACGGTGCTCGGGTGCGCCGGTGCGGTTCTTCTGGCACTGGGCGGGTGTACGGAGGAGCACCGGGCTGCCGTTCCCGAGCGGCCGGTGGCGCGCGGTTCCGCGCCGGTGGCGACTGCGCGTGCCCCCTGGCGGGACCCTGCCCAGGCGCTGGGTGATGCCACGGTGTGGGCTTCGAGCGGGCGGCGTACCGGCGGATGGGAGGCGGACCTGCCCGCGTCCCACGGGGGGACGGTCTGGGTCAGCACGCAGTGCGAGGGCTGGGGCACGCTCACGGTGGACGCAGGCCGGTACGGCACCAGCACGGAGCACTGCTCCGAGCAGCCGGACGGGAGCCTCAACGCCTTCGAGGGGATGGGCACGAGGACCGCCGGCCAGGTCAAGGTGACCGCGGGGCCCGGGGTGACCTGGGCGGTCGCGGTCGGCTGGAACCCCGGAAAGATGCCCGCGTCCGACGCCGACGACGCCGCGATGACGACGCCGGAAAATTGATGTGCGGCACGTGTCGATTCCGCGCGCTGCCGTTCGACGCGTGGACGACGGGCTGGTCAGCGTGTCCGGGAGCGACCGGATCCCAGCCCGGGACACCGAGGGAGCGATCATGCGTTTTCTGATGATGCACCGGCTCGACGAGAGCGCGCCGGAGGCGTGGAACCCCAGCCAGGAGTTCATGGAGAAGATGGGCGCGTTCATCCAGGACTGGTCCGAGAAGGGCATCCTGATCACGGCGGAGGGTGTCCATCCCTCCGAGAGGGGCGCGCTGGTGCGCAAGCCCCGGGGCGGCGCGACGCATGTGACCGACGGGCCCTTCACCGAGGCCAAGGAGGTCATCGGGGGCTTCGGGCTGATCAATGCCAAGGACCGGGCGGAGGCCGTCGAACTGGCCCGGCAGTACGCCGAGCTGTTCGACGAGGTGGAGGTCGAGGTGCGGCAGGTCGTGGAGTTCGACGACCTGGAGCCCCCGGCCTGATCGGTCCGGCGCCCGCCCGGCCCGGCCGTCAGACCGGCTCCACCTCCGGGGTGCGGGCCGCGACGGCCGGCCGGGGCCGCAGGACGCCTGCGGCGCAGGCCGCGGTGACGCAGAAGGCCACCGGGAGCAGGAGCGTCACGTTGAGCGGTACGAAGTGGGTCAGCGGGCCGATGACGGCCGGCCCGGCGAGCATGCCGAGGTAGCCGAGGCCTGCGACGCGGGAGACGTTGGTGGCCGAGGCGTCCTGGTCGGCATGGCCCGCGGCGCTGAACAACTGCGGGACGCAGCCTGACAGCCCCGCACCGAACACCGTCCAGCCGAGCAGCGCGAGCGGGATCGACGGGGAGAGTGCCGCGGTGGTGAGGCCGAGGGCGGCCGCGGCGGCGCCGTGGCGGAGGACGGCGGCCGGGCCGAAGCGGGCGGCGACGCGGTCGGTGAGGAAGCGGCCGGCGGTCATGGCGGTGGCGAAGGCACCGTAGGCGAGGGCGGCGGTGGAGGCGGGGGCGTCGAGCACGTCGCGCAGGTGGAGCACGCTCCAGTCGTTGGCGACGCCCTCGCTGAGCATGACCATGAACGCGAGTACGGCCAGCACCCAGATGCGTTGCGGCGTCCGGCGCCGGGTGGGTGCGACGGGGGCGCTGTCCGCCGGGGCCGGGGTCGAGGCAGGGGCCGGGGCCGTGTCGGGTCGCAGCAGCGCCGGGGCCGTCGCCGCGGCCACGGCCAGACCCGCGACCGCGACCGTTCCCAGGGTGGCGGCCGGGCTCCAGCCCCGGTCGAGCGCGCGGGCGCCGGCGAGGGAGGCCAGCACACCGCCGATGGAGAAGGTGGCGTGGAACGCGGACATCACGGGCCGCCCGTAGCCGCGTTCGACCTGCACGGCGTGGGCGTTCATGGAGACGTCCAGGCAGCCGTTGCCGACCCCGAGCAGGAGCAGCGCGCCGCCCAGCGTCCAGGCGTCCGTGGCCAGCCCGGGCAGCAGAATGGCGGCGCTGCACAGCGCCGCGCCGAGCGGGACGACGGTGCGGGCCCCGAAGCGGTCGGTGAGCGGGCCGGCGACCTGCATGCCGGCGAAGGCGCCCGCGCCGAGCAGGAGCAGCAGCCAGCCGAGCACGGCGTGGCCGATGCCCGCGCGCTGCTCGATGCCGGGGATGTGGACGATCCACATCCCCATGAGGAAGCCGTTCAGGGTGAAGTAGACGAAGGTGGCCAGCCGCCCGGCTCGCAGGGATCTCTCCATGCTTCGAACATAACGAACAATCCCGATGTGCGAAAGATTGATTCCTGAGCGATCCCGGTGTTCACTTCTCCCATGGTGAGTACAGACCGGCTCCGGCGGATCACCGAGGCCGTACGGGAGGCGGGCAGCCTCGGCGTCACGGAACTGGCCGCGCTGACCGGCGCCTCCGAGATGACCATCCGCCGCGACCTGGAGGTCCTGGCCGACCAGGGTGTGCTGGAGCGCTATCGCGGAGGGGCGCGGAGCCTGCTGCTGCGCGGCGAGGAGCCGCCCTTCGCGCTGCGCAGCCAGGAGGGGCTGGACGTCAAGCGGCGCATCGCCGCCGAGGTCGCCGGGCTCGTGGCGGACGGCGAGTCCGTGGTGCTGGACAGCGGGACCACGTGCCTGGAGGTGGCCCGCGTGCTGCGGCACCGTCGGCTGACCGTGATGCCGCTGTCCCTGCACGCGGTGAACGTGCTGGCCGGGGCGCCGGAGCTGACCTTGCTGGTGCCCGGCGGCCGGCCCCGGGCCGGGGAACTGGCGCTGACCGGGCCGCTGACCGAGGCGTCGCTGTCCGCGCTGCGCTTCGACACCGCCGTGATCGGCTGCTGCGGGCTCGGCGCGACGGAGGGACTGACCGCGTACGACCTGGACGACGCGGCGGTGAAGCGGGCGGCGATCGCCTCCGCCCGGCGGGTCGTCGCCGTGGCCGAGGGCGCGAAGTTCCACCGCACGGCGCTCGCCTTCGTCGCGCCGGTCTCGGCGCTGCACGCCGTGGTGACCGACACCGACGCCCCGGAGGACGGAACGGCGGCGATCACCGCGGCCGGTGTGGCCGTGCACCGCGTGTGAACCGGCGCCGGACGACGGGCTCTTCGACGGCCTGCCCCGCAGATCGCCGGCTACCGGGCGGGGGCACGGCTCCCGCGACCCGGCGCGGGTCCGTTTCCGCCGGGTCAGGAGTAATGATTGAGCGGTAGAACAATTCACGCATCAGCGTGCATGTACTGACAAACCTCTCTGCCGGTTCTCCGAGCGGCGTCCGGTTCCGCCCGGCACCCGGTACGGAAGAGAGCCCTCCATGATGCACATCGCCGAACGCCTGCGTACCACTCCCGACCCCGGCGCCCACGCCCCGCCGTCGCATGCGGTGACCGCCGCCGACTGCGGGCTGCTGCTCCTGCGGATCACCGTCGGCCTGGTGATGGCGGGGCACGGTTGCCAGAAACTCTTCGGGATCTTCGGAGGCAACGGCCTCACCGCGACGGGCAAGGGGTTCGAGGCGCTGGGCTACCACCCCGGCACCTTCTACGCCGTCCTCGGCGGCCTCTCGGAGTTCCTCGGCGGTCTGGGCCTCGCGCTCGGGCTGTTCACACCCCTCGCTGCGGCCGCCCTGATCGCCGTGATGATCAACGCCATGGTGACCGTCACGGCGGCGCACGGCCTGTGGGCCATGAACGGCGGCCTGGAGTACACGATGTGCATCGCGGCCGTCGCCCTCGCCGTCGCCGCCATCGGCCCCGGCCGGCTCTCCCTCGACCGGCCGTTCCCCTGGGGGAAGGGCGGCTGGGAGGAGGCCGGCATCGCGCTGGGCCTGGCCGGCGTCGGATCCGCGATCGTGCTCAGTCTGTAGACCCGCCCCGGTCCCCGGGGGCACGCCACACACCAGGAGGCCCGGGGAAAAACCGGTCTGTGACCGAGAGGTGACGACGCCCACGGTCCGCCGCGGTCCCGCATCCGGTTGGATGGGGTCATGAGCGACGTCATGGCTGGTATGCCGGATTGGGAGAAGCGCTTCCGGGCGCCGCGCGTCGGACTGCCGGAGTGGGCTGAGGACGCACCCCACCGCAGCCTCTTCGTGTCGAATGCGACAGGCACGTACGAGTTGTACGCGTGGGACCGGACGACCGGGGCGCAGCGGCAGGTCACCGACCGGCCGAACGGGACGTCGGACGGGACCCTGACGCCGGACGGCGCCTGGGTGTGGTGGTTCGCCGACAAGGACGGCGACGAGTTCGGGGTGTGGATGCGCCAGCCCTTCGAGGGCGGCACCGACGAGACCGCCGCGCCGGGGCTGGAGCCCTCGTACCCGGCTGGGCTCGCCCTCGGCCGGGACGGCCTCGCGGTGGTGGGCCGCTCCACCGACGAGGAGGGCACGACCGTCCACGTGGCGCGCCCCGGGGCCGAGCCGGTGGAGATCTACCGCCACGAGGAGTCGGGCGGGGTCGGCGCGCTGTCGGAGGACGGCACCCTCGTGGTGATCGAGCACACCGAGCACGGGGACGCGATGCACTCGGCGCTGCGCGTCGTGCGCACCGACGGGTCCACCGTGGCGGAGCTGGACGACAGCGAGGGCGGCACCAGGGAACTGGGCCTGGAGTGCCTGGGCTTCGCGCCCGTGCCGGGCGACACCCGCCTGCTGGTGGCGCACCAGCGGCGCGGCCGCTGGGAGCCGATGCTCTGGGACGTGGCGGCGGGCACCCAGACGCCGCTGGCGATCGACCTGCCGGGCGACGTGGCCGCCGAGTGGTACCCGGACGGTTCCGCGCTGCTGGTGGTGCACTCGTACCAGGCCCGCAGCGAGATCTTCCGCTACGGGCTGGAGAGCGGCGAGCTGACCCGGCTGGAGACCCCGGCGGGCTCGGTGAGCGGGGCGACGGCGCGCCCGGACGGCACGGTGGAGTTCCTGTGGTCGTCCGCGCAGTCGCCGTCCGAGGTGCGGTCGACGACCGGCGCGGTGGTGCTGGAGGCCCCCGGCTTCCGGGCCCCGGGGTCGGTGCCGGTGGAGGACGTGTGGGTCGAGGGTCCCGGCGGACGGGTGCACGCGCTCGTGCAGCGCCCGGCGACCGGACAGGGACCGTTCCCGACCGTCTTCGAGATCCACGGCGGCCCGGCCTGGCACGACTCGGACGCCTTCGCCGCGGGTCCGGCGGCCTGGCTGGACCACGGCTACGCGGTCGTGCGGATCAACTACCGCGGCTCGACCGGCTACGGCCGGGAGTGGACGGACGCGCTCAAGCACCGCGTCGGCCTGATCGAGCTGGAGGACATCGCGGCGGTGCGGGAGTGGGCCGTGGAGTCCGGTTTCGCGGACCCGGCGCGCGTCGTGCTCTCCGGCGGTTCCTGGGGCGGCTTCCTGACGCTGCTGGGCATGGGCACGCAGCCCGGGCTGTGGACGGCGGGCCTGGCGGCCGTGCCGGTCGCCGACTACGTGGCCGCGTACGAGGACGAGATGGAGGCCCTCAAGGCTCTGGACCGCACGCTGTTCGGCGGCTCCCCCGACGAGGTGCCGGAGCGCTACGAGGCGTCCTCGCCGATCACCTACGTCGGCCAGGTCAAGGCGCCGGTCTACATCTCGGCGGGCCTGAACGACCCGCGCTGCCCGATCCGGCAGATCGACAACTACGTCGAGCGGCTGGAGGGCCTGGGCAAGGCGCACGAGGTCTACCGCTACGACGCCGGGCACGGCTCGCTCGTGGTCGACGAGCGGATCAAGCAGCTACGGCTGGAGCTGGACTTCGTCCGCCGGCACCTGGGCGGCTGAGGCCGCCGCGGGTGCCTCGGGTGCCTGCTCCACGAGGCCGAGCGCGGCGTCCCGCCGTGTCTCGGCCTCGCGGCGCAGCAGGCGTACGTACATGAAGAGCACGAAGCCCGCGAAGACGAACCACTCGCCGGTGTAGCCGAGGTTCTGGAAGGCCTTGAGGTCCAGGCCGGTACCGGCGGGCGCGGCGGGCGGCACGGCCGTCAGGGGCGCAGGGACGCCCTCGGTCTGCGTGATCCACGCGCCGTACACCGGGTACGGGACGAGATTGACCAGTGAGGCGGCGCTGATCATCCCGAGCTGACCGGCCGGGAGCCCGCCGCGGGTGACGACGCCGTCGGTGCTGTCGGTCTCCGGGGCCTGGAGGGCGCCGGAGACGGTGACCTCATCGGACGGGGCGGCCGGGACCGCCGCGGGCGATGCCTTGGACGCGTCCCCGGGCAGCCAGCCGCGGACGACGGGCAGCGCCTGGCCGCCGGTCACCCGTAGCGGGGTCAGCACGTAGTAGCCGGTGCGGCCGTCGAGTTCGCGGCCCGGCACGAGGAACTGGTGGGCGCCGTCATAGCGGCCGGTGGCGGTGACGGTCCGGCCGGAGGTCTCCGCGGTGACCACCGAGCGGACCGTGGGCAGCAGTTCCGCGAGCGGCACCGCGGCTGTCCTGGCGTCCCGCGACGGCGCGTCCTGCGCGGCGCGGTGCGTCTGCACGCGGTCCTCGAAGCGGCCCAGCTGCCAGCTGCCCATGAAGGTGCAGAACGCCACGGCGCACACCACGAAGAGGAGCCCGCCCAGCCAGCGCGGGGTCAGCAGGAACCGGTACACCCCACCAAGGTACGGGGCTCGGGCGGGCCGTTCGGACCCGCCCCCGCCTCCGGCCCCCGTTTCCCGCCTCCGTCCCGGGCGGTGCTCAGGACACGGCGAGCGGCCCGGTGTGGTAGATCGTGCCCGCGCAGGCACCGGCGAGGGTCGCGGTCACGACCGGGGACCCGGCGTCGGGGGTGTGGCTGAGCTGGACGCTCGCGGCGGGGGCTCCGTCGGCGGGCGCGGAGTCCAGGGTCGTGATCGTCTGACCGGACGTCGTGCTGCCGGATGTCGGTTCCCCGCTGCCCGTGGGCGTGGGCGTCGGCGAGGTCGGCGGGGCGGCACAGCCACTGATGTCCCCGCCCGCGGCCGGGACCCAGGCGAACTGCACCTCGTAGCTCGCGCCGGCCTGCAGGACGAGCGGCTCAGGCCCGGCGTCGGGCAGGCCGCTGCCGTCGCCCGCCACGTGGTCGAGCACGCTGATCCGCGTCGGGTCGGCGGAGCCCTGCGCGGTGGCGTTGACCACGCCGCCGCCGTCGATGGTGCAGGGGCCCGCGGAGACGTTGGCCACCCGGAAGTAGCCGGTGATCCGGCCGGCGGCGTCGGCCGCTCCGGCCCAGCCCGTCGGACTGCCGAGGTCGGCGGCGGTGCACGCCGGCGACGAGACGACCGTGTCGCCGGACGACTCCGTGGTGTGCGGGGTCGGGTCGCCGTCCGGGGTACCCGGGGCATCGTGCTTGCCGCCGCCGCCCGCCGTGGGAGCGGCGACGACGCCCGTGGCGGGGCCGGACGGCTGCTCGTCCTTCGTGCCTTCGGTGGAGTGCGCGGCGTCGCTGCTGTCGGACGACGAGGCGCCGGCGGCGGCCACCGGGTTGGGGGTGTCCCAGCCGGAGGTGTTCGTGGCGTGCAGCACGGCCGGCACGGCCGCCACCGCGAGCAGGCCCGCGGCCGCCGTACCGACCAGCAGCTGCCGCCGGTGCGCGCGCCGCGCGGGCACGGCCCGGCGCAGGTGCGTCAGCGTCTCGGGACCGGGATGGAGGTCCTGCACGGCGTCCCGCAGCAGCCTGCGCAGCGCGAGTTCGTCCGGGCTCAGGTCCGGCTCGTCCTCCGCGCGCGGGCGCTCGCCCGCGGTGGGGGTCACGTCGGGCACCGCGAGTGGCTCGGGTGGGGTGCCGGCCGTCGCCTTCCGCGGGCTCTCGGCGTTCTTCGGGCTCTCGGTGTGCTCGGTGTGCTCGGGGTCCATGCCCTCGGGGGTGTTCGGTTCGGTCATGCCGGGGCCTCCATCGCGACGCGGAGCGCCGCGATGCCGCGCGAGCCGTACGCCTTCACGGACCCTATGGATATGCCGAGGGTCTCGGCCACCTGGGCTTCGGTCATGTCGGCGAAATAGCGTAGTACGAGGACCTCGCGCTGACGGCGCTGCAGGGTGCGCAGCGCCGCCTTGAGCTGGTCGCGCTCCAGCAGCTCGTAGGCGCCCTCCTCGGCGCTCGCCATGTCGGGCATGGGCTTGGCCAGCAGCCGCAGGCCCAGGATGCGGCGGCGCAGCGCGGAGCGCGAGAGGTTGACGACGGTCTGGCGGAGGTAGGCGAGGGTCTTCTCCGGCTCACGGACCCGCTTGCGGGCGGAGTGGACGCGGATGAAGGCCTCCTGGACGACGTCCTCGCACGAGGCGGTGTCGTCCAGCAGGAGCGCGGCGAGGCCCAGCAGGGAGCGGTAGTGCGCCCGGTAGGTCTCGGTGAGGTGGTCGACGGTGGTCCCGGCCGACATCGCGTCGTCAGCGTCCCCCCGGTCGCGGCCCGAGGGACTCTGCAGGACAGGCCAGGGCGCGATCACCGGCATACCGCCGACCACGCCGGACGGCCGCCGCGCGTGCGGTCGCGCGGGAGCCGCGCCGCGCCCCAGGAGCGCCGTTTCGATGCCGAGTGCCTCTGCCACGACTGTTGGACACACTTCCCCCCGTCAGGGTTGTGCGGTCGGGGCACCGTTTTTGATGGCGCCGCGCATATCCCCATGCGTACCAACTATCCTCAATACCCCTTTTAACCCGGCGCTGTTGCGCCGCGTCCGGCGTGCAGCAGCACATTAAGCGGGTGCGCTGACACAAGGACGCTCCCCGCGCGCCGCCCGGTTGCGGAACACAGGGAGCTCAAATTGTCTGGCGCTTGCAGCTTTCCTTCAAGCGATCCTGACCATATTTTGATCACACGATCGATACTCGCCGGTTCAGTGAACGCCGCAGGACGGGACGGGGATGTGGCGGGTGGCATTCCGTAACGCCACGACCGCCGGTCCGCCCCGGCAGGGGGTGGACCGACGGTCGTGGGACAAAGCGGGTGGTACGGGTGGTAGGTGTGGGGCGGGAGCGGCGGACAGTGACGGAATGTCCGGCGCCTCAGCGGCCGGTACCGCCGTAGACGACCGCCTCGTCGCTCTCGGTGTCCAGCCCGAAGGCGGTGTGCACCGCGCGCACCGCCTCGTTGACGTCGTCGGCCCGCGTGACCACCGAGATGCGGATCTCGGAGGTCGAGATCAACTCGATGTTGACGCCCGCGTTGGACAGCGCCTCGAAGAACTGGGCCGTGACACCGGGGTTGGTCTTCATGCCCGCGCCGACGAGCGAGATCTTGGCGATCTGGTCGTCGTAGCGCAGCGCCTCGAAGCCGATGCCGGCCTGCGTGCGCTTCAGCGCCTCGATCGCCCTCGGGCCGTCGCTCTTGGGCAGGGTGAAGGAGATGTCGGTCAGGCCGGTGGAGGCCGCCGACACGTTCTGCACCACCATGTCGATGTTGATCTCGGCGTCCGCGATCGACCGGAAGATCACCGCAGCCTCGCCCGGCTTGTCGGGCACACCGACGACCGTCACCTTGGCCTCGGAAGTGTCGTGCGCGACACCGGAGATGATCGCGTGCTCCATGCCCTTGGCGTCCTCTCGCGGCTCGTTGCTGACCCAGGTGCCCTGGAGGCCGGAGAACGACGACCGGACATGGATCGGGATGTTGTATCGGCGGGCGTACTCCACGCAGCGGTGGAGCAGCACCTTGGAGCCGGAACTGGCCAGCTCCAGCATGTCCTCGGAGGAGATCCAGTCGATCTTCCGCGCCTTCTTCACCACGCGCGGGTCGGCGGTGAACACGCCGTCCACGTCGGTGTAGATCTCGCAGACCTCGGCGTGCAGGGCGGCCGCCAGCGCGACGGCCGTGGTGTCGGAACCGCCGCGGCCCAGCGTCGTGATGTCCTTGCTGTCCTGGGACACGCCCTGGAAGCCGGCCACGATGGCGATGTTGCCCTGGTCCAGGGCGGTGCGGATGCGGCCCGGCGTGACGTCGATGATGCGGGCCTTGTTGTGGACGGAGTCGGTGATGACACCCGCCTGGCTGCCGGTGAACGACTGCGCCTCGTGTCCGAGGTTTTTGATCGCCATCGCCAGCAGGGCCATGGAGATCCGCTCTCCGGCGGTCAGCAGCATGTCGAACTCGCGGCCGGCGGGCATCGGCGACACCCGTTCGGCGAGCTCGATCAACTCGTCCGTCGTGTCACCCATCGCCGAGACCACGACGACCACTTGGTGGCCGGTCTTCTTGGCATCGACGATCCGCTTGGCGACCCGCTTGATGCCGTCGGCATCCGCAACGGAGGAGCCGCCGTACTTCTGCACGACAAGGCCCACGTGCGCTCCTCAAATCTGGTACTGCGTTCGGCTCAGTTTATCGAGCAGGCCGGGATCGACCCCTTACCACCACATACTGAGACGCCCGGCTCACTCAGCGGGCCATCTGCCCAACGGCCCGCCGGCGTAATCGCGCCGTGCGTCGTGCTCAATATCACTGCCCCCGGCGTACGCCCTCGTGAACCGCCGGTGACCACCGGCGGTCCCCCGGCGGACCTCATTTCGCCGGGCGCAGCCCCAGCGGCTTGGCGATCTCGGCGGCCATCACACGGCCCGCCTCGTCCGCGAGCCGGTCGTCGTCGTCCGCGCCCGCGTCCGTGTCCAGGCCGTCCAGCGCGTCCAGCGGGCTGTCCAGCCGCACGTGCGCCACCAGGGACTGCAGGGCGCGCAGGGACGCCGAGGCGGTCGGGCCCCAGTTGGACAGGTACGAGAACTGCCACCACCACAGCGCCTCGGTGATCCGGCCGGCCCGGAAATGCGCCAGGCCGTGGGCGAGGTCGGTCACCACGTCCGCGAGGTCGTCGGAGATCCGGCAGGCGACCGGCGTGCTGCGCGGCACGTACGGGTCGAAGACCTCGGAGTAGACGTCGATCGGCTCCAGCAGCACCGCGAGCCGCTCGCGCAGCTCGTCGGCGTCCGGCTCCGGCCCGAGGTCCGGCTCGTACCGCTCGTCCGGGACGATGTCCTCGTGCGCGCCGAGCCGGCCGCCGGCCAGCAGCAACTGCGAGACCTCCAGCAGGAGATAGGGCACCGCGCTGTCCGGGTCGTCGCCCTTGGCGACCTCCCGCACCGAGAGGATGAAGCTCTCGATCTGGTCCACGATCGAGGACGCGAAGTCGTCGGGGTCAAGGGCGTTGTCAGACATCAAGCAGCCGCCTTCCTTCAAAGGCCCGGCCGAGCGTGACCTCGTCGGCGTATTCCAAGTCGCCCCCGACCGGCAGGCCGCTGGCGAGACGGGTGACTTTCAGTCCCATCGGTTTGACCATGCGCGCGAGATACGTGGCCGTGGCCTCGCCCTCGAGATTGGGGTCGGTGGCGAGGATCAGCTCGGTGACGGTGCCGTCCGCGAGGCGCGCGAGCAGTTCCCTGATCCGCAGGTCGTCGGGGCCGACGCCCTCGATCGGGCTGATCGCGCCGCCGAGCACGTGGTAACGGCCGCGGAACTCGCGGGTGCGCTCGATGGCGACCACGTCCTTGGGCTCCTCGACCACGCAGATGACCGTGGTGTCGCGGCGCGGGTCGCGGCAGACCCGGCACTGGTCGGCCTCGGCGACATTGCCGCAGACCGCGCAGAACCGCACCTTCGCCTTGACCTCGCTCAGCGCGTGCGCGAGCCGGCGGACGTCGGCGGGATCGGCCTGAAGGATGTGGAACGCGATCCGCTGCGCGCTCTTCGGACCCACGCCGGGCAGCCTGCCCAGCTCGTCGATGAGGTCCTGAACCACGCCCTCGTACACGCTGTGCCCTCTTCGTCGCTCGGACGGTCCGGAAGACCCGGGGCCGTCAGAAAGGAAGGCCCGGGATGCCCCCGAGCCCCTGGGCGAGCGGGCCGAGCTTGCGCTGCTGCAGCTCCTGCGCGCTCGCGTTCGCGTTCTGCACGGCGGCGACGACCAGATCGGCCAGCGTCTCCGTGTCCTCAGGATCGACCGCCTTCGGGTCGATGACCAGACCCCGGAGCTCACCGGCACCGGTCACGGTCGCCTTCACCAGGCCGCCGCCCGCGGTGCCCTCCACCTCGGTCTCGGCGAGCTCCTGCTGGGCCGCCGCGAGGTTCTCCTGCATCTTCTGGGCCTGCTTGAGCAGCTGCTGCATGTTCGGCTGACCACCACCGGGGATCACGGTCTCGCTCCTGCCTCACGACGTCGGTTGTGCGGGTAGGGCGAGCCTACGTGCTCGGGCGCCCGCTCGCGCTACCCGTAGCCAGGAACGACCGACACGCGTCGCCCGTTCCTGCCGGAAGGACCGGCGAGGGCCGGTCGTTGGCGGGTTGCCGGGCGGCGGCCCGCCGGTCGCCGGACGGTGTCGCCGGCCGGTCTCCGGCTGCTCTCCCCCTGCTCCCCGGCTAGTCGTTGGCGATCTCCTCGATCACGGTGGCCCCCAGTTCCCGCACGATCAGGTCGTGGCCGCTCAGGGCGGTCTCGTCCAGATCCGGGTCGTCGTCCTCGGGCATGTCGTACTCGACCGGGGGCGGCTCGTCGGCGATCGGTGCGTGCGCGGCGGCGGACGCCGCACCCGACGCCGCGGACGGCGCCCCCACCGCGGCGCGGGCGGCGGCGGCACGGCCCGAGGCGGGCGACGCGGCCTGCGGGGCAGGAACGGCGGAAGCGGCCGACGGCGGCTGCTGGTAGGGCTGTTGGCCCTGGGCCTGATGCGGTTGCTGTGGCGCTTGCGACGGCTGGGAATGCTGCGGCGCCGCGGGCGCGGGGCCCTGCGGGTGTCCCGTACCGGGACGGGAACCGCCGCCGAAACCGCCCGAGGAGCCGCCGCCCGGGCCCCCGGGGCTGACGATCGCCTCGATGCGCCACTGGACGCCCAGCGCGTCGGTGATCGCCTGCTGGAGGACGTCCTCGTGGCCGCGGTTGACGAAGCTGTCGCGCGCGCCCGGGTTGTCGAAACCGATCTGCAGCGTCGAGCCGTCGAACCCGACGAGGCGGGCGTTCTGCTCCAGCAGTATCCAGGTGACCCGGCGCCGGTTCTTGACGGCCTCCAGGATGTCCGGCCACATCTGGCGGACCCGGGAGGGGTCGCCGCCGGGTGCCCCGGACGCGGGGGCGTGGGCCGCCGGAGCCGGTGCCGTTTCCGCGGGAGCGGGGGGCGAAGACGCCGGTGAGGCCGGTGAGGCCGCGGAGGGCCAGGCGCCGGGGCGCTGGCCTCCGCCGGGGGCGGCCGCGCTCGGCCAGGCACCGGGACGCGGAGCGGCGGGCGCGGCGGGCGCGGCGGGGGTGGTTTCCGGGGGGACGGGGGCCTGCGCGGGGGCAGGAGCGGGGGGCGCGGGTGGCGCGGCGGACTCGTCGGCGGGACGCGTCGGGGGATTCATCGCCGCACGGGCCGCCGCACGGCCACCGCCGGGGGGCAGCGGCTCGCCGAACTCCACGACCGGGGGCGGGCCCGCGGCCGCGGGCCCGGCCGCCGAGGCCGCGAAACCGCCCGCCGAGGCGCGCCGCTCCAACCGGTCCAGGCGGGCCTGCACCGACCGCTCGTCGTCGTACGCCGCGGGCAGCAGCACCCGCGCGCAGATCAGTTCCAGCTGCAGTCGCGGGGAAGTCGCCCCGCGCATCTCCGTGAGGCCGGCGTTGACCAGGTCGGCCGCGCGGCTCAGTTCGGCCGCACCGAAGACGCCGGCCTGCGCCCGCATCCGCTCCAGGACGTCGGCGGGGGCGTCGATCAGGCCCTTCTCCACCGCGTCCGGTACCGCCGCCAGGATCACCAGGTCCCGCAGCCGCTCCAGCAGGTCGGCCACGAAACGGCGCGGGTCGTGCCCGCCCTCGATCACCCGGTCCACGATCTCGAACGCCGACGCGCCGTCCCCGGCGGCGAAGGCGTCCACCACGTCGTCCAGGAGCGCGGCGTCGGTGTACCCCAGCAGCGAGGTCGCCATGGCGTACGTCACACCGGCCTCGCCGGCCCCCGCGAGCAGCTGGTCCATCACCGACATCGAGTCACGCACCGAGCCGGCCCCGGCCCGGACCACCAGCGGGTACACCCCGGCCTCGACCGGGATCGCCTCGCGTTCGCAGACCTCCGCCAGGTAGTCGCGCAGCGTCCCCGGCGGGACCAGCCGGAACGGGTAGTGGTGGGTGCGCGAGCGGATCGTGCCGATGACCTTCTCGGGCTCCGTCGTCGCGAAGATGAACTTCAGGTGCTCCGGCGGCTCCTCGACCACCTTCAGCAGGGCGTTGAAGCCCGCCGAGGTGACCATGTGCGCCTCGTCGATGATGTAGATCTTGTACCGGCTGCCGGCCGGCCCGAAGAACGCCTTCTCCCGCAGGTCGCGCGCGTCGTCCACACCGCCGTGCGACGCCGCGTCGATCTCGATCACGTCGATCGACCCCGGGCCGTTGCGCGCCAGGTCGCGGCAGGACCGGCACTCCCCGCAGGGTGTCGGCGTCGGGCCCTTCTCGCAGTTCAGGCAGCGGGCCAGGATGCGCGCGCTGGTGGTCTTCCCGCAGCCGCGCGGCCCGCTGAAGAGGTACGCGTGATTGACCCGGTTGTTCCGCAGCGCCTGCTGCAACGGGTCGGTGACGTGCTCCTGCCCGATGACCTCGGCGAAGGTCTCGGGGCGATAGCGGCGGTACAGAGCGAGGGACACGCCTACGACGATATCGGCCCCCGCCGACACCCGGGCCCCGGCCGTGTGACGGAGCCCACACGGACCCCACGGAGACCCCACGGGAACCGGCCCTCCGGGACAAAGGAAAGACCCCTCACGCACCCGCCAGAGCCCACCTACCCTTGCTGCCTTCCGGCCCTGGGGGGGTTCAGCGAGATAGCGCCACGTGAGGGGCTGCACCCAGCGTACCCGATCCGATCACCCCCGGATGCACGCCGACGCTCCGCGGGAACGAGTTCGCGAGCACTCCCTCCGATCTAGTAATGTTTGCCGCGGAGGATTCGCCTAGTGGCCTAGGGCGCACGCTTGGAAAGCGTGTTGGGGGCAACCCCTCACGAGTTCGAATCTCGTATCCTCCGCCAGTGCCTCACCGGGCACGTTGTCGAAGGGCCCCACCGGTCGCGGTGGGGCCCTTCGAGGTTCTCCGTCTCGGTTTCAATCTCAGTTGGCCCCGGGCGAGCCCCACAGAGCATCGCCGACCTGGCGGGCCACGTTCTTCGGCACGGGTCCGGTCACGTGCATGTACCGCGAGCGCATCCGGGCCGAGCCACCCGGTTCCCAGCCCACGATCGCGTCCACGACGACATCCGGGACGCCGAGCAGAAGCAGGACCGTCGCCGCGGTGTGGCGAGCGTCGTGCAGCCGGCCGTCCCGTACCCCAGCGCGCCGGGCATGTTCGGCCTGCGATGAGGGGCGTTGACGACGACCGGCGTCACGGGGCCCTTCCCGTGGCGGTGGTACGCGTTCGGCGCCGGCGGGGGATTCAGCCGCGACCGGCGGCCACCCTCAACTCCGGAAGGGCGTCAGCGGCCTGCCGGGGCGCCGTCGCCGGCGAGGATCCCGGCGATGAGGGTGGCGAGCGTGTCCTCCAGCGTCTCGGTGAAGTCCCAGCACAATGCCGCCAGTTCGGGGTCGGCCGCATAGGCGGCGCGCACGCTGTGGGAAGGCTGGGTCTGGCCCCAGAGGGCGCCGGCCAGGACGAAGACCATCGCGGACACCTTCCATGCGGCGTCGGCGCCGAGTTCGGGCAGGTGCCGGCGGACCAGCCCGCTCAGGGTGCCGTTGTTGTCGACCATGGCGTACTTGTAGCGGGCGACGGTCTCGGCGGACACGTTGTGTTCCAAAACGCCGCCTTGGGCGCCGAGCAGGTCGCACAGCACTCGGTGCGGGGCAAGGGAACGGGCGAGGGCGGCGGCGAGCTGCCTGCCGCGCTCCCGGCCCGGGGCGTCCGGGTCGACCGCGTCGGCCAGCGGCTGCGAGAGCCCGCCCAGCCACTGCTTGGTGTCGCGGTCGAGCAGCTCCAGCAGGATCGCCTCGCGGGACTCGAAGTAGCGCAGCACATTGGATTTGGCCAGGCCCACCTGGGCGCTGAGTGCGTTCAGACCGACCTCGCCGACCCGCATGGTGTCGAGCATCGCGGCGGTGGTGTTCAAGATCGCCTGGCGGCGGATCTCCCGCTGCTCCTCGCTGCGTGCGCGCTGGAACGTCATGCCCTCATGTTACGGACCCCCAGTCTCTTGGCTTCCGGCCGTCGGTCCGGTCGCGGGAGGTCGGACCGGGCACGGAGGCCGGCGGTGATCGCCGCGCCGCTGCCCGTGCCGCCGCCCCGTCCGACCGACTCGGCCTGCCGCCGCCGGTCAGCGATCGACCGTCCAGGACGCGTCCGTGGGCGGGGATCCCTCATGGACGAGGTGACC
This sequence comes from Streptomyces sp. NPDC088354, assembly GCF_044753585.1. Taxonomy (NCBI): domain Bacteria; kingdom Bacillati; phylum Actinomycetota; class Actinomycetes; order Kitasatosporales; family Streptomycetaceae; genus Streptomyces; species Streptomyces sp. NPDC088354. The sequence continues at coordinate 206,753 of NZ_JBIVNJ010000009.1, read as the reverse complement.
GACGATGCGGAACGCCTCCGCGAGCGGCACCGTGTCCTCGTCGGCGTACGCGTCGTGCTGCCCGCGGGACAGGACGAAGCCCCGGCTCGATCCCTCGGCTCCCGGGTCCCCGGCGTGCCCGCCGGGGTCACCTTCGCCGTCGGACACCGCCACCATCGCGCGCTCGGTGTTGTGACGACGGCCGGCAGCCGGCCGGACGAGCTGGTCAGCCGTGTCTCGCCTCGGCCCGCCTCGATCCGCGCCCGGAGCCTCCCCAGGACCGCTGCCGGCGTCAGCGGCACGTCGGAATCGTCGTCGAGCACCCAGGACCCGGTCACGGACCGCGCGGGTCAGGACGGGGTGGCCGGGACCGGGAGGTCCTGGGTTTCGAGGCTGATGAGCTCCTCAGGGGTCGGGGCGGAAAGTTCCGCGACGCGCTGGGCCTGGCGCTCGGTCATCTCCTGGAACATCTGCCGGGCGGAGCGGCCGTTGCCGAAACCCTCGCCGCGCGGCAGGCGCTCGAAGAGCAGGGCGAGTTCGGCGCGGGCGGCGGGGGTCAGTTCGTACTGGTGCTCCTCGGCCTGGTGCTCCACGATCGAGACCAGTTCGGCGGCGTCGTAGTCCTCGAAGAGCAGGGTGCGGCCGAAGCGGGAGGACAGGCCCGGGTTGGAGCTGATGAAGCGGTCCATGTCGCCGGGGTAGCCGGCGGCGATGACGACGACGTCGTCGCGGTGGTCCTCCATCAGCTTGACCAGGGTGGCCACGGCCTCGGTACCGAAGTCGTTTCCTGCCCCGAGCGGGGCGAGGGAGTACGCCTCGTCGATGAACAGGACGCCGCCGAGCGCCCGGTTGAAGGCGGCGGTGGTCTTCGGGCCGGTGTGGCCGACGTACTCGCCGACCAGGGCGGTACGGTCGACCTCGACGAGGTGGCCGCGGCGCAGCAGGCCGAGCGCCTTGAGGAGCCTGCCGTAGAGCCGCGCGACGGTGGTCTTGCCGGTGCCGGGGTTGCCCGCGAAGACCAGGTGGCGGCTGAGCGGCGGCGCGGGCAGTCCGGCCTCCTCGCGGCGGCGGACCGTCTGCATGAGTTTCACCAGCGAGCCGACGTCGTGCTTGACCCGGTCGAGGCCGACGAGGGCGTGGAGTTCGCCGAGCAGGTCCTCCAGGTGCTCCTCGGGCACGTCCTGGTCGTCGCCGGCCCCCGCGGTGCGCGGCTCGCCGGATGCCGCGGGCGGCGTGGCCGGGGAGCCCGGCCGGGCGGAGGGGGCGGGCGCGCCGAAGGTCAGCGGGACGCCGTCGGCCGTGCAGTCCTCCAGCCGCGGGGCGGCGCCCTCGTCCGTGCCGAGGGCCTCCGCGCAGTCCCGGGTCCGGACCTGCCGGAACAGCGGGTCGGCGGACGCGCCGACGTGCAGGGCGGGGAATCCGGAGCCGGTCACGTCGAGGCTGGTGAAGGTGCCGCCGGCGCCGTCGGCGAGGAAGACGCCGTTCTTGGCCGGGCCGCTGATCCGCAGGTCGGTGACGGAGGGCCGGGCGCCCGTCCACACGACGACACCGGAGCCGCCGCAGTCCTCCACCGATCCGCCCTCGACCGTGGCGTCGGCACCCTTGTCGACGACGACGCCCGCCGCACCCGCCCCGGTGATCCGTATCCCCGCCAGGACGGCGGTGCCGCCGGAGGCGATCTGGACGCCGATCTCCCTGGTGCCGGTCACGGTGGTGCGCTCCACCCGGGTGCCGGTGGCCGAGCCGACACCGATGCCGGTGGCCGCGCCGTCGATCCGGCAGCCGGTGACGGTGGCGGTGGCCTGATCGACCACGGCGACGCCGGTCATGGCGACGTCGCGGATGCCGCAGTCGGCGAGTTCCACCCGCGCCTCCCCGGCGGCGTGGACGCCGTGCTCGGCGCCGCCGCGCACGAGGCAGTCGGCGAGGTGGCCGGTGGCGGTGCCGGACGCGTGCACGGCGCTGAAGGCGCTGCCGTCGATCCGGCAGTCCGCGAGGCGAGCCGTGGCCACGCCGCTGATGAGCACCCCGTTGGCGCCCGCGTCGGCCACCGCGCAGCCGGTGGCCTTGAGCTGGGCCTTGTCCTGCACGGCGAGGCCGACGGAGGCGGCACCGCGGATGCGGCAGTCGGTCAGTTCGGCGCGCGCCGATCCGGTGAGGTGCACGCCGGCCGCGCCGGGCGACTCGATGCGCAGTTCGCCCGCCGTCGCCTCGGAACCGTCCTCCAGCAGCAGCCCGGCCCGGCCGGTCCCGGTCAGCGTGGAGTCGGCGAGCCGCAGCCGCGCGTGGCCGCGCAGCCGGATGCCGGAGCCCGTCGTGCGGCCCAGGCGCAGGCGTACGGCGTCGAGCCGGGCCGATCCGGACAGGACGACACCGGTGCCGTCCACGCCGGTGACGGTGGTGTCCTCCACCTGCGCGCGGACCCCTCCGGCGAGGTAGAGGCCGGCCAGCCGGGCACCCTCCAGACGGCACCGCCGCAGCATCACGGCGGTCGTGCCGGCCTCCTCGTCGTCCGGGCCGCGGACCTGGATCCGGCCGCCCTCGACGGCGCAGTCCTCCATCACCAGCCCGGCACCGGGCTGCACCGCGACCGCCGGGGCGCCCTCGTCGGAACCCCACACGGTCACCCCGTGCAGGGCGCAGTCGGGGCCGTCGACGGTGACCGCCGGCCGGTCGCCGGCCGGCGCGGCCAGCACGACGCTGCCCCGGCCGTGCTCCGCCGCGAGCACGACCGCGCGGTCGAGCACGACGGCCTCGGTCCAGGTGCCGGGCGCGATCACCACCAGATCGCCGGGGGCGGCGGCCCGCACCGCGTCGGCGATCCGGTGGAAGGCACCCTTGCCGCCCTGTCCTTTGGGGGCCACGGTGTGACGCGTCATGTCCGGATCCTTCACTGGCTCTGCTGCTGTTCCCACGGTCCCTGCTACTGGTTCCCGCCCGCGGCCGGCTGCGGGGGCGGCGGCGGGACCTGGAACCAGGACGGATTGATGCTCGCACGGTAGGCACTGGTCAGGTACATCGACTGGATGGTCTTCTCGAAGATCTTGAACGGCAGCTGGATCCAGAAGTCCGCGAAGCCCTGCCGGTGGAAGAACCGGCTGCCGCCGCCCATCACGAAGACGTTCTTCACCAGCGCGGTGGAGGCGGCCGTGGTGAGCGAGGCCAGGGCGTTGATGCCGCCGTCGAGGAAGGCGTCGGCGCCGTGCAGCTTGACCGTCTGGCCGTCGGCGTTGGTCACGCCCCACACCGCGGCGTTCATGCTGCCGTTGATCCAGCCGGAGATCACGCTGCTGCCGGCACTGAAGGAGAAGTCGTACATGCCTCCGCGCCAGCGGGTCGGCGTCTCGTTGCCGCCCCACTCGTTGGCCCAGTTCTTGTCGTGGTTGCCGGGGCGGCGGTTCCAGTGCTTGCCGCTGTCGATGTTGGCCCAGCCTGCCTTGAAGTCGCCGAGGTCGCGGAAGATCGCGCCCCGGTTCTCGTGGACCGCGGTGCTCAGGCCGGTCTTGACCGTCGCGCCGACCGCGGCGTTCGCGAACGCCTTCAGCGCGTCCTTGCCGGTGAACGGCTTGTCCTGGGCGGCGGCGACGATGCCGTTCACCGCCAGGTTGGCGCCGAACTCCAGGATGAACTCCTGGCCGAACTCCAGGGCCGCCTTGTACGCCACGGTCTGCCAGTACGGCTGGTAGCGGGCCTCGCGCAGCGCCGCCGCACCCGCGCCGGGCCCCTCGGGCAGGGCGGTGCCGGACCACGGCATGCGCTGGGCCTCGCGGACCCGGCGGCCCCAGCCGCGGATCTCGGTCAGCGGGCCGCGGAAGTCGTACTCGTTGCCGACCAGGCGCATCCGGCCGAGGGTGTCGGTCTCGAAGACCAGTCCGTTGTCGGTGCGCTGGGCGACGAGCCGGCCCCGGGCGTCGTAGCGGTTCCACTGGCCGCGCCAGGCGTCGGTCTCCAGGTAGCCCTGGCCCTCGACCGCGCGCTGCCGGACGACCGCGCCGTGGTCGAACTCCTTCCACACCGAGTGCGCGGTGGCCGCGCCCGTGTCGAACTCGCGCACCCGCAGCGGACCGCCGGAGTGCACCGGGGTCTCGCGGAGCCTGACGGGGGCGGGCTGGACGCCGCCCTGGCCGGCCGGCGGGACGAGTTCGTCGCGGAAGTGGCGGAATCCGGGCCGCCACTGGTTCTGCCAGGCGTGCCCGTTCCACCAGGTGCGGACCTCGCGTCCGGCTCCGGGGTCGACCCGCGTGCCGTTGCGCTCGAACTTGGCGGTGAGCCAGTCGCCGGCGTGCGCGGGGTCGGGGTCGAGCCAGGCGTCCACATAGCGGCCGGAGTCGAGCATGCGGCGCTCGCGGACCAGGTTGCCCTGCGCGTCGAAGTCCCGGTAGGAGTCGTCCCAGGGCAGCCGGGCGTCGTTCGAGCCTCGGAGGAACTCCCGTCGGCCATGGGCGAGTTCGTTGTCCTGGCCGTCCATCCGCCGCCAGGTCCAGCGGGACGAGTCGATCCGCCCGCTGCCCCGGACGAAGCTGTTCTGCGCGCCGCTCGGGTCCGGGTGCTGCTGTCCGGTCAGGTTGCCGTGCGCGTCGCGGGTGACCCAGGTGCCGCGGCCCACGCGGTCGGCGGGGGTCCGCGGGTCGGCGTACTCGCGCACGACGCCGTCGGGCAGGCCTTCGCGGGCGATCCGTACCCCGCCTTGCGCGTCGCGGAACTCGTCCCGCCAGACGATGCCGTCGGGCGAGCCCTGCACCGGGACGCGGTAGCCGCTGCGGGTGCCGTCGGTCCACGGCTGGTGCCCGTGACCGGGATCGGGCTGCGGCCGCGCGACGTTGTCGCCGACCTTGAGGGTCGTGCCGTCGTGCAGCTTGGTGACCGACCGGGCGAACGAGCCGTCGGCCGCGAGGTCGACGATGCCGCCGTCCAGGCCGACGTACCGCACGCCCGACCCGGCCGCGGTCGGGGACTCCTTGACCCAGGTGAACATCTGGTAGGTGCTGTCGCGGAGGACGTGCGCGTACATCCCCTCCGCGCGCCCGGCATCCGGCATCCAGTGGTTGCGGACGAAGGCCGGCGGGCGCTGCTCGCGCCAGCGCTCGGTGGTGAGGTGGCCGTCGCCGAACACCTCGCGCTTGCCGCTCTCCTTGCCGTGCGGCGACTGGCGCTCCCAGGTACCGGGCAGCGTGCGGTCACGGGTGAGCGTCCACTCCTGGTACTGCCCGGCGTAGTCGGGCGTCCGGCCCATGCCCCACTGCCGCTGGACGATCGCGCCGCCCGCGGTGCGGTCGGTCCAGCCGGCGTCATGGAGGTCCCGGGTGCGCGGACCCTGGTCCAGCTCCCGGGCGGCGCCGTCGTAGCGGTGCCAGGTCCAGGTGCCGTCGGCGTTGTGTTCCGCCAGGGTGTGGCCTGCCAGGCCGTCGTACTTCTGCAGGCCGTCGCGGTACTCGCGCACGGTCTGCAGGCCCTCCTTGTCCCGCCAGCCGGTGCCCGCGGTGTCGTAGTGCCGGGTGCCGGAACCGAGCGGCGCGCCGCCGTCCCGGTCCCACCGTGCCCACGTGGTACGGGCGTTGGTGCGGCCGAACTGGATGGTATCGGTACGGCGGAACGCGTCGAGCACGTCGCCGCCGGGCAGCAGCCGCCGCTCGAAGACCGCGACCGACGCCTTGGTCGAGCCGAGCAGGCGCACCCGGCCGTTCGCCTCCCCGGCGTGGTCGACGCCGCCGCGGTGGAAGGAGCCGGTGCCGACGGGGTCGCCGACGGCGTCGGTGCGCCGCCAGGTGCGGGCCGCGTGGTCGACCTCGTACCGGAAGCCGGTCGCCCGGCCGTTGTCCAGGACGTTGAAGGACTGCCGGGCCAGAGTGCCGTCCCCGGCGATCTCGACGAACTCCCCGTGCCGGGGCGTGCCGGGCAGGTTGAACTCGGCGCGCACGGCATTGTTCTGCCGCAGGGTGACGTCCCAGTGCGCGAGGCGCGTGCCCGCGCCGTCCTCCAGCCACCGGGCGCCCTGCGGGGCGGCCGCGGTGGGCTGCTCGGTGACGAGGACGCGGCCACCGGGCTCGTTCGGCAGCGGCGCGCCGTCGGCGGTGCGGACACCGGCACGGTCGTAGCGGCTGAACGTGCCGTCGATCCCGGTGACCTGGTGGCCGCCACCGGGCAGCGGGGTCCTGTCCCCCAGGAACCGCCCGGTCGCCCCGTCGAAGACCTCGTGGCCGCCGCCGGGCAGCACGATCTCGAAGTCGCCGTTCGGGCGCTGCGTGAGCACGCGGCCGGCGTCGGCAGCGAACGCGTCGTCCAGCCACCGGGCCGCGCCGCCCGCCGGGCGGTCGACGTGGCCGGCAGGTCGGCCGTCACGTCCGGCGAGCCGCAGGCCGTCGCCGGTGACGGCGCCGTCGGGCCCGAAGGTGTCGTATCCCGTGCGGTTCGCGATCCGCAGGCCCTGGTTGTCGGGGAGGGTCGTGACCTCGTCGTCCAGCGCGCTCCCGGCGGTGTCGGTGAGCCGGTGGCCCCCCTGTCCGTCCGGCACCGCGATCCGGTCGCCCCGCGCTCCCGTCACCGGGTCGGCGAGGACCACGCCGGTCTCCACCGGGCGGCCGTCGGCGCCGTAGCGCGTCGTCGCGCCCGTCGCGTCGTCCGTCACCCGGAAACCCGCGTTCTCCGGCAGCACCGTCAACCGCTCGCCGCGCACCGTACCCGCCGCGTCCGTCAGCACATGCCCGGCCGCACCGCGATCGACCACGAACAACCCACCCCGCACACCGTGCGCGTCGGCGAGCGCCACACCCGTGTCCCGCAGACGGCCGTCGGCGCCGTGGACCACGAAGCCGCCGGTGGCGTCGTCCGTCACCCGGAAGCCCGCGTTCTCCGGCAGCACCGTCAACCGCTCGCCGCGCACCGTACCCGCCGCGTCCGTCAGCACATGCCCGGCCGCACCGCGACCGACCACGAACAACCCACCCCGCACACCGTCCGCGTCGGCGAGCGCCACACCCGTGTCCCGCAGACGGCCGTCGGCGCCGTGGACCACGAAGCCGCCGGTGGCGTCGTCCGTCACCCGGAAGCCGTTGCCGTGGCCGAGATCGGTGACGGTTCCCGAACGGCGGGCGCCGTTCAGGTCGGTGACGTGGTGGGCCGCGCCCTCGGTCATCAGGACCCGGTCCGCGTCCGCCGGAGCGCCGTCGCCGCCGCTCAACCGGATGCCCTGGTCGACGTGGTGGCCCTGCGCGGTGAAGCGCGTGGTGACGCCGGTGCCCGTGTCGGTGACGCGCACATGACCGTCGCCCAGGAGGACCGCGTGCGGCGGCTGCCCCCCGGTGGTGACGACCCGGGGGTCCGCCGGGCGCCCGTCGGCGTCGATGCGCAGCTGGAGGCGCATTCCGGTCGGCTGGTGGCCGGCGTCGCGCATCGGGACGTCCTCGCCGATCCGCACGCCGCCCTGGTCGTACCTGACGACCGTGTCGGTGGGCGTGTGGCGGACGTCGAAGCCGCCGTCCCCCCGGACGGTGACCGTGCGGTCCGGGTCGGGGACAGAACTCTGGTCCACCACCCGGTGGGTGACGCTGCCGTCCGCCCAGGTGTTCCGCTCGATCCTGAGCCCCTGGGTCCCGGCCGGGCCGGGGTCGGACAGCGCGGTCGTGACCGTCGCCGCCGGCGCGGCCGTCGACGAACCGCTCCCGCCGCCGCCCGCGTTGACCGCGCCGCGCCTGGCGGCCTGCTCGTTGACCGCGTGCATCCGCTGGTCCGCGATGTGCGGATCCAGGCCGGTGTCCCGCAGGTTGTGGTACGCGGACTGCATGCGCTCCCGCGCCGCCAGCACCTCGCCCCGGGTGTGCGCGTCGACCGCGCTCACGCCCTGGGACGTGCTCGCCCCGCCGCCGCGCAGGTGGTCCTCCGCCTTGCCGAGGTCCGTCCTGGCGGAGGTGAGGTCGGAGTAGCGCTGCCGGAACGGCCGCCCCTCCCCGCCGAGCAGGTCCTCGACGGCACGGTACTGGGACCAGGACGCGGGCTGGTCCGTCTCGTCGGCCCGGGCGAGCCAGGTCAGGGCTCCGTCGAGGCGGCCGCGGGTGCTCGCGCGCAGGGTGTCCCCCGACAGCAGCGGTCGGGCGCCGCGCGCCAGGTCGCCCCTTCCGCCCTGCTGGACGTCGTCCAGCGCGCGGTAGACGGCCGCCTCGTCCCGGGCCTGGGTCCGCAGGTCCCGGACGCCGGGAGCGCGCTCCGAGCCGGGCCGGACGCGCAGGAACCCGTCGGCCGCCGTGACCACCCGGTCCAGGGCGTCGGCCCGCCGGGCGAAGTCGGTCTCGGGGACGCCCCGCAGGTCGTTCAGGGCCTGGTCCACGGCGTGGATCTGAGACTGGCTGCGGATACCCGTCCTGGTCGCGGTCCGGTTCCGGAAGACGTCCGGGTCCAGCAGATCGGTGTGCGCGGGCCGCGCGGTCCCGGCTCCGCCCCCGGCGTGCACGGTGAGGTCCGGCGCGGCGGGGCGGCCGGGGTTGCCCGCCGGGCGGACGACGAGGTCGTCGACCAGCGCCGGGCGGGACGGGAGTTCGGCCGGCGGCGCCGGCGGAACCGCGTCCGTGCCGCGTCCACTGCCACTGCCGAGCGGACGGGTCTCCTCGATGTGCCGGACGGGACCGCCGTCCCGCCGGCCGGCCAGGAGGTCGTCCAGCACGCTGGGCCGCGACAGGACGCCGTCCACCGCCTTCGGCGGCGTGAGCACACGCGCCGCCGGGCCACCGGCGAGAGCGTCGTCCACCGGCTTGGGGGCCGGGGCCTCGTGCAGCACGGCGGCCGGCGCCGGGGTGTGCGACAGGCCCGAACCGCTCGCGGGGGCGGGGGCGGGCACCTCGTGGGTGACCCCGCCGAGCGACGTGGACGGCACCGGGACCTCCGGCGCGGTCCGGCCGGACAGGAACAGCTCGCGAGCCGTGTCGCTCAGGGCGATCACGCGGATCGGGGACCCGTTCTCCGCGGTCCGCTGGTACGCGTACACATAGGTCGACGATTCCTTCGTCATCCTGTCGACCCGGTTGCGGCCCACGCCGAAGGCGTCCTGGTAGCTCGGGCCGCCGGACTTCGGGATCTCGATGCTGCCGTCGCTCTCGACCAGCTTCTGGATCACCTGGCGCAGATCCTTGTCCGCAGCCGGCATCGCCCTGGCGATCTCACCGGCCAGATCACGCACGGGCGGCTGCTGGACCGCCGGCTTCCGCGGAGCCAGTTTCTCCTCGATCGTCCGCAGCAGCCCGTTGCGCTCGTCGAGCAGGCGCTGCGCCAGCTCCTTGCGCGCCCCCTCCGCGGACGCGTGGAAGCGCTGCGTGAGTTCGAGCGACGTCGTGACGTGCTGGTGCGCCTTCCTCAGGTTCCAGCGCACATTGCGATGGATACCCGTGATGCGCTCGGCACGCCCGGTTTCGGTGAGGTCGGTGCGCTTCCCGGTCGCCTCGATGCTGTCCATGCCGCTCAGCGCCTGGCGCAGCCGGTCGGAGGCCAGGTCGAACTGCTTGCCGGAGGCGCGGGCGACCGGGTCGACGGTGCCGTCGGGGAAGTAGCGGCCGTCGCCGTCCGCGTTCCAGACCTTCACCGGGCTGGGCCAGTCGCCGTGTGCCACGACGCCCTCGGCGGTGATGGGCAGGCTGCCGCCGAACTTGGCCTCGGGGCGGAACATCCTGGTGACGATCCGGCCCAGTTCGTCGGGCGTACCCAGGAGGCCGAGGACGTGCTTTTGGAAGTCGCCCCCGATGGAGGCCACTTCGCGCATCACGGACAGCGTGATGCCCTCGCGCACGTGCTCGCCGTGGAAGACCTCCTGCTCGAAGGAGACCTGGCGCGTGCTCTTGTCCGGATAGGTGTACGTCCACCGGGTACGTGCCCCGGTGCCGGTGGCTCCCGGTTCGAACGCCGCGGTGCGGACCTGCTGCCCGCCGTGCTCCAGGCTCTGCATGGCCGGCCGGTCCAGCGGGTTGAGCTGGTCGTGGAGGGAGACCCAGCCGCCCCTCTCCTCCAGCACCTTGGCGTCGAAGACCAGCGTGGTGGGCCCGTACCGGGTCTGCATCGGCGCGTCGCCCGCTTCCATCCGGAAGAAGACGAAGTCGTCGTTGCCCAGGTTGGAGGTGTTGTTGGCCGAGCTCTTGCCGGAGGCGTAGAACTTCTGGCCACGGCGGCCCAGTTCGCCCTGTGACGCCATCTGCCCGCTGTTCTCGATGGCGCGGTACGCGGGGGTGGCGTGCTTGACGTGGTACGGGACCGCGTCGAGCTGCTTGCGCAGTTCGAGGAACTGCGCCCGGACCGGATCCGGCATCCCGGCCAGGAGGGTGTCGACCTCGGTGCGCAGGTTGTGGACGTTCGTCTCGGAGAGCGTGCGGACGAAGCTCGTCTGCTCGGCGGGTGTGAGCCTTTCGAAGTCCGCGAACACCGAGGACCACTGCCCCTGGTCGCCCGGGAAGACGGCCTTCCACTGGGTGCCGGCCGGCACCGCCTTGAAGGCCTGGTCGGTCCGGTACCGCCGGACCAGGTCCGTCAGCGAACGGGTCCGGTCCACCGCCGCCCGGGGATCGAACGCGCGGTCGGGGTGCGCGGGATCCCGTACCAGCACGTGCGAACCCGGCGCCCCCGGTCCCGCGGCGTCGACGGCCTCGTCGACGAGCTTGGCGTAGTGCCGGCCGACGGCCGCCCACGGCGTGTGCGCGTTGCGCAGCCCGTAGACACCGCCGGAGCCGGCGGCGTCCCTCACGAAGCCCCGCAGCCCGGTGTCCAGGTCGTCCGCGGCCTGCCGCAGCTCACCGGCCATGCCGCGCAACTGGTCGGGGGTCGGCCGGGGACCGGTCCCGTTCAGGGCCTCGTGCAGCCGGACGGCGCGGTTCTCGACGAGGGCGGACTGGTCCGCGATCTCCTGCCCGGTCCAGATCCGCTGCCAGAGGCCCGCGGGCTCCTCCGCGGTCGCGTCGCGCGAGAGCTCGTCGAGCCGCCGGGCGTGGGCCTGCAGCATCTCGGCGTGCTCGACGTCCCCGAGGCCGGCGAACCGCTCGACCAGGTGGTTCACCTCGTCCTGGGACAGGTAGCGCGCGTCCATCAGGTCCTGCACGGCGTCGGTCACCGCCTGCCGCGCCAGCGTCTCCTTGCCGCGGACGTCGTTGATCTTCCCCTGCAGCGCGTCGGTGCCCGTGACGGCCTTGCCGTCCTTCGCGGCCGTCTCCGTCTTCTGGGCCAGCTGCTGCTCGACGCCCTGCAGCTCCTCGACGGCCTTGCCGTGCTGCGACAAGGTGCCGTCGAGCCGGTCGAGCACGTTCCACGGGCGGCCGTCGATCGTGTAGCGGGCCGCCGAGCCGAACTCGTCCGTGACGCGCACGACGTCGCCGCGGAACAGCTCCACGCGGTGCGCCTGCCCGCCAGGGCCGGTGACCGTGGCGTCCGTGGCGTGCCCGCGCCCGTCCAGTTCGACGTGCAGGCGCGAACCGGTCGCGTTCCAGGTGGAGTCCAGCAGCGGGAGGTCGTGGGCGATCCGCAGGCCGTTGTCGTTGTACGTGGCGATCGTGTCGCTGGGCGCGTGGCGGACGTCGAAACCGCCGTCCCGGCGCACGGTGACCGTGTAGTCGGGGTGCGCCGCGAGGTCGTTCCCCAGCACCTGGTGGGTCCGGTCGCCGTTCTCCCAGACGCTCCGCTGGATCAGCAGACCGTTCTCCCCGCTGACCGCACTGTTGAACAAGGGCGTCTCGTCCGTGGACACCGGCACGTGCTCCCGCGGGACGGTGCCGCCGCTGCCCGCGTTGATCGCGCCGCGCTCGACGGCGGCCCGCTCGTTGATCTCGTGCATCCGCCCGTCGACGGCGAGCGGGTCGACACCCGCGTCCTGCAACTGGTGGAACGCGTCCGCCTCGCGGCCCCGCGCCGCCAGCACCTCGCCCTGGTGGTGCTGATCGACCACGCTGACGTGCTGCGACGTGCCCGCCTCGCCACCGCGGAGGTGGTCCTCGGCCTTGCCGAGGTCGGTGCGGGCCGAGGTGAGGTCCGCGTAGTGCTGCCGCGCCGGCTGCCCCTGGCCGCCGAGCAGATCGTCCAGGGCACGGGAGTCGTGGGTCCAGGGGTCGGCGCCGCCGCCGTGGGTACCGGCGGGGGGAGGGGTCGTGGTCGCGTCGTGGGCGACGGCGGGAGGCGTGGGTGCCGACGGGTGGGCGTCGGTCGCCGTGCCCGGGGGCAGCAGCAGTTCGCGGCCCTTGTCCGTCAGATGGAGCCCGTCGTCCGCGCCCCTGACGAGCCCGGCGTCCTTCAAGGCCGAGAAGGCCTTGGAGAACTGGTTCTTGCTGAGCCCGAACGCCGCCTTGGTCTCCAGGTCGACCTTGGAGTTCAGCAGCGGCCGGAACCCGTCGGAGTGGGCCAGCACCTTGGCCACCGACACCATGTGGCCGTTGGCCTTCGCCACCCCGGCGCCCTTCAGCGCGCCCTCCACCCAGGGCGCCGGACGCCGCAGCAGATCCTCCACGCTCGCGACGGCGGCGGCCGGCGGCTGCGCACCGGCGGTGCCGAGGGCCGCGACCGGAGGCTGTGCGGGGGGCGCGGCCTGCGCCGCGGGCGCCAGCCGGGCCTTGATGTCGTCCAGCAGCTTGGTGCGCTCGGCGAACAGCTTCTCGGCCATCTCCAGGCGGTCGCCGGTGGCGGTCCTGCGGAACTGGTCGGTCAGGTCGACCGACTGCTGGGCGTGCAGCTCCGCCTTGCGCAGGTTGAACCTGACGGAGTTGGTGTGCCCGCTCGCGATGCCGTTGTCGGCCTGGCGGACCTTGTCGAGCGCCTCGTCGTGCTGCTTGCCCGCGGCCCGGGCGATCGGGTCGACGGTGCCGTCGGGCAGGTACCGTCCGTCGCCCGCCGGGTTGTGGACGTCCACGAGGCCCGCCCAGCGTCCGGAGACCTCGGACCCCAGGGGCGTGAAGGGGAGGTTGCCGCCGAACTTCGCCTCCGGGCGGAACAGGTCGGAGACGACCTTGCCCAGTTCGTCCGGGTTGTCCATGACGCGGAGCGCATGGGCCTTGAAGTCGCCCCCGATGGACTGCACTTCGCGCACCACCGACAGGGCGAGCCCTTCCCGCACCTCCGCGCCGTGGAAGACCTCCTGCTCGAAGGAGACCGTGCGGGTGGACCTGTCCGGGTACGTGTAGGTCCACCGGGCCCGCTCGCCCGTTCCCGTGAAGCCCTCGTCGAACTCGGCCGCGCGGACGTTCTTCCCCTCGAATTCCAGGTTCCGCATGGTCGGACGGTCCAGGGGGTTGAGCTGGTCGTGCAGGGAGACCCAGCCGCCCCTCTCCTCCAGCACCTTGGCGTCGAAGATCATGGTGGTGGGCCCGTACCGGGTCTGCATCGGGGCCTTGCCGGACTCCATCCGGAAGAACACGAAGTCGTCGTTGCCCAGGTTGGACGTGTTCTTCACCGAGCTCTTGCCGGACGCGAGGAACTTCAGTCCGCGGCGCTCCAGTTCGCCCTGCGACATCATGAATCCGCTGTTGGCCATGGTGTGGTAGGCCGGTGTCGCGTGCTTGATGTGGTGCGGGAGGTTCTCCACCCGGGCGCGGAGATCGCGCAAGGCCTGGGCGTCACCGGCATCCAGCTTGCCGAGCAGGGTGTCGAACTCCTCCCTCAGCACCTGGATGTTCCGGCCGGAGAGGTTCTTGACGAACTCCCCCTTCTGCGTGGGCGTCAGGTTGTCGGGGAAGTCGCCGATCGCCTGGGCCCAGTTCCCTTCGGCGTCGGGAAGGACCTTCGTCCACTGCTTGCCCGTCGGTACGTCCTTGTACGCGCCCCACACCCGGTACCTGCGGGCGACGTCGACAGCCCCGCCCGACAGGCCGCGGGCCGCCTTGCCGACGAGGAACGGCTCGGAAAGGTGCACCGCCTCGCCCGGCCGGGCCGCGGTGAGGGCGTCGTCGACGAGCTTCACGTAGTGGTTCACGGCGACGACGAGCGCCTTGTTCTGGGCTCGCAGCGCGTACGCGCCACCGAGACGGGCGGCGTCCTTGATGAATCCGTCCGTCATCACGCCCAGCCGCCCGGCCGAGCCCTTGAGCTCGTCGACGAGGCCCTGGATCTCCGCGCGGCTCGCCGGGGAACCGGGCAGCAGCGCGTTCTCGAGGTCCGCGACCCGCACCCGCACGTCGCCGGCCTGCGTCCTGATCTCCGGCCCGGTCCACACTCCCTGGTCGGGACGTCCGGCGCCTTCCGGCGTACGGGCGAAGACGTCCAGGTCGTCGCCGTGCGCGCGGAGCCGTACGGCCTGGTCCACGTAGCTCGAACCGGCGAGCCGGTCGACCAGGCTGTTCAGCTCGACCTGGGTGAGGCTCCGGGAGCTGATGAGGTCGTCCACAGCGCCGTCGAGCACCGCCGTGGCCTTCTGCTCGTTCAGGAGGGCGTCGTCCACCTTGGCCTGGGCATCGGACAGCTTGGGGGAGTTGTCCGACAGCTGCGCAAGGTCGTTCTCGACCTGGCGCAGCTTGCTCGCCGCACCGGCGTGGCCTTCCAGGGCGTTGTTCAGCGGCGTGAGGTCGACCGGCGTGTGCGCCGTGGGCGCTGCCGCCGGCGGCTGGTGGGAGCCTGAACCCGAGGGCCCCGCTGTCGCCAGGTCGTCGCCCGCGCTCGTCGTCGGGTGCACGCCGCCGCGCAGCCGCGGGAACTCGTGGCCGAGCAGTTGCGCGGTCACGTCCTCCGACAGCGCCCGCACGGTCAGCCGGCCTTCGAGGGTGCCCAGCCGGTCCTGCACCACGTGGTAGGCCTGCTGGAATTCCGCCCGCGTCACCATTGCCTCGCCGCGCTTCTGCAGCTGCAGGTTCACCGTGTGGAACAGGTCCGTCTCCCGCGACAGCTCGGTGCGGACCGCGGTCGGAGCCTCCCTCCAGGACGCGGGCGTGGGCAGCGGGTTGAACAGATCGTTGTTGTGCAGCACGGTGCCGCGCAGGTCGGCGGCGAGGTTGCTGAAACCGGTGCCGCTCCACTCCTTCGTGAAAGCCCGCTCACCGCCGGTGATCGACACCTCGACCGCGTTGCGCTCCGCATGGTGGGTGACGGTCACGGTCAGCTCGTCCGGGTAGCCGGGCCGGCTCACCACGAACTTCACGACGTCCGGGTTGATGCCCTCGGTCCGGACGATCGCGTCGCCCAGGCCCTCCCAGCGCCGCACCGCGCCCTGCTCGAAAGCGCGGCCGAAGTCCTCGAAGGCCGTCCCCGACGGCAGGCCCTGCCACTCCTCGCGGAGCAGCGCGGGAAGCTCGGCGTTCGGGATCTGCTCCGCACGCACCGGAATGACGGTGATGCCGTCCGGCTCGACGCGGGGTTCGCCGGTCCGCACCAGCCGCGTCGGCGACAACGTCACCTCCGACTGGTCGCTCAGCGCGACCGCGACGTCGTCGGACGCCCTCTCATAACCCGGCGGGTAATCCATCGCCAGCTTGCCGTGGTTCGCGGGCACTTCGATCTCGAAGACGACACGGTTGCTGTTGACGCCGTTCTTCGCCCACTCCGCCTGGAAGCCGCGGTTGTTGGACGTCGACGCCGGGAGCCGCTCGATGAAGACATCGGCCTGCGCGGCGTGCGGGTCCATCGCCACACCGCGCCACACCGTCATCGGCTCGTTCGCACCCTCGTGCAGCAGGCCCTTGGTGACCCGGTTGAACTCCTCGACCTTGCCGATCAGGCCCGGATTCGCCTCCAGAACACCGGCGTTGAGATAACCCCCGTAACCCTTCTTCGACGTGAAGGCACCACCGATCACGTTCTGCATGAACAACTTCAGGTCGTTGTCCACTGCGGCCCTGCCCAGATGCGCACGCGCCAGGTCCGCGGCGGCAGTCCAGTTCCCGGCCTCACCCGGCGACACGCTCCCGGGCACCGCCACCGGCGGCCGCCCGGACGTCTCGGTCCTGATCAGCGTGCCCGTGGCGCGGTCGTAGACCTGGTTGCCCGCGGGCGACGCCACATGGATCTCGCCGTCGCCCACCAGCTTCGCCGACCACGCCGAACCGCCGACCGACATGTCCGCCACCGCGTTGCCGGTGATCTTGATCTCGGCGCCCGCGAAGTGGCCGTCGGAGAACGACATCGTCTCCTGTGCGGTGCGCAGATTCGGCCCCAGCCGCTTGTACGTCCAGCTGTGGACGACCGTCCCGCCGCCGTCCAGCTCACGCACGGTGAACTGGGGGCCCTCCTGGACCACATCGAAGCGGTGCCCGCCCGCCACAGGGTTCCCCAGCAGCTCCGGAGTCTTGCCGCGCTCGGCACGCACGACGAACCCGTCCTGCCCCGGAACACCCACGACCGAACGGTTGTCGACCGGAGGCAGTGGCGCCGGCTGGTGCGAGCCCGAGGGACCGCCCGCGGCCAGATCGTCACCGACGGTCGTCGGGCGCGCGGCGCCCCGCACCCGCGGGAACGGGTGCCCGAGCAGCTGCGCCGTCACATCCTGCGACAGCACCCGCACCGTCAGCCGGTCCGCCACCGTGCCCAGCTGGTCCTGCACCGCGTGGAACGCCGTCTGGAACTCCGCCCGCGACACCGCTCCCTGACCGAGCTTCTTCAGCTCCAGGTTCACCGTGTGGAACAGGTCCGTCTCCCGCGACAGCTCGGTGCGGACCGCGGTCGCGGTGTGCGCCTGCTGCCAGGACGACGGGGTGGGCAGCGGGTTGAACAGCTCGTTGTTGTGGAGGACGGTGCCGCGCAGATCGGCGGCGAGGCTGCTGAAGCCCGTGCCGCTCCACTCCTTGGTGAACGTGCGGTCGCCACCGGTGATCGACACCTCGACGGCGTTGCGCTCCGGGTGGTGGGTGACGGACACGGTGAGCTCGTCGGCGAGACCGGGGCGGCTGACCACGAACGTCTTGACCGTGTCGGTGGCCTCCGTGCGGACGACCGCGTCGCCCAGCCCCTCCCACTGCCGCACCGCGCCCTGTTCGAAGGCCCGGCCGAAGTCGTCGAAGGCCGTGCCCGACGGCAGGCCCTCCCACTCCGCGCGGATCAGCGCGGGAAGCTCGGCGTTCGGGATCTGCTCCGCGCGTACCGGAATGACGGTGATGCCGTCCGGCTCGACCCGGGGTTCGCCGGTGCGCACCAGCCTGGTCGGGGAGAGCGTCACCTCCGACTGGTCGCTCAGCGCGATGGCGTCGTCGATGGTCTTCTCGTAGCCCGGCGGGTACGCCATCGCCAGCTTGCCGTGGTTCGCGGGAACCTCGATCTCGAAGACCACACGGTTGCTGTTGACACCGTTCTTCGCCCACTCCGCCTGGAACGCGCGGTTGTTGGACGTCGACGCCGGGAGCCGCTCGATGAAGACGTCGGCCCGCGCCGAGTGCGGGTCCATCGCCACACCGCGCCACACCGTCATCGGTTCATTGGCGCCCTGGTGCAGCAGATCGCGGGTGACCTTGTTGAACTCCTCGACCTTGCCGACCAGGCCCGCGTCCGCCGTCAGCGCGCTGGGGTTGACGAATCCGCCGTAGCCCTTCTTCGAGGTGAAGGCACCACCGATGACGCCCTGCATGAACAGCTTGAGGCTGTTGTCCTCGGTCGCCCTGCCCAGGTGTGTACGGGCCAGGTCGGTGGCGGCCTTCCAGCTGTCCGCCTCGGCCGGCGGCAGGTGCAGGTCCGCGGGCGGGCTCACCGGCGGCCGGCCGGACGTCTCGGTCCTGATCAGCGTGCCGGTGGCGCGGTCGTAGACCTGGTTGCCCGCGGGCGACGCCACATGGATCTCGCCGTCGCCGACCAGCTTCGCCGGCCACGCCGAACCGCCGACCGACACGTCCCCCACCGCGTTGCCGGTGATCTTGATGGTGGAACCGCCGAAGTGGCCGTCGGAGAACGCCATCGACTCCTCGGCCGTACGCAGCTGCGGACCCAGCCGCTTGTACGTCCAGCTGTGGACGGCCGAGCCGCCGGCGTCCAGCTCACGGACGGTGAACTGGGCCCCGCCGCGCTGGACGTCCACCACCTCGAAGCGGTGCCCGCCGACGGTGGCGTTGCCCACCAGCTCCGGGGGCGTACCGCGCTCGGCCCGGACGACGATCCCGTCGTGACCGGGGATGCCGACGACCGAGCGGTTGTCGATCGCCGGCAGCGCGGGCGCCTGGTGCGCGCCGGACGGGCCGCCGGTCGCCAGGTCGTCGCCCGCGGTCGTCGGGTGCATCCCGCCCCGCAGCCGCGGGAACTCGTGCCCGAGCAGCTGCGCCGTCACATCCTGCGACAGCGCCCGCACCGTCAGCCGGTCCGCCACCGTCCCCAGTCGGCCCTGCACCGCGTGGAACGCCGTGTCGAACTCCGCCCGCGACACCGCTCCCTGGCCGAGCTTCTTCAGCTCCAGGTTCACCGTGTGGAACAGGTCCGTCTCCCGCGACAACTCACCGCGCACGGGCACCGGCGGCGCGGGGGCGGGCTTCGGCCGGGGTGCCGGTGGCGGCGGTGTCGGCCGGGTGTCGGCGACCTTCGCGGCCTCGTCGAGCAGGTCCGCCCGCGGGGCACCGTGCGGGTCCAGCAGGCCCGCGGTGAAGCGGAGGTCCTCGAAGCTCTCGTGGACGCCCGCGCCGGCCGCGGGAGCCGGGGCCGCGCCGCGCCGCGGCTTGGGGAAGACCGGCACCGTGTCCACGGTGAACGAGAAGTTGTTGTCGCGGGCGAACGTCTCAAGGACGGTCTTCTGGGTGAGGGCCTCACCCGCCTTCGCCGCGTCCGCGCCGTCGTGGAAGAGCACGACGCGGTCCAGGTCCTGCCAGGTGATCCGGCCGTGGATCTGCGCCTCGATGTATTGCTGGAGCCGGGACGGCAGGTCGCCGGAGTCCCGCAGGCCGCGGTAGGTCGCGTCGAAGGCGAAGTCGGTCGCCTCGGCGAACGCCAGCCGGACCAGGGAGTCGGGGCCGTGGTTGAGCAGCGGCGCCATGTTGCCGAGGCCGGTCACGCCTTCCGCGCCGCGCGGGCCGCGGCCGAAGCTGTCGGTCGGTGTGAAGGTGGCCCGCTCCATCACCTGCGGCTTGAGGTGGAAGACGGCCGAGCCGTACTGCTGGAGCGCCTGCGGCCGGTGGGAGGAGGTCAGGGCCGCGTAGCCCGGCAGGGTCGAGCGGTCGAGGTCGGTCGGGGCGAAGAGCTCCCCGGGGTCGTTCGTACGGCCGGGGTAGACCCCCGCCCGGTCCGGGCCGCCGGTGCGCTTGACGGTGCCGGCGTAGCCCAACGACTCCTCGGCGGGGCCGCGGCTCTTGAAGAGGTAGCGCAGGTGGTCCGGGGTGGCCTCCCAGGCGTTGCGCACCAGCACGGTGTTGTCCCGCACCATCGCGTCCAGCACGGAGCCGCCGGTGCCCTTGACCGCCTTGCCGAGGTCGACGTTGACCGTCAGGGTCATGTCGTTGCGCAGGTGGTGCAGGACCTTGGTGACCAGGGAGTCCATCACCCCGTCGATGCCGCCGCCCACCAGGTACGGCTTGGCCCACGCCCAGTCGCCGCTGCGCAGCTTGGAGATCAGTGCGGCACGGTCGATCTCCAGGCTCCGCAGGGCGCGCCGCTCCACCATGACGAGCGCGGCCACCTGCGGGGTCCGCAGGTCGTTCCAGACCGGTCGGCCCTCCAGGCCGCGGAAGAGCTCCAGGTCGTCGGTGAGCGAGGCGATCCGCGTGTCCAGGGCCGTGATCAGCTCGTCGTGGGTGGCCGCGGCGCGCGCCTTGGTCAGGGCGTCCATGTCGGCCTGGAAGGCGCGTTGGGCGTCGGCGGGGTGCTGCAGCCAGTGGGCCACCGTCAGGTCGCGGCTGGTGGGGATCAGCACGTGGACGTCGCGGCCGGTGGCCTCGCCCGCCCTCGTGCCGTCGATGACGACATGGCTCGCTGGGGGTACGGGGGTCACCGACTGGACGACGCCGGGAGGGCCGGCGGGCACGTCGTGGTGCCCGCGCAGTCCCCGCAGCCAGCGTGAGACGGGCGAGCCGCCCGGCAGCACGCCGTAGCGGGCCTCGACCTCGCGCACCTCGGGGAGCGGGGAGCCGCCGGTCGCCTCGGACCACTGCCGCTCGGCGAGGGCCTGGTCCATGTCGGCCCGGACGAACCGGTCCCAGGCGTGCGCGAGGGCGGAGCCGTCGGCGTGCCCGGAGCTGCCGACGCCCTGCAGGTGGCGCTGCTCGATGTCCTCGAAGTCGTCCAGCGCGTCGTCCCAGGCGCGCCGGGTGTCGGTGAGGGCGACACTCGCGTCGCCCGTGGCACGCCAGTCGCCGCCGGGCGGGGTGGCGTCGAGGTCGTGCGGCGTGGCCGGCGTGGCGCGTCCCTTGCCCTTCGGCGACACGTGCGGCAGGTCCGACACGTCCGGGCCGTGGTGCGGGACGGCCGTCCCGGCGCCGGGGGCGCCGGCGGAGTGCGGCTCGGTGTGCGGGGTCTGCGGGCCGTGGCCGCCGGTGTCCGGGCGGACCGGGGTGGCTACCAGGTCGTCGGCGGTGGCGGGGACCGCCGGGCGGTGGTCCCCGGTACGGGCGGGCGCACCGGCGAAGGCGTGGCCGGCGTCGCCGTTCTTGGCCGGGGCGCCGGCGAAGGCGTGGGTGTCGGCGGGGCGCACGCCCGGCCCGGTCTCGACGAGGTCCAGGGCGGCGGCGCGGGTGCCGTCGACCGGGGCGAGGGTGTCGCCGCCGGGACGCACCGGGCTGGGCGTGGGACCGTTCGCGGCCGACGTGCCGGGGGTGAGCCGGTCGGGGACGGCGCCGCTGCGGGGGGAGCCCGGGGAGTGGAGGAGTTCGTCGAGGTGGAGGCGGGTCTGGTTGGCCGTCAGGGCGCTGGCGGTACGGTCGCCGAACTGGGCGCCGGAACCGGCCGGTACGGGGCTCTGGGGGCCGTTGCGGCCGCCCGCCGCGAGCAGGTCGAACGCGGAGGCGCCGGTGCCGTCGGCGCCGTGGTGCGCCTGCCCGATACCGGTGATCGGCACGTGGCCGCCCGCGGCCGCGCCGCCCGGGGTCACCCCGGCCGCGAG
The DNA here is from genome assembly GCF_044753585.1 of Streptomyces sp. NPDC088354. Classification (NCBI taxonomy): domain Bacteria; kingdom Bacillati; phylum Actinomycetota; class Actinomycetes; order Kitasatosporales; family Streptomycetaceae; genus Streptomyces; species Streptomyces sp. NPDC088354. The sequence continues at coordinate 185,839 of NZ_JBIVNJ010000009.1, read as the reverse complement.
ATCGTGGCCGGCCGCGGTGACCGGCGGCGGCGCCTGGGCTCCGGTCACCGCGGAGTGCAGGACGCCGTTGCCCGGGCCGGGGGTGCCCGGGGTGAGCAGGTTGCCCGCGGCGGCGGTGCCGGGCGGTGGGGTCTGCACGCCGCCGACCAGGATGTTCCCGTGGCCGTGCGCGCCGCTGCCGGCGCCCGGCAGCAGGGTGTCGAGGTGGCCCACGGCGCCCGGGGGCGGTGCCTGCACGGCGGTGAGCGCGGAGTGCGCGGCGCCCGGGACCGGGGTGCCGGTGGCGAGGTTGACACCCTGCACCGCGGGGGCCCCGGCGGATCCCGGCAGGTAGAGACCGGAGGAGTGGAGGCTCGGGGCCGAGGAGGCGGCGCTGACGCCCAGCCCGGCGTCGGTGCGGCCGCCGAACGGGGTGAAGCCGTTCATCTGAAGGTTGTTCAGGTGGGCCTTGGGGATGTCGACGAGGGCGTCGAGCTGCCGGGAGGCGTGGAAGCCGAGTCCGGCCCGGTCGCCGATGGCGCCGACGTTCCCCATGTGCAGCGAGGGGGTGCGCAGCGCGGACGCGAGGTCGACGGGACCGAGGTTGAGGTCGAAGGGCCGCATACCGGCGTTGGCGCCGGCCCAGTCGCCGAGCCGGACATTGCCCAGCTCGACGCGCGGCATGTCGACGAGCGCGTCCAGGCCGTGCGGCCCGCCGTGCGGGATCGGCACCGCGCTGATGCCGTGGCCGACCGCCCCGGCGAGGGGCGCGCCGAAGATGTGCTGGCCCATGACACCGCGCTCGAAGAAGCCGATGCGCAGGGCGCCGCCCAGGCCGTACTGGCCGATCTCGCCGGCGTCCACGGGGAGCAGCAGGCGCAGCCACTTGCCGCCGCCGAGCTCGCGGACGCCGAAGTCGTAGGTGGCCTTGGCGCCGGTGGTCAGTCCCTCCCAGCCGATGGTCAGGCCGCGGCCGAGGCCCTTCCAGCCGGCGGCGAGGCCGCCGCTGATGATCTCCGGCAGTCCGCGGACCACGCCGGGGATGCCGCGCAGGCCCTGCACGACGGTGATGCCGCCGCGCTGGATGACCATGCCGGCGAGGCCGGGCAGGTTGTGGATGCCCTGCATGACCCACAGACCGCCGACGCGGATCCAGGTCGTGCTCAGATGCACGAAGTCGCGCAGGCCCGGCATGATCGTGGTGAACCGGAAGCCGTTGGTGAACAGGTTGCGCAGCGCCTGGAAGGCGGTGCTCGCGATCGCCTTGAACCCCTTGGCGAAGGCGGTGCCGCCGGCCTTGATGATCTGGAAGATCGGCAGGGCCTTGGTGGTGGGGGCGATGATGCCGAGGCCGGCGAGGAAGAGGTCGAGGAAGTTGGCGTCGCCCTTGGCGAAGTCGACGATGGTCTTGATGAAGAGCGTGAGGTTGACGCCCAGGGCGAGCAGCGCGATGGGGCCGCCGAAGATCAGCGCGGGGATGATCAGGATGATCGCCAGCCACTGGAAGGCCTCCCAGAACACCTGGCACTGGGAGATCGGGAGCTGGATGTTGGCGACGCCGTTGATGCTGGAAGCGGCGGTTCCGGCCGCCTCGCCGTGCTCGGTGCCCGCGCCCCTGGCGGTGGTGGCGTAGGTCTCGCGCTGCGGGTCGTCGGCGGAGAGCCCGCGGCCGGCGTTCAGCGCGCCGTCGGCCCTGCCCTGGAGTTCGACGAGCTTGTCCGCCCAGGTGGTGAGCGCGTCCGCGGCCTTCTCGAAGGACTGGGCGACGTCCTCGATATGGCCGCGCAGCCGGTCGTCGACCTTGCCGCGCAGGGCGTCGGCGGCCTGGCCGACGAAGATGCTGTCCCCGGCGGTGTTCATCACCGCGTCGATGGCCGCGCTGATCTCCCGGGCGTTGCCGCCCATGGTCTTCAGCTCGGTGGACAGCTGCCTGATCTGCTCGGGGTCACCCGGAGTGGGGTCCCCGGAGAGTCCGATCGCGTCCCAGTCGGTCGGGCGTGCCATGGGTTTTCCTCCCGGTGACGACGGGACGGAGCAGGGACCGCTCCCTCATCCCGACCACGCACGAACCCGGGGCGCGGTTCACGTGACCTGCGTTACACAAGCGCCCGGTGATGAACCACGGGGGCCACCCGTGCGTGGTCCTGCTGACCGGAGTCTCGACGGGGTAGCCGGGAGGCCCTCATGCCCGACAAACTCAAGATCGACTACGACGTCCTCAACGACGCCAAGACCGACCTGGACAACCTGGCGAGCGGCATCGGCCCGCTCTTCGACACCGGCCTGTTCGCGCAGCTCGGCAACGGCGACGGCACCGCGGTGCTCGGCGACGCCGGGCTGGCCTCGGCGCTGAGCAGCTTCTACGACAACGCCCATTCGACGATGACCCGGGCCGACAAGGGCATCAAGGAGCTGGCGAGCGCCTTCGGGTCGGTCGGCGAGGCGTTCTTGTCCTTCGACTCGGAACTGGCCCAGGGCATGGGCATCACGGGCAGCAACCTGGCCCTGCAGAACTACTACCGCGACAAAGACCTGTGGGACTACAAGCAGAAGCACATGGACCAGTGCGTGCCCGGACCGGACGGCTCGATGCCGGACTTCTGCTCGGCCACGGACCCGGGCCAGCCCCCGCTGGACCAGACGATCGAGACCGAGCGCGGCAGCGTCCACACCCAGCTGACGGTGGACGACAAGGGCAACGTGGTCAAGGAGGTGTCCACCGTCACGTACGACGGCAAGACGTACACCTCCACCACCAACTACAGCAACGACGGTCGTAGTTACACGACGGACACCTCGTACCCCGACGGGTCCACCGTCCACTCGGAGACCAACCTCAACACGGACGGCAGCGGCAGCATGGTCGTCACCAACAGCGACGGTGACAAGACCGAGTACACCCGCGGCCCGAAGGGCGCCGACGGCAATCAGCCGGACTGGGTCCAGGTCGGCGGCAACGACCCGGACGACGGCGACGGTGGCGGCGGTCACCAACCGCCCCCGCGCCCGACCGGTGGCGGCGGCGGTTCCAGGCCGAGCATCGCCTGACGGCAGCCCCTGCCGCGTTCCCCACTCGATCCCAGAAAGACAGGACACCATGGCTTACAACGGCATCAACCTCGACTACGCCAAGATCGAGGAGGTCGTCAACCTCCTCCACAACGCGCACGAGAACCTGCTCCCCACCCTGAGCAACCTGCGCAACCAGGTCAACGCGCTCGTCGACGACGGCATGGTCTTCCAGCAGTCCAGTGAGGTCATCCGGACCACCTACAACAACTTCGACACGAGCCTGCTCGCCGCGGTGAAGGGCATCAACGACTTCTCCGAGATGTTCAAGGGCATCAAGGAGAACGCGATCCAGTTCGACCAGGGCATCAGCAGCAGCCTGCAGGGCAACAACTGACCTTCGGGCCACGACGAGGGGGCCGGACCGGAAGCGTGCTTCCGGTCCGGCCCCCTCGTCGTACCGCCGTGGTGCGCGGGCCGTGCGCTCTCAGTCCGCCCGGAGCGTGGTCAGCGGCACCTGGACCGCCATCACCGTGCTGCCGGGACCCGCGGTCCAGCCGCGGCCGGGGTGGGTGACCCCGCGGACGACGCTGCCGGTCAGGCGCACACCGATCAGGTCGCCCTCGGCCATCGTCTTGGGGGCGAGCAGCAGGCCGCGGCGGGCCCGGCGGGCGCTGACCGTCCAGCCGCTCATGCCGCCCTGCAGACCGTCCGCCGAGGCGGCGTAGACCAGGCCGAGGCCCTGGTCGCGGCCGGAGAGGGCGATCTCCTTGAGGACCTTGTCGGCGGCCGGGTTCATCAGCAGGTCGGCGTCGTCGACCACGACCGCCCGCGGCCCGGGGAGCGCGTCCAGCGCCGCCCGCACGTCCTCCGCCGACGGGTCGGCGTCGGTGAGCACCCGGACCGTGCCGTGCCGGGCGAGGGCGCGCAGCGGCGACTCGCGGGGCGTGAGGACGACCAGGGAAGTGCCGCCGGCCAGCAGCGACACCGCCAGTGACGCGAGGGTGTTGCTGCGCCCGGACCCGGCGGGCCCGAGCACGCCGAAGACCGACGAGGAGCCGGCGAGGTCGGCACCGACCGGCTCGCCCGCGTCGCCGCCGACGCCGAGCAGGCCCCACAGCGGGCGCCGGAACTCGGCGGGCACCTTGTCGTAGGTGTCGGAGAACTCCACGGAGCGGGGCAGCGAGGCGATCTGGAACGGCCGGCGCGCCTGCGGCACGCGGGCGTCCCGCTTGCGGGCTTCGTCGCCGATGGTGCGCAGCGCCTCGGCCTGCTCGGTGCCGCCGCCCCGGGCGAGCAGCGCCACCTGGGTCTCGGTGCCGGTCAGGACGTGCCAGCCGCGGCCGGGCGGGATGTTGGAGGGGATCTTGCCCGGCATCAGGCCGACGGCCTGGTAGTCGCTGCGGTCGCCCTGGCGCAGCAGCAGCTTGTGGTCGTTGTGCGCCGCCATCCGGCCGCCCAGCAGGGAGCGTTCCGAGCTGGCGACGACGTGGATGCCGGCCGCGGCGCCCTCGCGCACCAGCCGGACGACCTCCTGGACCAGGGCTCCGTGGTCGTGGTCGTCCAGGATGGCCGACAGGGAGTCCCAGCCGTCGATGAGCAGCAGGATGTGGGCGGGGCGCTCGGACTCCGGCAGCAGGCGGCGCAGTTCGGCGATGCCGGTCGCGTTGTGCTGCTGGGCCAAGTCCTGACGGTTCGTCAGTTCCTGGTTGAGTCGGCGCAGCAGGCGGCCCAGGCGCTCCATGTCGTGCCGGGAGACCACGGCGCCGCAGTGCGGGAGCGAGCTGAGGGCGGCGAGACCGCCGCCGCCCGCGTCGATGCCGTACAGGTGCACGTCCGCGCTGCTCACCGCGCGCGCCGCGGAACCGGCCAGGGTGCGCAGCACCTGGGTGCGGCCGGAGCGCGGGGAGCCGATGACGTACAGGTGGCCGAACGTGGCGAGGTCGGCGACGGCGACCCGGCGCTGCTGCAGCGCCGGAACGTCCTCGAGCGCGTACGGGATGAGCAGCCGGCCCTCGCGGGTGGTGCCCATGGCCTCCAGGTCCGCCAGCAGCATCTCCTCCGAGAGCGGCGGCAGCCACGGGCTGGCCTCGGGCGTGAAGTCCTCCAGCCCGTCCGCGGCGGCCCTGATCTCGGCGACCAGCATCTGCAGGTCGGTCGGCGCCGGGGCCTGCGGGGCGCCGGCTGCGACGGTGACCGTCTCGGCGGGCAGCGTGGCGGACCGGCCCAGTCCGTCCCAGGACAGCTCCGCGGCGCGGACCGGCTTGCGCTTCCCGGCCTCGTCCTCGACCGCGCCCGCCTCCTTGGGACGGGGGCGTTCGGCGCCGACCCAGGCGGTCTGGAACGGCTCGGACTGCTTCGGACCGCGGCGGATCAGGGCCCGTCCCGGGGTGGCCGACGAGATGTCGACGGCGTCCCGGGTGTCGATGATGTCCTGGCTCTCGTTCTGGTCGGTGACCCGCAGCGCGATCCGCAGGTTCGTGTTGGCCCGGATGTCGCCGGTCACCACACCCGCCGGACGCTGGGTGGCCAGGATCAGGTGGATGCCGAGCGAACGGCCGCGCTGGGCGATGCTGATCAGACCGGGGACGAAGTCGGGGACCTCGCGGACCAGGGTCGCGAACTCGTCGATCACCAGCAGCAGCCGGGGAAGCGGCTTCAGACTCGGGTCGGCGGCCCGCTTGGCCTGGTACTCGGGGTGGTCCTTGGCGTCGGCGGCCGCGAGCACGTGTTCGCGGCGGCGCAGTTCGGCGCCGAGCGACTCCAGGGCCCGCTCCACCAGGTGGGCGTCGAGGTCGGTGACCATGCCCAGGGTGTGCGGCAGTTGCGCGCACTCCTTGAAGGCGCTGCCGCCCTTGTAGTCGATCAGGACGAAGGTCAGCTCGTCGGGTCGGTTGGCGGCGGCGAGCGAGGCGACGAAGGTCTGCAGCAGCTCGGACTTGCCGGAGCCGGTGGTGCCGGCGACCAGTCCGTGCGGGCCGTCCTGCACCAGGTCCAGGGAGAGCGGCCCGTCGAAGCCGGTGCCGATCACGAAGGACGTGGACGCGGGCCGGTTCCGCCAGCCCTCCAGGAGGGCTTCCGCGTTCGGCGGCTCCTGGTCCAGCAGGTCCAGCAGCGCCACCCGCTGGGGGAGCCCGGCGTCGTGCTCGGGGCTGACGTCGCGCACCGGGGCCAGCGCGCGGGCCAGTTGCTCGCACCACTGCGGCGCGACCTGGTCGGCGCGGACCGACGGGACGTCGGGGGTGCCGGGCCGCTTGACGGTCAGGCGGCCGCCGGCGGCGAGCACCACGCCGGTGCTCTCCTCGGGCAGCAGCCGCTCCTGGTCGTCCAGGCAGACGCTGAAGACGCGGACGCCCGGGCCCTCGGTGAGCACCTGCACCATGCCGGGCACGTCGCGCAGGCGCCGGGCGCCGTCGGCGATCACCAGCACGTCGGGGCCGCCGGGTCCGGCGTTGCGGTCGGTGCCGGCCGCCCGCTTGCGCGCCTGGATCTGCGAGACCAGCTCGCCGACACGGGCGTTGGTGGACTCCGGGTCGTTGCCGATCAGCACCACGGGTCCCGCGGTGGCCGCGGGCCGCAGGTGCGCCAGCCACCGCACCCAGGCCCAGTCGGCGGCCCGCTCGGGCTCGGTGAGGACGACGATCCGCAGGTCCCGCGGGCTGTGCAGGACGGCCGCCTGGACCACCAGCCAGCGGGCGAGCGGCTGCACGTCCGCCGCCGGGCCGGCGAGGCCGACCACGCCGTGCGCGGGGATGTCGACGCCGATGGGCGTGTCCGGGATGTTCCAGCGGATCGAGCGGTGGTTCTCGTCGCGGGAGGGGTCCTCCAGCTCACGGAGCGAGGGCTGGTCGGCGGTGCCCAGCCGGAGCACCAGGTGGTCCGGGTCGTGCCGGCGCCGCTCCCACAGCCGGCCGCCGGGACCGGTGGCGATCAGGGCGACCGCGGCCGGGTCGGGGCCGGTGACGTTGCGCACCCGGCGCTCCCGGGCGACGGCCTCCCGGACGCCCTCCTCCAGCGTGGCGCGGCGGCGGGAGTACTGCCGCTCCGCCTCCTCGTAGTCCTTGCGGGAGGTGCGGCGGCCGGTCACCCAGTTCGTCACCAGCATCGCCGGGCCGAGCATGATGAAGACCAGGTAGTAGTACGACTTGAAGACGCTGATCATGAAGAAGCCGAGGATCACCGGCGACAGCATCATCACGGCCGGGAACGGGCGCTTGTTCGGCGGCGTCGGCGGCGACGGCAGCCGGACCCGCTCGGCGTCCAGGTGCGGGGCGATCCGCGGCGGGCGGTTGTAGTCGATCCCGTAGCCGTCCGCGGAGGGCGTCACCGCGGCGTCCGGCTCGACGGGACCGCTCAGGCGCAGCAGCACCGCCCCGACGGTCAGGTCCTCACCGGCCGGCCACGGCACGGGCTGCCCGGGGGCGCCGGTGCGCTCGGTGGCCGCGCGCGGCGGGCGGATCCGGCGCAGCGCCGTCACCGCGTCGTCCGGCGGCGGTGCGGCCACCCGGGCCCGCACCGTCTCGCCGGGCAGTTCCCCGGTGCGGTGCCAGGAGGCGGTGCCGTCCGCGGCGACCGTCACCCACAGGCCGCGGACGGGGACGCCCTCGGCCGCGGCGTCGAGCCGGATCGCGCAGAGCGGGTCGGAGCCGATCTCGTGGCTGCCGGGACCGAGCCGCCAGGTCCGCCCGGCGCCGGGGCCGGACACGACGTGCAGCTCGGCCAGTTCCAGTTCGTCGTCGCCGGCCAGGCGCACCAGGTCGGCGGTCCCGGCGGGGGCGCCCAGTCCCAGCAGGCTGCCCTCCCGGACCCCGGTGCCGGCCACCGGCGCGGCGGGGTCGAGGCGGGTGCCGCCGGCGTACAGGGGCCGGGCGGCGGGGGCGGCGGCGGCCGCCCACTCCGGTCCGTGGCCGGCGGCCGGCTGCTCCTCGTGCTCCAGGGCGGCGGCGAGCTCGCCGACGGTGGCGTCGGCGGGCAGCCGCAGCTGGTGGTCGCGGCGGAGTCCGTCCGCGCTGTCCACGGTGGTGATGGTGAGGTTCACGATGTCCCGTCGGTGCGTCAGGGCGTCGGGGGCGCGGCGGAGACGCCGGCGATGCCGGACGTCGTGGGCTCGGCGAGGTCGTCCAGGCCGTCGTCGGCGACGGCGGTGGACGGGGTCCGGACGGCGGCCCGGGCCGGGGGCGTCTCGGAGGTGACACCGAGCGTGAAGTCGGGCTCGGCCAGGTCGTCGTGGGGTGCCGCGGCGACGCCTGCGGGCAGGACGTCGGGATGCTCCACGGGCGCGATCTGGACCGGCGGCTCGTCGTCGGGGCCGGGGCCGCCGGACGCCGGGTGGGGCGGCAGCGCGTTCAGCGCCTTCACCACGGCGCGCGCGAGCGGCAGGGCGTCGATCCGCCCGACGGCGGGGGCGCCGTGGACGGTGAGCATCCCGTCCGGGGAGGCGGCCAGCAGCCGCACCCGGCCGCGGGCCGGGCCGAGGGTCAACAGCCGGACGTCGTCCGGCACCGGCCGGGACGGCGCCTGCGCGGTGACCACGAAGCCGACGCCCGGCTGGTCCACGATCTCGTCCGCGGGGCGGCCCGGGTGGCGCGGGTGGACGCCGTCGGAGACCGCCACCGTGCCCGCCGGGAGGCGCACCTCCAGCTGGGCCGCGAGCGCCTGGAGGACCGCGCGGGCGGTCCGGGGCGCGCCGTGCACGGAGACCGCGGTGGGGCCGGTGGCCAGGTCGAGGAGGACGGCGTGGCGCCCGTCGGTGCCCGCACAGACCAGGAGCGGCGCGGCGGCCCCGCCGGCGCCGCCGACGTCGCCGCGGGAGATCCACCACAGCAGCGGGTCGGCGGGGTCCGCGGCCCACGGCTCCGGCGGGACGGGGGCCGGGGAGCCGTTCGCCGTTCCCGCGGCCACCAGCACCCCGAGCAGGTCCGGGCCGGCGAGCACCCCGTACGGGCGGGCCGTCGGGTCCACGTCACCGGCCATGGCCACGGCGCGCTCGGCGTCGGCCCACAGGTCCCGGTCCCGCAGCAGCCGCACCAGCAGCCGCAGCCCGCTCCGGTAGCGGATCTCGGTCCGCACCGGCCCCGTGAACGCCCGGACCGTCAGCCGTGCTTCGTGCCGTGTACGGCGCAGCAGCGCCTTCCATCCGCCCCCGCGCCTGACGAGCCAGTGCGTCACCGCCACCACGAGGATGACGGCGCCGGCCAGCCCGAACCAGGTGGTCAGCCCACCGTCGCCCATCACGCCGCGGCCTTTCCGCGAGCGGCGCCCTGCGCCGGGCGGCCGTAGCCGCGCGCGCCCAGCTCGTCGCGGAGCGCCCGTATGCCGTGGTGGGTGCGGGACTTCACGGTGCCGCGCGGCACCCCGAGGCTCCGGGCGACGTCCTCGCCGGCCTCACCGAGCAGGTGCACCCGGGTGACCGCCTCGCGGTGCGCCGGGGCCAGCGTGTGCAGGGCGTCGACCAGCAGGCGGCGGTCCCCGACCTCGTCCGCGTGGTCCGGGACGCAGGCGGTGGTCGCCGCGGCGAAGTCGTCGGGGGTGACGCCGACCGGCACGGTCCGGTTCCTGCGGACCCGGTCGGCGACGAGGTTGCGGGCGACCCGGAACAGCCACATGCGGATCGGACGGTCGCGCCACTCCAGGAGCGGCGCGTGCTGCCAGGCCCGGAGCAGGGTCTCCTGGACCACGTCCTCCACGGTGTGGGGGTCGCGTCCTATCAGTCCCGCGACATAGCGACGGAGACTGTCCCGTTCGGCGACGAGGAGCCCGACGGCGTCGGCCAGGTCGTCCGCACGGTCATGGTCGGCGAGGCTCACAATCTCCCCAGGAGTCGGAAGTGTTTGCGGCGGTGTTTGTGGCGCAGATCAAATCAGCGCCCGTCATCGGGCGTACACCGCACTCGGGGCGAGGGCGGCCGGAAAACGGCCGACCGTTCACTCCGGTGATGGTACAGCCGCCAGAATTCGCTACCGTGTCCCTGCCCCCTCGAACGCCTCAGCGGATCGGGCCGGGGCGGCGGATTTCCCCCGCAAGCCCCTAAGGGGCATTTCCGATGAATTCTTCTCGGCTTCAAGGAGGCGACGTGCCGTCCGTTCTCTCTCCCAAGTCCTCCGGGTCCGCCACGGACCCGGGCGACGACCAGGCGGCACGGTTCACCGAGTCCTTCGCCCGGCGCCCCACCCTGCCGCGTCGCGGGCTGCTGCCCGGCGCCCGTGTGTGGGCCACCACCGTCGGGGTGGTGGCGCTGGCCGTGGCGGGCGTCCTGATCGTGCCCCTGCTGGCACGAATAGACCTGTTCTCCGAGTCCCCGGCGACCTCCGTCAGGACGGTCGCGGGAGCCACCCCGGACGCGGCGGCGACCGCGCCCGGTAGCCCCGTGCCCTCGGCGCGGGCGGGCCGGCAGCCCGCGGGCCAGCTGCCCCGGTCCGCGGCCGCGGGCACGGTCGGGGGCGGTTCCGGCGGTTCCGGCTCCGGTGGCGTCGGCCTGCCGGCCGCGGGCACCGGTGGCGGCACCGGCACGGGCACCGGGACATCGGGGGCGCAGTCCGGCACCGGCACCAAGGAGCAGCCCTCCGGCACCGTGCACAGCGGCGGTACCAAGACGACCGCCTCCGCGACCCCCGGCGGCTCGTCGGGCGGCGGGTCCGGCGGCGGCACGGGCACGGTGCCCGGCACGGCCCTGGTCGGCAACGCCTCCCAGCGCTGCATCGACGTCACCGACGCAAACGACGGCAAGGGCAAGGACGGCACCCCGCTGCAGATCTGGAACTGCAACGGCAGGGCCAACCAAAAGTGGGAATTCGCCTCCGACGGCACTCTGCGCGCACTCGGCCTCTGCATGGATGTGGCATGGGGATCCCATGAAAATGGCGCTGTCATTCAACTCGCGAACTGCCACGACAGCGGCGCCCAGCAGTTCCGGCTCAGTGCCGCGGGCGACCTGGTGAACCCTCAGGCCGACAAATGCGTGGACGTGGTGGACGAGGGAACCGGCGCCGGCACCCGGCTCCAGCTGTGGACCTGCAACGGCCAGTCCAACCAGAAGTGGCACAAGGGCTGACGGCCGCCCCCGGGGCCGGACTCAGACCGCCGCCGGCTTGCGCATCAGGAGGAGCGCGGCATCGTCGTGGAGCCGGCCGCCGACATGGCTGAGCAGTTCGTCGCCGAGCGTGCTCAGCGTGCGGGACGGCTCGTCGGTCAGGTGCAGCGGGACCCGGTCGGCGAGCGGGTAGAACTCGCGGTCGCGGTTGCGGGCTTCGATGACGCCGTCGGTGTAGAGCAGCAGTTGGTCGCCGTCGGCGAAGGGCACCACCTGCAGGGCCGGCGCCTGGCCGGTCAGCGCCCGCAGCCCCAACGGCGGCGCGGGGTGCGGCGGTTCGACGGGCTGTACGGTCCGGACGCCGCCGCTGTCGCCACCGCGCATCAGCAGCGGCGGCGCGTGGCCGCAGTTGACGACCTCCAGGCGGTCGGCGCCGGGATGGCCGGTGACGACGGCGGTGACGAAGTCGTCCGGGCCGAGGTTGCGGGCGAGGCTGCGCTCGATGCGGGCGACGACGTCGAGGAGGTCGGGCTCGTCGTAGGCGGCCTCGCGGAAGACGCCCAGCACGAGGGCGGCGGTACCGACCGCGGGCAGGCCCTTGCCGCGCACGTCCCCGACGATCACCCGGACCCCGTACGGGCTGTGGACCAGGGCGTACAGGTCGCCGCCGATCCGGGCCTCGGCCGCGGCGGCGCTGTAGCGGACGGCCACCTGGAACCGGCCGACGGTGGCCGGGACCGGCTGGAGCAGCGCGTGCTGGGCGGCCTCGGCGACCGAGCGCACCGCGGCCAGGACGCGTTCGCGGCGCACCCGCAGCCGGCTGGCCAGGGCGCCGGCGAGGGTGACGGCGACCAGGGTACACAGCACGATGGTCTGTTCCCGTCCCGGCCCGTCGCCCCGGCACCCGGCGAGGGAGCCCAGTGTCACGGCGAGCAGGCCGACCGCCAGCACGCCGCAGGGCCGGCAGGTGACGGCGGCCAGCGCCGGCACGACCGCCAGCAGCGGCAGCCATCCGGGCCCGGCGCCGATCGCGACCGCGGCGAGCGCGACGGTGCACAGCAGGAGTACGGGAAGGGCCGCGGCGAGGCGGGAGCCGGCGGCGAACGGGCGGTGGTGCTCGAGGTCTCGGTTCGGGGCGCTGGTCATGTCCGCTTCCGCACTTCTCCCGTTCACGACGCACGCGCGGGACGCGACGTCTGGATGTCCGCTTTGTCCAATGGACTCCAGGGAACAGGGCAGACCGGGCGGCGGCAAGGGCCGCGTTTTCAGATAGTGAGCGACAGGCTCCGGGTGACCCGGCCCGCCGCCGCGAGCAGCCGGGACCGGACCTGTTCGGCCTGCGGAAGCCGGCCGGCCGGCAGGGAGACGCCCAGCGACCCGAGGACGTCGCCGCAGCGGACGGGCACGGCCAGGCAGACGGTGCCGAGCACGTACTCCTCCAGGTCCGTCACCGCGGGGGCCAGCGGTGGCGCGTCGAGCTGCCGGAGCAGTTCCGGGCGGTCGGTGACGGTTTTCGGCGTGAGGTCGGCGAGGGGGTGCCGGGACAGGTAGTCCTGGCGGCCCTCGCCGTCGAGTTCGCGCAGCACGCACTTGCCGAGCGCGGTGGCGTGCCCGGCCTCCTCGGACCCCACCCACAGGTCGACGCGCGGGGCCCGGGGCCCGTCGACGATCTCGGCCACACGGATCTCGCCGTCCTCGTAGAACGTCAGGTAGGCCGCCGCCGACACCTCGTCCCGCAGGACGGCCAGCGTCGGCCGGACCCGGGTCAGCAGGCACTGGGCCCGGCCGCCGGTCGACAGCGAGTGCAGGTGGTCGCCGAGGACGAAGCCGCCGTCGTCCAGTTTCCGTGCGTAGCCGTCGTGGCACAGGGTCCGCAGCAGGTGGTAGGCCGTGGGCAGGGGCAGGCCCACCTCGCGTGCCAGCTGCTTCGCCGGGGCGCCGCCCTCGTGTGCCCCTATGGCCTCCATCAGGCGGAAAGCTCGCTGGACGGACGTGATGAGCGTCGGGCCGTCCTGAGCACCCATGCCCCCAGCCTGCGCCGGGCGCACCGGCCGGGCAACCCCCCTGCCCCGCGACCGGGCGCTACAGGACCAGTGCCAGCACGAGCACGACCACCACCAGCGCGGCCACCGCCACGGCGGCCGCCTGCACCACCCGCCGCCGGGAGGGGAGCGGGACGACCTCCAGGCCGGAACGGCCGGGGAAGACGTAGAAGACCCGGTCCGGATCCTGGTCGGCGACGAGCCGGGCAAGGGGCAGGTGGCGGATGGTGACGCGGCGGGCGACCTCGCCGGGGGTGCGGCCCAGCCGGGGGGCGATCGCCTCGTGGTGCTCGTGCTCCAGGTCGGCCGGCAGACCGGCGCGGGAGGAGGTCAGGACCGTCTCGCGCCAGTCGCCGGCGGACCGGGCGCGGCGCCGCGCCCGTTGGGGCGGCCGCTTGCGGGGCAGCGTCACCGCGTCGGCGCGGTCGCGCTCCTCGATGACGGCGCCGGTCCATGTGGTGAGCACGCCGGTGCCGCCGCAGGCGTCGTGCGGGACGGTGCCGGAGCCCTTGCACTGCGGGCACGGGACGGACCCGCGGCCTTCGCACTTGGGGCACTCCGTACGGGCCCGGCCCGCGCACTTGGGGCAGGCGGCGCGCGGGCTGCGGCACTTCGCGCACCGTACCCGCTCGGGCGAGGCCGCGGCCGGGACCGCGGGCGTACCGTCCGCCGCGCCGCGGCGCGCGGACGCGCGGTCACGGGCGCGGCCGGTGCCCTCGCACGCGGTGCAGGGGTCCAGGCCGCGGCAGCCGGCGCAGACGACGGTGGTCTCGCAGGGGATGTCGCCGCGGCCCTCGCACCGCTTGCAGTGCCATGTCCCGTTGCCGCACTCGCAGGCCCGCTCGCGTATGGAGTCCCGCTGGACGAGCTCGATCCGCCGCGACCGGCCGGCCTCCGGCGGCGGGTCGACCTTGTGGGTGGTCAGCTCGGTGTAGACCGCGCGCTTCGACAGGTCGATCCGGCCCTTGTGGGTCCGCGCGCTCTCGGTGCGCGTCTCCGTGGTCCGCACGATCCGGCAGTCCAGCAGCGAGTGCCAGGAGATCCGCACGGCGGTGGGGGCGCCGAACCGGACGGGGCCGCCGCTGCGCTCGGACAGGTGCCGCTCGACGGCCCGGAGGACGTCCTCGTCGGTCGGCGGTGCGGAAGGCGTTCCGGACAAGGCGTCAACTCCCCATCGCCGGTGGATCAGAAGTGAACAGACCGCAGAGTACGGTCGCCCCGACCGGCCATCAAGAAGACGGGGGTTCGCCGGGACACACGTGCCCCTGCCGCCCCTCCGGGCCCCCCGGCCACACGGGCGAACGGGCGAACGGCCTCCGACGCTCCTGCCCCACCGCCTGAGGAGCCGCTCGACGCGGAGCAGTGTCGTTGCGTGACTCCGCGGCCACGGCGTCCGCGAGGACCGGACGGGCACGGCTCCCGGGGGTCTCGGCGACCGGTAGGACCCCCGGCCTCGCCGCACCCGCGTTCGCCCCGCCGACCCGCTTCGCCGTGCCCGGCTGGGCCGGGCACCTGCCGGGCCAGTACCTCACGCCGCGGCTGACGGCGGGCGACGGCTACCCGGCACAGCGCAAACACCCGCTCGCCTCCGCGCCGGACGGCTCAGGCCACATCGAGCTCCCCGTCGACCGCGTCGCCGCGGGATCCACCGCTCGGGTCCGCCCGGTCGGACGGGCGCGGCGGTTCGACACCGCGGACGTCCACACGGCAGAGCGGCGGAAGGGCAGGGCCACCGGCCAGGGCCCCGTCCCGAGCCCGCGCGGCCGGGTCCGGCGACCGCCGCGGCAGCCGCGTCCGGGGCAGCGCGGTCCCCGGCACCGGCGGACCACCCACCGGGCCCGGCGCCCGCCCGGCGGGAGGGTGATGCCCCGGCGGGCCCCCGCTCGTGGGGCCCGCCGGGTCGTGGCTCAGGGGCGGCCGAGGGCGCGGTACTCCCAGCCCGCGGTGCGCCACTGGACCGGGTCCAGGGCGTGCCGGCCGTCCACGATGCGGCGGGAGGCGACCACGGCGCCCATCGCCTCGGGGTCGATCTGCCGGAACTCGGTCCACTCGGTGAGCAGGACGACGACGTCGGCGCCGGTCGCCGCGGAGAGCGCGTCGGTGCCGTAGGACAGCTCCGGGTGGCTGCGCCGCGCGTTCTCGGTGGCGGCCGGGTCGACGACGGTGACGTGGGCGCCGAGCTCGTGCAGGGTGCGCGCCACGTCCAGCGCGGGCGCGTCGCGGATGTCGTCGGAGTTGGGCTTGAAGGCGGCGCCCAGGGCGGTCACCCGCACCCCGGTGAGATCGCCGCCCGCCATCTCGCGCACGAGGTCGACGGTGCGGGCGCGGCGGCGCTTGTTGATGCCGTCCACCTCGCGGAGGAAGGCGACGGCCTGGCCGACGCCGAGCTCCTCGGCGCGGTGCGCGAAGGCCCGGATGTCCTTGGGGAGGCAGCCGCCGCCGAAGCCGAGGCCGGGCTTGAGGAAGCGCCCGCCGATCCGGTCGTCGTACGCCAGCGCCTCGGCGAGGCCGGTGACGTCTCCGCCGGTGGCCTCGCAGACCTCGGCCATGGCGTTGATGTACGAGATCTTGGTGGCGAGGAAGGAGTTGGCCGCGACCTTGACCAGTTCCGCGGTGGTGAGGTCGGTGACGACCACCGGGGTGTCCCGCGCGATCACCGGGGCGAAGGCGGCGCGCAGCTGCTCCTCGGCCCAGGGCGAGGCGATGCCGAAGACCAGCCGGTCCGGGCGCAGGGTGTCGTCCACGGCGTAGCCCTCGCGCAGGAACTCGGGGTTCCAGGCGAGTTCGACCTCGGAGCCGGCCGGAGCCGTGGTCCGCACCAGCTCGGTGAGCCGGGCCGCGGTGCCCACCGGGACGGTGGACTTGCCGACGACCAGGGCACGCCGGCGCAGGTGACGGGCGAGTTCGGTCACCGCACCGTCGACGTAGGTCATGTCGGCCGCGTCGGAACCCCGTTGCTGGGGCGTGCCCACGCAGATGAAGTGGACGTCGCCGAACTCCGCGGCCTCCTCGAAGCTGGTCGTGAAGCGCAGCCGCCCGGAGTCCAGGGCCTTGGCGAGCAGTTCGGGCAGACCGGGCTCGAAGAAGGGCACCTCGCCCCCGGCGAGCCGCTCGATCTTGACCGGGTCGACGTCCACGCCCAGCACGTCGAAGCCGAGGACGGCCATGCAGATGGCGTGCGTGGCACCGAGGTATCCGGTGCCTATGACGGTGAGGCGGGGGGCCGTCCCGTCGGCTTCGCCGGGTCTGGCGCCGGCGACGTCCTCCGCGAGGGTGATGGCTGCCATGATCGCTCCAGGGTGTCTCGGTGTCTTCGCGTGTCGGGGGTGGTGCGGGGCGCCGCGGATCACGGCGCCCCGGGGCGTGGTCCGCGGCCGCGGCGGCCCGCCCTCAGGACGGGCCCCGCACGACGGCGGGTCCGGGGGTGTGGCGGGGCGGCGGGCCGGACGCGGTGCGTCAGTCGGCGCAGTCGGTGTTGGTCAGGCCCTTCCCCGCGCCGGTGACCTTGTTGTCGCAGGTCACCTTGTTGCCGTTGACGGGTGTGAGGTTGAAGCCGTAGCCCGGGCCGTCCACGTGCGCGACGTTGCCCTTGAAGGTGTTGCCGCGGCCCCAGCCCTTGAGGATCTCGTGCGTCTGGAAGCCGTCCGCGGCCGCGTGGCTTCCGGTGTTGAAGGAGATCGTCCAGCTGTTGCCCTTGACGTCGACCCACGAGTCGTTGTGGTCCCCGGACAGGTCGGAACCGTCGAAGGTGTTGCGGGTGACGGTGCCCCCGGTGGTGCCTTCCTTGATGTCGATCGACTCGGCGGTGGTGGCGCTGATGCGGTTGCCGGTGACCACGTTGCGGTCGCTGTTGTCCGGCTTGCACTTGCTGACCGTGCACCAGTTGGACTCGGCGCTGCCGATGTACACGCCCTCGCCGAACTTGGGCTTGCGCAGGCCGGTGTCGCGGACCGTGTTGCCGCGGACGACGTTGTCGCTGCTGAAGTTCCGCAGGTGGATGGCCTCGTCGCCGATGTGCTCCACCGTCAGGCCCTGGATGACGGCGTGCTCGACGTGGTCGGCCATCACGCCCTTCTGGCCGTTGCGCACGGTGAAGCCCACCAGCCGCCAGTAGCTGGCGCCGTCGAGGTGGAAGGCGTAGCCGCCGGCGACGTCACCGGCGTCGATCACCGCGCCGGGGCCGCCGCAGACCCAGATCGGGCGGTCGGAGGTGCCCGCGGTCTCGGCGGTGAACTTGTCCTTGTAGGTGCCGTCGGCGAGCCCGATGACGTCGCCGGGCATGGCGTTCTCCAGGGCGTCGTCCAGCGACTTGGCGTCGCCGACCATGACGGTCGGCGCCGGGCAGGTGACCGAGCCGGCGGAGGCGGTGGCGGTGTCGGTGGGCTCCGGCGAGGACGGCGGCTGTGACGGTGACGGCGCGCCGAGCGGCCCGGTGGCGGGCGCGGTCGGCTCCTCGGCCGGCGCCTGCGGGGCGGACGGCGAGGCACTGCGCACGGTGTCGCCCGCGGCGCCGGTGCGGGAGGCGTCCCCGCCGCCGCCCGAGGCCACCGCGACGATCAGCGCGACGACGGCAATGACGAGGGCGGCCCCGGAGACCCACATGGCCCGCGTTCCCTGCTTCATTCGGCCATCACCGGGACCCGGTCCTGACCGGCGAGCTGGATCTCGCGGACGTTGTCCTTGGGCAGCGGGCGCTTGTCCAGGTAGGGGTGGCGGCCGAGCTGCCGGGTGCGCCGGCCGCGCTGGCCGAGGGCCGCGGAGACGACGATGAGCAACAGGATGGCCGCCCACAGCAGGGTCATCGGGCTCGCGTAGTGCTTGAACTTCACCCAGAACGAACTGGTGTCGTACCAGGCGAAGGTCTGGTTCTCCTTCACCGTGGCGTCGCCGCTGGCGCGGGTGCGGTCGACGGCGCTCGGGCCGACGCCGGCGATCACGTTGTAGGAGATCGTGGATCCCCCGATGTCCCCGACCAGCGAGACGCCGTGGTTGCCCGCGTTCTCGACGGTGTTGCCGCGTACCTCGGCGACGGAGTCGCGCACGTACACGGCCGTGTCGGCGTTCTCCACGATGTTGCCGGTGACCTTGGCGCCGGTCACCCCGTCGCGTACGGAGATGCCCTGCCGGGACTGGCCGATCAGGTGGTTGCCGGTGACGGCGACCTTCTCCGCGTCCTTGCGGACCACGATGCCCATGTCCCCGCCGTTGACGGTGTTGTCCTGCACGCCGACGTCGGTGCCGCCGAGCACCTCGATGCCGTAGTGGCCGTTGTCCTTGGCGGTGCTGCTGGACACCGAGTTGGAGCCGTAGTTGCTGACGGACTGGCCGGAGGCGGACGGGCCGTGGGCCAGCGGCTGGCCGCTGATCGTGAAGCCGTTGCCGCCGTTGCCGATCGACTTGGAGCCGGTCACGCGAACCTGCTGGGTGGCGCGGGCCATGACGAAGCCGTCACCGCCGTTGTCCCGGGACACCGTCTTCTCGACGACGGCGTTGGTGACGTAGCGGTGCAGCACGAGGCCGTCCTGCAGGCTGTCGCGGATGGTGGTGGAGTCGATGGTCACCCCGGTGGCGCCGGAGGCGAACAGCCCGTAGGCGTTGCCGGTCACGGTGGAGTGGCTGATGTCCGCCGACACGTAGGACAGCTTCGGCACGGTGAAGCGGCTGTCCGGGTTGCTCAGGTTGCCCGCGGGTCCGGCCAGCACGCCGCTGCTGCTGAGCTGCCCGGAGTCCTCCTCGTCGGTGGAGTCCGGGCCGTCGAGGCTGCCGGTGTTGGGGCGGTCGGTTCCGGTGAGGCTGAGCCCTCCGGTCCGGCCGCTCCAGAAGCCCAGGTCGGAGATGTCCGCGTAGGTCATGGAGAACTGGCCGCCGATGGCGCGGATGTAGGCCCGCCCGTCCCGGGGGTCGGTGTCGGGCTTGTTCTTCTGCGGGTCCCAGCCGGTGACCTTGAAGTGCGCCTGCGGGGCGCCGTCGAACATGATCCGGCCGCCGAAGGAGACGATGGAGACGAAGCCCAGCCGGCTGCTGGCCAGGTGCAGGTTCAGCCCGCCGGGGTTGGACAGCCGCAGCTTGGCGCCGGAGTTCAGATAGATGTTCTCGGTCAGCAGGTAGGAACCGTCCGGCTTGCGCACGAACGTCTGCGGCGCGAGCTTCAGCAGGTCGGCGACGGTGTACACCTGGCTGCGCCGGGTCAGTACGAGGGTGTAGCCGCCGGTCGTCTCCAGCCGGTACGGCTTGGTGTACTTCAGGTCCTTCAGCGACGCGACCGCGGCGATCGCGCGGATCTGGTCGAGCCGGTGGTCCTCACCGGCGACCAGCGCGGTCTGCGTCTCGGACTCCTCGGCGGTGTACTGCGAGGTCGTGTCCCCGGAGTCGTCGGCGAGGGCGGGCACGGCCGGGGCGAGCAGCAGCGCTGTGAGGGGCAGCGCCGCCGCGGCCCGCAGCGCGAGGCGGACGCGCCGCGCGGGTATCGGGCGGTTCATGACTGGAGGGCCCCCAAGCCGGAGGTGGCGGTGGTCTGCGTCGTGCCGAGCGATGCGGAGTCCTGGCCCTCGCCGCCGATGGTGTCGCTGCTGCGGGTGAGCCAGCCCTGCTTGTTCATCGTGGCGAAGGCGTACAGCTTGATGGGGAGCGAGATCATGATGACCACCAGGGCCAGCAGCGGCAGCAGCAGCACCTCGTGGGGGTGCTTGCGCAGGTGCGAGTAGCCGCGCACCCCGCGGCCGACGAGCAGCCAGATCAGCGCCAGCACGATGCCGCGGACGCTCAGGTCGAGGCGGCTGAAGACCAGGTAGCCGACGGCCATGCCCATGGTGACGGGGGTGAGCAGGATCTGCAGCACCGTGATCTTGGTGACCAGCGGCTGGCGCCACAGCCAGCCCTTGTACACCGCGGTGAGGTAGCAGCGGTAGGAGTTGCGGCTCCAGCGCACCCGCTGCTTGACGAACGCGCGGAAGGACGAGGGGAACATCGACAGCGCGCGGGCCGAGGACTGGTGGACCGTCTTGTAGCCGGAAGCCAGAACCAGCCAGGTGAGCCGTCCGTCGTCGCCGGCTATGCAGCGGCGGCCGAGGAAGAACTCGTCCTCCAGGTTGGTCAGTACGGGCGTGATCGCCGCGCGGCGGTAGGCCGCGGTGCGCCCGGAGAGGCAGGCCACCGCGCCGGCCCGGCCCATGGCGGGGACGTAGTCGTAGTAGCGGAGGTTGACCAGCCAGTCGGCTATGCGGCGCCAGACACTGGACCCGCGGAGATAGACGTTCTGCTGGGTGCCGACGCCGCCGACCGCGGGGTCGACGAAGGGCATCTGCACGGCGTCCAGCAGTCCGGGCTCCCAGCGGGTGTCGGAGTCGACCAGGACGACCACCTCACCGCTGGCCGCGCGTATGCCCACGCCGAGCGCGGACCGCTTGCCGCGGTGCTCGAAGGCGATCACGCGCACCCGGGGGTCGGTCACCTGCGACAGCCGGCGGAGCACCTCGTGGTCCTCCACGTCGGGAACGATGATCACCTCCATCGGGTTCTGCGCGAGCCAGGTGTCCAGGCAGTCCAGGAGGATGTCGGGGTCCTCCCGGTAGGCGGGCACCACGACGGAGGTGGTGGTACGGAAGTTGTTCACCACGGGTCTCGCGAACCGGGACAGCACCGCCCGGTAGAGCCAGAGTCCCCACACGAACACACCGGCGAGGCCCAGCGGCATCACGTCCCGCCAGGACGTCTCACCCACCGCCTCCACCAGCCATGACCAGGACGAGTCCAAGAAACTCGACATGAAAAAGGCCCCCACACGAACCGGGTCAAACACGATTGACCAAAAAAGCGACGCAAGCGACTCAGGTACGGAAAATCTAAGGCATCAAACACAACGCCTTCACGTGGGTTACACAAACTTCACTTTGGTCACGAAGGCCCCTTCATGCAGGGAAGTGCTCTCGGTGAACCGGAACCGATCGGACAACGGCCGAGATTGACGGCTCGGCCGACGAGACCGAAGGTCGCCACCCGCTCTCTATCAGGCCGGGACCCCCACAGCTTCCACCGGGTCGGCTCCGCTCCGGCACCCGGCACCCGGGAGCGGCGGGCACTGACGCTCCGTAACCTGTGTGGCCGATGTCACATCACCGCATCGGACCTGGTGAACGCGCGATGAACGCCCCCTCGGGAGGCCCCGATTGTCCGCTTCGTCCAGCGGCCCGGGCGGCGGTCAGTGGACCGGCGGCCCGCCGTGGGCGGTGGCGAGGCGGCCTCCCGCGGGGTGCACGACGTGGAACTGGGGACCGTAGGTGCGGCCGCTGCCGTCGGGGAGGGGCATCTCCATGAGCCGGACGGCGGGCTCCTCCAGTTGCCGCATCACCTTGACCGCCGTGTCCAGCGCGTGGGCGTCGCCGGTGCCCCAGGCGGTCTGGAGGCCGCGCAGCATCTCGCTGAACCGGACGTCGAAGTGCTGCAGCAGACGGCCGGGTTCACGCGCCGGACGGGCCCAGCCACCGGCCGGCACCACACCCATGGGGCGGACCTCGGGGAACGGGACGAGGTCGCCGGTGAACTCCCACAGCCCGCCGACCCGGCGCAGGGCGCGCCCGTGGTAGATCTCGGCGAAGGCGTAGTAGTGGCCGAGGGCGCCATGGGACAGGTGCGCCTGGGGCGAGGAGGACGTGCCCTCGCCCTGCTCCTTGATGATCTCGATCGCCCACTCGACGTCGGCCGGCGTGCGGATCGGCCGCAGCCCGTCGCCGCCGACCCGCTGGGTCATCTGGCCGCGGGCGGTGAGCCGGGGCCGGACGCCGCGGAAGGCCTCCAGCAGCCCGTCGTAGAAGTCGCCGATGGTGGGCGGCCCGCCCAGCGAGCGCAGCAGCGGGTTCTCGGGCATCTCGATGCCCATCATCACGTCGTGGACGTATCCCTTGGTGAGCCCGGACAGGTACACCGTGAGCTCGCTGCGCACACCGCCCGGCAGCGGCCCCGGGTACGCCGGCACCGCGCCCGCGATCCAGGGGCGGCCGCCGACGGCGGTGAGCATGTTGCAGGCCAGGCCCATGTGGAACATCTCGTCCATGACGATGCTCCGGAGCCTGCGGGCCACCGCGCCGCGGCGGTCCTTCACCGACCACCAGGCGCACAGGTACGGCGGGATGGTCGACAGCTCCAGTTGCACCGCCACCTGCAGGGCCTGCCGGATCCAGCGCACGTCACGGCCGGGCGCGGGGATCTCCAGCAGCCGGGCGACCGTGCCGCGCCGCACCGGCGCGGCGGCGGGCGCGGCAGGCGCGGCGGCGTGGGACGGGGCGCCCAGGACGACGGGCGCCGCGGCGGCCAGCGCGGCCGAGGCGACGAAGCCCCGCCTGCCCAGGGCCGCGGCGTCGTCGTGCGCGTCGGCCGGGCCGTCGCACGGCCGGTTGTCGGTGTCGTCGCGGCGCTGAGTCACCCAGTTCTCCGTCCCGAGGGGCCGTCTGCGGAGGGTGGCGAAGCTACCAGCCGGCGCCGGCGCCCCCGGGGCGCTGCGCCCGGCGTGGCGGCGGGCTCCGCCCGTGCGGCGCAACGTGCCGCACGGGCCGTGCGGCCGTTTGGGACGCCGGAGGCGGGGCAGCCGACGGTCGCGGCGGAACGGCCGCGGGTGTGTGGGGAAAGAACTCCGGGCGCCGGGTTTCCCCCGGCCCGGCGTCCGGTGCCTCCTCGCCTCGCTCCTGACGCCCCGTTCACTCCCGCGAGCCGGGCAGGGCCGCGAGGGCGACGGCGGCGAGCAGCAGCAGCGCCGGGGCGAGCGCGACGGCGTTGCCGCAGCGGATCTGCAGCAGGCCGCCGGTGAGGGCCCCCGCGAACATCGCCGCCACCGACAGCACCCGGCGCGGCGTGGCCGGTCCCGGGCGGTCCGCGGCGAGCCCCGTCACCGTGAGGGTGAGCACGGTGGTCGTCAGATCGGGCACGGCGAGCTTGCGGACCACGGCGTTCTGCAGGCCCATCCCCAACGCGAGCAGCGCGATCGGCACGTACCGGGAGGTGCCCGCGGCGCAGGCGCCGATCGCGGCCGCCACCAGCACCGCGTGCGCGGCCACCAGCAGCGTGAACAGCCGTACGGGGTGCGCGACCCGCAGCACCAGCCGCCCGCCGGCCGCCGCCCCGGCGAAGAACGCCGCCCCCGCGGCCACCGACGCCACCGCGGACAGCGCGTGGTCACCGGCCAGCGCGAATCCCAGGAAGACCACGTTGCCGGTCATGTTGGCCACGAAGACCCGGCCGAGGCCGAGGTAGCTGACGGCGTCCACCACGCCCGTGACGAAGGTCAGGACGACCAGCAGCGGCGGCAGCACCCCGTGGTGGCCGGGCGTGCCGGGGAAGAGGCGGGCGGCGGCCCGGCCGAGCGTCGGTTCCATGACGGAAGCCTGGCCGCGGCCGCGACGGGGCGCCACCACCCGTTCCGGGCGGGGGTGTTGCGGTCACGGCGCGGGCAGCCTGCGCAGCGCCAGCAGACCGCCGACGCCCGGGACCAGGGCGCGGATCCGGGCTCCGGTGGCCGAACCGTCCGCCCGGTGGACGGCGATGACGACCCAGAGCCAGGCGCAGCCGTGGACCGGACCCATGAGGGAGGAGACCGGCGGCAGATGGACGGTGGCGAGGTTGGCGAGCAGCACCGCCAGCGAGAGCAGTTCGACGGCGGAGGCGATCCGCAGCGGGCGCACCGCGGTCACGCTCCCGTCGTCGAACCGGGGCGGACGATCATCAGTACGGTGACCGTCGCCCAGAGCAGGTTGAAGACACCGGTGAGCATGGCGAGGCGCCCGACGGTCCCGCCCGGGTCTCTCCCCTGGTCGAGCGCGGCGAGCACCGCCTCCTGTCGCGGCAGGACGAGCAGGCCGAGCACCCCGGCGGCCGCGGCCGTCAGGGAGATGGAGGTGACGAGCCAGGCGTCCCCGAGGACGCCCATGCTGCCGGCCGTGGCGAGCCCGAACACCGGGACGGCCACACCGAGACCCGCGTACACCCGGCAGATGCGGTGCAACAGCGGTGCCGACCGCGGTGCCCGGCGGACCATGCGGGGGAACATGCTCGCGGCCACGGTGACCGGGCCGACGGCGACGATCGCGGCCAGAACGTGGACCGCGAGAAGGAACTTGGTCACGGGCGGCGTCCTCACACCCCGGCCGGAACGGCGCCCGCGGCGCGCCAGACCACGCCGCGGCGCTCATGGGCGAGCAACCGCTCCACCGCGTGCGCGACGCGGGGGCCGAACTCCCGCTCCAGCAGGTACAGGGCGAGGTCCAGCCCCGAGGTGACGCCGGCGGCGGTGACCAGGTCGCCGTCGTCGACCACGCGGGCGTCGACGACCTTCACCCCGGCGTTCCACAGCGCGTCCAGGCCGAGGGCGTGGGTGGTGGCGTGCCGCCCGCCGATCAGGCCCGCCCCGGCCAGCACCTGCGAGCCGCCGCACACCGTGGCGACGGTGGTGCCGGGCCGGTCCATGGCCGCCTTGAGCAGGCCCGGCAACGGGGTGCCGAGCGTGCGGGCCAGGCGGGCCGCGACGGTGTCGTCCGCGCCGTCCTCCTCCTCGTCCCCGGCCGGGACCCGGCCCGCCGCGCCGGGCACGACGACCAGGTCCGCGCGGTCCGGGTCGAGCACCGCGCCCGCCCGCAGGGACACCCCGCGGACCCCGCTGGGCACCTCGCGCGGGCCCTCGGCGCAGACGAGCGAGACCTCGGCACCGCCTACCCCCAGCGTCTCGTAGGGCGCGAGGACATCGAGTGGGTCGAAGCCGTCGAACAGGACGAACTGGGCGTGCATCGGCACCCCTCCACAGCGGTGGACATCGATCGGACGCCTCCGACGCTAGAGCGGTGGGAAGCACGGCAGAAGTGGCGCTGTTGCCATATCCCAACGGATTCTCGCCAACGGTATCCAGCTGGGGAGCTCGGCTGTATCCCTGATACACGCCTTGGCCAGAACTCGTCGCACCTCTACACTCTCGCCATGCACACGGTCGCCGTCCTCGCGCTCGACCAGGTCATCGCCTTCGACCTGGCGGCCCCGATCGAGGTCTTCTCCCGCACCCGGCTGCCCGACGGCCGCCCCGCCTACCGGCTGCGGATCTGCGCCCCCGACCCCGAGGTCGGCGCCGGTCCGTTCACACTGCGCGCCCCGTACGGACTGGAGGGCCTGGCCGACGCCGACACGATCATCGTGCCCGGCACCGCGGACCCCTCGCGGCCGGTCCCGGAGGGGGTGCTGCGGGCGCTGCGGGAGGCCGCGGCGAACGGCACCCGCATCGCGTCGGTGTGCGTCGGCGCCTTCGTCCTGGCCGCCACCGGGCTGCTGGACGGCCTGCGGGCGACGACCCACTGGCTGGCGGCCGCCCAACTGGCGGCCCTGCACCCGGAGGTGACCGTCGACCCCGATGTCCTCTACGTCGACAACGGGCAGTTCCTCACCTCGGCGGGTGCCGCCGCCGCGCTCGACCTGTGCCTGCACATGATCCGCAAGGACCACGGCTCCGCCGTCGCCGCCGACACCGCCCGGCTCTCGGTCATGCCGCTGGAACGGGAGGGCGGCCAGGCCCAGTTCATCGTCCACGAGCAGCCGCCGGCGCCCGCCGGGGCCACGATGGAGCCGCTGCTGCGCTGGATGGAGGAGCACTGCGACCGCGAGCTCTCCCTGGAGGACATCGCCGCGCACGCCGGCACCAGCGCACGCACCCTCAACCGCCGTTTCCGCGAGCAGACCGGCACCACCCCGCTGCAGTGGCTGCACCGCGCCCGGGTCCGCCGGGCCCAGTACCTGCTGGAGTCCACGTCCCACTCGGTGGACCGCATCACCGTACAGGCCGGGTTCGGCTCCCCCACCGCCTTCCGTGAGCGCTTCAAGCGCGTCGTCGGCACCAGCCCGCAGGCCTACCGGCGCGCCTTCCGCGGCTGAGCGGCGTCTTCCCGCCATCCGCACAGCGGCCGCACGTCAGCGGGAGGACACCGGAAAGTCGTGTCGGCAGGGCAAGAAGGGACGACAGTACCTGCGGACAGGCGCGTGAGGCGCGGGGGCTAAAGATCATGGCCATATCCATCCAGCACATCCGAGCCGCACTGCGGCGCATACCCGTCCGCCAGATCGCCTGCACGGCCCCCATCGTGCTGGTGGGTTACTGGGTCGTCCTGCACTGGCCGCTCATCGCCTCCGGCGGCCGGCAGCTGCTCGACGCCGACCGCGCCTGGCTGGTGGCCGCGATGGCCGCCACCGGACTGGGCTGGGTCGCGGTGTCCCTGATGCGGCAGGGCGTCGTCCTGGAACGGCTGCCCGCCGGACGCCTGCTGGCCACGCAGTTCGCCGCGGGCGCCGCCAACCACCTGCTGCCCGCCGGCATCGGTGCGAGCGCGGTCAACCTCCGCTTCATGCGGGCCTGCGGCCTGCCCCCGGCCCGTTCGGCGGCGGCCATCGCCCTGTACTTCCTCGCCGAATGCGTGGGGCGCGGGGCGCTGCTGGTGCTGCTGATAGCCGTCTTCCCGCACGCGCTGCGGCTGCACGGCCTGCTGCCGAACGGCCTCTCCTTCCCGGTCGGCACCACCGCCGCCGTGGTCGCCGGCGTCTGCGCGGCGGCGGTGATCGCCCTGCTGGCCGTGCGGAAGGTGCGCACCGCCGTCCGGAGCTTCCTGGCCACCGCGCTCACCGACGCCCGCACGCTGCACGCCCGGCCGTCGCGGGCGCTGGCCCTGTGGGCCGGGGCGCTCGCCTTCCCGGCCCTGCAGGCGGCCGGCCTGGTCGCGGTGTCGATGGCCCTCGCCATGCCGGTGCCGATCGGCCACGTCGCCGTCGCGTACGTCGCCGCGAGCATCGCGGCCGCCGCCCTCCCCACCCCGGGCGGCCTCGGCTCCGTCGACGCCGCGCTCGTCTTCGCCCTCGTCGCCTCCGGCGCCTCCGTCGCGGCCGCCACCTCGGTCGTGCTCGGCTTCCGCATCGTCACCGTCTGGATTCCGCTCATCCCGGGCGCGCTCACCCTCGGCGCGCTGGTCCGCTGGAAGGTCGTCTGACCGCCGCGCCGCCGCCTCGGCCCATGAACGGGCCCAACGCGCGCGGCCCCCGGCCGTCGTGAGCGACCGCACCCGGGGCCGGAGCCATCACCTCCCCGACGCCCGGGCCGCCGGCCCGGACACGTGTCGACGGCCTTCGCCATGCGACGCCGACCGGCCACGTCACCGTCCACATCGCCGCCAGGGCCACCCCCATCCCAGGCAACCCCGGCCCCCGCCCGTCGCGGACGGTGGCGTCGCGGACCCGGGGCCGTCACGTCCCCGGCCCCCGGGGGAAGCCCCGGCTGCCGCCCGTCGTCGCCGCGCTCCCGCGCCGGCGAACGGCCGACCGTCCCGCCCCGCGGCCCGGACGCACGCCGCCCCTGCACCTCGTGGGCCACCGCACCGCGGGCCTGCGCCCTCACGTCCCCGCCGCGCTCGCGCCGGAGGGTCGTACCCCGCGACCCGCGGAAACCCCGTGGTCGGGCGGGTCCGCGGCGTGCCAGTCTGACCGCCGGGCACGAGCCGGAGGGCAGGGGTGTTGGAGCCGTACGAGTACGCGGAACAGGACGCCGTAGGGCTGCGCGAGTTGATCCGCGCGGGGGAGGTGTCCGCGGCCGGGGTCGAGGCCGCCGCGCGGCGCGCCCTGGCCGAGGCGGGGGCCGAACTCAACGCCCTCACGCTGCCGTTGTTCGACCCTGCACCCGCCCATGCCGGCGACGGGCCGCTCGCGGGCGTGCCGTTCGTGGTCAAGGACGGCGGCCCGTTCGTCAGGGGTGTGCCCTTCACCCTGGGCAGCCGCGCCGTCCGGGGCGCCGTCGCGGAGGCCGACCACGACCTGATGGGCCGGTTCCGGGACGCCGGTCTGGTGGCGCTCGGCCAGAGCACGGCGCCGGAGTTCGGGCTGAGCTTCGCCACCGAACCGCTGCGGTACGGGCCGACCCGCAACCCCTGGGACCCGGCACGCGGCGTCGGCGGCTCCAGCGGCGGCGCGGCCGCCCTGGTGGCGGCGGGCGCGGTGCCGGTGGCCCACGCCAACGACGCGGGCGGTTCGATCCGCATCCCCGCATCGTGCTGCGGCCTGGTCGGCCTGAAACCGACCCGGGGCCGCACACCGTCCGGGCCGCTCGCGGGCGAGGCCGCCTTCGGGCAGCAGACCGAGTTCGCCCTGACCCGGACGGTGCGGGACGCCGCCGCCCTCCTCGACGCGGTCGGCGCGCCCGTGCCCGGGGACAAGGTGACCCTGCCGCCGGTCCCGCGCCCTTACGCCGACGCGGTGCGCGCGGACCCGGGACGGCTGCGGATCGCCCTGACCACCGCGGCCTGGACCGGCGACCCGGTCGACCCGCGGGTCGCCGCCGTCACGGTGGACGCGGGCAGGGTCCTGGAGTGGATCGGGCACACAGTGACCGAGGCATCCCCCGCTCTGGACGGCGAGGACCTGGTGGAGGCCTCGGTCCTGGTCGCGCTGGCGAGCGGCGGCGCGGTGCTGCGCGCGGCGCCCCGGCTGGACCGGTCGCGGCTGGAGGCGGTGTCCCGCGCGGTGCTCGCCGAGACCGAGGCGTGCACCGCGCTGGAGCTGATGGCGGCCGTCGACGCCCAGCACCGGGTGACGCGCGCGGTCGGCCGCTTCTTCACCACGTACGACCTGCTGGTCACCCCGACGCTGGGCGCCCTGCCCGCACCGCACGGCACGCTCGCCCAGGACGACCCGGGCCACACCGTGCGGTCCTGGCTGCGGCGGCTGTTCGCGTACGGCCCGTTCACCGCGGCGTTCAACGTCTCCGGCAACCCGGCGGTCAGCCTGCCGCTGGGACTGAGCCGCGAGGGGCTGCCGATCGGGGTGCAACTGGTGGCCGCCCAGGGCCGGGAGGACCTGCTGCTGGGCGTCGCCGCCCAGCTGGAGCAGGCCGTCCCGTGGCGGGACCGCAGGCCGCGGTACGCCGTCGGTCAGGTCGTGCCCGGGGTGGGCGGGACGACGGGGACGGTCGGCCCGGAGGTGGGCGGGACGACGCTCGGGGAGGCGGAGGGGGCGGAAGGAGCGGAAGGCGTGGCCGTGCCGGGCGATGAGCTGGGGACGGGGGTGGGCGGGGTGCTGGCCATCGCCGGGAGCGTGTAGACGTGGCCGGGCGACACGATCTTCGTGACGGCCTGGGCGAACAGGGTGCTGGGCTCGCTGCCCTGGTGCGCGGTGTCCGAGTTGAGCAGCAGGACGAGCGTGGCCTCCGCCTCCGGCAGGTAGACCACCACGGCCTGGTAGCCCGGCAGGGAGCCGTTGTGGCCGATCCAGCCGTGGTTGTCGAAGATGCCGAGGCCGTATCCGGTGCCCGGGAGCCCTGTGGGCTGGAAGTCCAGGCGTGCCTTCTGGCTCGCGGGGGAGAGGATCGTCCCGGTGGCCAGGGTGTGCGCCCAGGTGCGCATGTCCCGCAGGTCGGAGACCATCGCGCCGGCGGCCCAGGCCCATGAGGGGTTCCAGCCGGTGGCGTCGGCCTCCTGCCCGTCCGTCGTGTCCGTCGTGTAGCCGCGGGCGTGCGGGTCGGGCAGGGAGGCGTTCCTGGGGAAGGACGTGCGCCCGAGCCGGGCGGGCGAGATGACGTTGCGCTGCAGATAGCCGGCGAGCGGCTGCTTGGCGACCTTCTCGATCACCATGCCGATCAGCACCGTGTTGGTGTTGGAGTACTGGAACCGCTGCCCGGGCGGGAAGTTCGAGGGGTGCTGGAACGCGTAGGCCAGCAGTTCGGCGGGGAGGAACGTGCGCTCGGGGTCCTCCTTGAGCGTCTTGTCGAAGCCCGCGTCCTCGGAGTAGTTGAACAGCCCGCTGCGCATGTCGGCCAGCTGACGCAGGGTGATCTTGTCGCCGTCGGGCACGCCGTCCACGTACTTCCCGACCGGGTCGTCCAACTTCACCTTGCCCTGGTCGACCAGCCGGAGCAGCCCGGTGACGGTGAAGGTCTTGGTGACGCTGCCGATGCGCATGTACAGGTCGGACGTCATCTTGGCGTTCGACTGCTTGTCGGAGACGCCGAAGGCGCGCACGTACGAGCCCTTGCCGTTCGCCCACACACCGGCGATCACGCCGGGCACGCCCGTCTCCTTCAGCACGTCCTGGATCGCCGAGTCGAGCCGCTTGGTGATGTCGCCGCTCAGCTGGGGGAAGGCCGCGCCGCCGGG
Organism: Streptomyces sp. NPDC088354; assembly: GCF_044753585.1. Lineage (NCBI taxonomy): Bacteria > Bacillati > Actinomycetota > Actinomycetes > Kitasatosporales > Streptomycetaceae > Streptomyces > Streptomyces sp. NPDC088354. The sequence goes on along the minus strand of NZ_JBIVNJ010000009.1, from coordinate 155,630 downwards.
CGGGGCCGTGCCCTCGCCGGGCCCGGTGGCGGGGGAGGAGGAGGCCGCGGCGGGGGCGGTGGCGTTCGGCCGGTCGGTGCGGGTGGGGCCGCCGCAGGCCAGGGCCGTGGGAAGGGCCGCGGCGGCCAGCGCCACCGCGATCGCCCGACTCACGTTGCTGCGGTTCCGGGGCGGACGTGCGCACGTGGGCGTCATGTCTGTTCTGTGCCTTTCGGCCGTGGGATGAGGACGAGGGCGCGCCATCGCGAACGTAAGCCGCGGTCCGGGGAACGGCGACCGGAGAGCGGCCGGGCACGGCCGTGCGGGTGACGACCGTGCGCCGCCCGGGTCTTGACGGGGCGTCGGACGATTGGATTGAGTGGATGAGCCACTGAGCCACTGGAGGGTGAGATGGAAGCGCTGCCGCGCGAGTCGATCGTGGACGTCCTGGAGGACCGGTTGCGCGAGGAGATCCTCGCCGGCCGCCACCCCGCCGGCAGTCTGCTGCCACCCGAACGTCAGCTCGCCGAGGGGTACGGCGTCACCCGCACCACGCTCAAGCACGCCTTCGGGCGGCTCGTGCAGGCCGGGCTGCTGGAGACCCGGCACGGCATCGGCACCCGCGTGCGCGACTACGAGCGGCTCGGCGGCGCCGACCTGCTGCCCATGCTGGTCCGGCACGACGCGCGCTGGCTCGGCGAGATCTTCGAAGTGCGGCGCGGAGTCGGCACGTTGATCGCCGGTACGGCCGCCTCGCGGGCCACCGCCGCGCACCGGGCCCGGCTGCGGACACGGATCGAGGCCGTGCGCGAGGCCGAGCAGCCGGACGCGGTGCAGCTCGCCGACGCCGAGGTGCACCGCGCGCTGGCCCACGCGACGGGCAACCGGGTCTACGTACTGCTCACCAACACCCTCTTCAACGCCTATCTGCCGATGCGGCGTCACCTCTCCGGTCCGTTCCAGGACCCGGAGGAGGCCCACGGGCGGCTCGAACCGGTCGTCGCCGCGGTCGAGGAGGGCGACCCCGCGGCGGCCCGCGAGGCGGCGGAGGCCTATCTGACCGCCACCGAACGGATCATGCGCGCCGGGCTGAAGGCGGCGACCCGGTGAGCGGCCCCCGCGCCCGGCGCGGCACCGTCTTCGCCGAGACGATGTCCGGCACCGTACGGCTGTCCGGCGAGGACGAGGACCGGCCGGTGCGGATGGAACTCGCCGTCCGCTGCGACCGGTTGCTGCTCCCCCACCGCACCACGCCCGCCCGGGTCACCGGACGGCTGCGCATCGCGGGCCGCGCCGACGACCCCGAGGCCACCGGCACCCTGGAGATCTCACCGCTGGCCCGGCGGCGCATCCACTACCGGCTGGAGTTCGCCCTCGACGGGCGAAGGTGCGTCCTCGACGGCTGGAAGTCGGTCACCCCGCGGCACCCGCTGCGGTCGACGACCGTCCTGCCGTTCACGCTCACCCGGGACGGCTCCGCGGAACCGGCAGGCACCGGGACGCTGCGCTTCCGCACCGCCACCGCGCTCGGGCCGTTCCTCACGAGCTTCCGCTTCCCGGTCCGCGACGAGGCCCGCGCGCACTGGGCGCCCCGCTCCGGCGGCTCCCCCGGCCGCACCGAGGTCTGGTACACCACCGCCACCGACCCCGCCACCGGCGCGGGACTGTGGCTGCACCACGAGGTGGTCACCCCGGCCGACGGCGGCGGCGCCCACGCGCACGGCTGGGCGGCCGTCTTCCCCGCCAAGGGCGCCGAACCCGTCGAGCACGCCCGCTTCGGGCCCGTCCCGTGGCCGGAAGCGACGGCGGGCACGGCCGGCACGGCGGAGCAGCCGGAGGGCTTCACCGCGGGCGGCGTCGAGGCCCTGCCCGGACGGCTGCGCGGCACCGCGGGCGCCCTGTCCTGGGACCTCACCGAGGAACCCGGCGACGCGGAACCGCTCTACACCTTCCCGCGCTGGTCGTGGCGCCGGCCGCTGCTCCCGGCGGCGCAGATCGTGCCGTCCCCCCGGGCCCGCTACACCGGCCGCGTCCGCCACGGCTCCGGTGAACTGGACCTGCGCCGGGCGCCCGGGGCGTCGGCCCGCATCTACGGGCACGGCAACGCCCGCCGCTGGGCCTGGCTGCACGCGGACCTCGGCGGCGGCGACGTCCTGGAGATCGTGGCCGCCGTCTCCACCCGCCCCGGGCTGGACCGGCTTCCCCCGCTGGTCTTCCTCCGCCTGCGCAAGGACGGCCGTGACTGGCCGCGCGGCGGACTGCGCGCCGCCCTCGGCCGCGCGGGCCTGCGGCGCTTCACCGCCGACATAGGCCTCCCGCAGTGGACGGTCACCGGCCGCGCCGGCCGGCGGCGCGTCACCGTACGGGTCGTCCAGTACCCAGAGCGCACCCTCGCCCTCGACTACGCCGACCCCGACGGCGCCGCCGCCGTCTGCCGCAACAGCGAGACCGCCGACGCCCACGTCCTCCTCGAACGCCGTGCCGCGGGCCGCTGGCACACCGAGGCCGAGTGGACCCTCGACGGCACCGCCCACGCGGAGGTCGGCGACCGGTGAGCGTGGTGGAGGGCCTGGTGGCGGCGTTGCTCGCGGCCGACGGGGACGGCGACTGGACCGCGGGGGTGGCCGCGCGGCTGGAGGGCCTGCTCGCGACGATGCCCGCACCGGCGCGGCACGGGTTCCGGGCGGCGGCAGCGGCGGTCGACGGGTACGCCAGGACCCGGACCGGGCACGGACTGGAGCGGCTGACACCGGGTCAGCGGGAGGCGTTGGTGACCGGAATCGCGGCCCGGCCCGCGCTGCTGCCGCTGCTCGACGTGGTGAAGGTGCCGGTGCTGCTGGCCGCCGGGACCGAGCGGATGCTGCGCACGGGCGCACCGGCCGTCGCACCGGCCGCCCCGCAGGACCCGCCGCTGGACTGCGTGCCCGCCGCCCGGTGGCCGGACCGCTCACGGGCGGACGCCGTGGTGATCGGGTCCGGCGCGGGCGGCGCGATGGCGGCGCGGACCCTGGCGCGGGCCGGGCTGCGGGTCCTGGTCCTGGAGGAGGGCCGCCGGCACACCACCGCGGAGTTCGGACGCCGGGCCCCGCTGGACCGCTTCGCCGAGCTGTACCGGGACGGCGGTGCGACCGTCGCCCTCGGCAGCCCGCCGCTCGTCGTGCCCACCGGCCGCGCGGTCGGCGGCACCACGGTCGTCAACTCCGGTACCTGCTACCGCACCCCGGACCATGTGCTGACCCGCTGGCGCGAGGAGCACGGGCTCGGCGCCCTCGCCGACGCGGAGACCTTCGGCGCGCGCCTGGACGAGGTCGAACGCACCCTGCGGGTGGCCACCCAGCCGCTCGGCGTGCTGGGCCGCAACGGCACGCTCGCGCTGCTCGGCGCCCGTGAACTCGGCTGGCGGGCCGGTCCGCTGCGGCGCAACGCGCCCGGCTGCCGCGGCTCGTGCCAGTGCGTGGTGGGCTGCCCGGCCGGCGCGAAGCAGAGCGTCCAGCTGTCCGTGCTGCCGCAGGCCTGCGCGGCCGGGGCGCGGATCGTCACCGGCGCCTCGGTGCGCCGGGTGCTGACCGATCCGGACCGGCCCGGCGGCCCGCGGGCCCGCGGTGTCGCCGTACGACGCGCCGACGGCAGCATGCTGGAGATCATGGCCCCGCTGGTGGTGGTCGCCGCCGGCGCGCTGGAGACCCCGCCGTTGCTGCGCCGCTCCGGGCTCGGCCGGCATCCGCGCACCGGTCGCAACCTCGCCGTGCACCCGGCCACCAGCGTGGCCGGGCGCTTCGACGAACCCGTCGCGGACGGCGGCCCTGCGGTGCTGCAGAGCGCGGGCGTCGAGGAACTGCACGCGGACGGCATCCTCATCGAGGCCACGGCCCCGCCGCCGGGCATGGGCTCCTTCGTCCTGCCGGGCGTCGGGCGGGAGTTGCGTGCGGAGCTGGAGGACTCCGGCCGCCTGGCCACCTTCGGCGCGATGATCGCGGACCGGCCGGGCGGGCGCGTACAGGGCCGCGGTCGCCCGCTGCTGCGCTACGACATCGACCCGCGTGACGCCCGGCGTCTGCTGCGCGCGGTGCGCGCCATGGGCGACCTGCTCTTCGCCGCGGGCGCGCGGGAGGTCCTCACCGGCATCCCGGCCGCGCCGAGGGCCCGCACTCCCGCCGAACTCCGCGACACACTCGACCGCGTGACGGTACGGCAGCTCCATCTGTCGGCGTTCCACCCCACCGGCACCGTCGCGATGGGCGCCGACCCGCGCACCGCGCCCGCCGGGCCGGACGGCCGGCTGCGCGGCGTGGCGGGCGTCCATGTCGCCGACGCCTCCGCGCTGCCCAGCTGCCCGGAGGTGAATCCGCAGCTCAGCATCATGGCGACGGCCCTGGCCGTGGCCGAGGCGGCGGTGGCGTCGGTCAGCTGAGGCGGAGCACCGCGCAGGTCGTCGTGCCGTGCGCGTAGAGCTTGCCGTCGTGCGTGCCGACGACGCGCGCCTGCGCGGTGGCCGTCGTCCGGCCGACGTGCAGCGCGGTGCCCTCGCAGCGCAGGGTGGGCGTCCCCGCGAGCACCGGCCGGATCATGTGCACCCCCAGCTGGACGGTGGTGTACGCCGATCCGGCCTGCAGCCGGCTCATCACGGCGGAGCCGAGCGCCGAGTCCAGCAGGGTGGCGAGGAACCCGCCGTGCACGGTGCCCATCGGGTTGATCAGGTGGTCGCCGGGGTCGCCCTCGAAGACCGCGCGTCCGTCGCCGACCCCGACGAGCCGGAAGCCGAGCGTGCTCATGATGGAGGCGGCCGGGAACCTCCCGTCCAGCGCGCCCTGGAGGATCTCGCGGCCGGTCATCCCCGGGATCTCGGAGGCCGGCTCGGGGCGGGTCTGCCAGGTGTGGGTGCGCGAGCGGGTCGCCGTGGTGGCTTCGTGCGTCGTCATGCCGTCGAACCTAGGCGCCGCCGCGACCGGCCGGGAGTGTCGCTCCCGGCAGGCTCGATACCGTTTCCGACGTCCCCACCTCGGGATGGTGCAGGTCGAACGCGGGCGACTCGGACCGGATGCGCGGCAGGGAGCGGAAGTTGTGGCGCGGCGGCGGGCAGGAGGTCGCCCACTCCAGGGAACGCCCCCAGCCCCACGGGTCGTCGGTCTCCACCTTCTTCCCGTACTTCGCCGTGCGCCAGACGTTGTAGAGGAACGGCAGCAGGGAGAGCCCCAGCAGGAAGGAGCTGATCGTCGAGACGGTGTTCAAGGTGGTGATGCCGTCGGCGGCCAGGTAGTCCGGGATGCGCCGCAGCATCCCCTCGGTGCCCAGCCAGTGCTGGACCAGGAACGTGCCGTGGAAGCCGGTGAAGAGCGTCCAGAAGGTGATCTTGCCCAGGCGCTCGTCGAGCATCTTGCCGGTGAACTTCGGCCACCAGAAGTGCAGTCCCGAGAACATCGCGAAGACCACCGTCCCGAAGACCACGTAGTGGAAGTGCGCCACCACGAAGTAGGTGTCGGAGACCTCGAAGTCCAGCGGCGCCGAGGCGAGGAGCACCCCGGTGAGACCGCCGAACACAAAGGTGACCAGGAAGCCGGTCGCCCAGAGCATCGGGGTCTCGAAGCTCAGCGAGCCCTTCCACATCGTGCCGATCCAGTTGAAGACCTTCACCCCGGTGGGCACCGCGATGAGCAGCGTCATGAAGGAGAAGAAGGGCAGCAGCACCCCGCCCGTCACGTACATGTGGTGCGCCCAGACCGTGACCGACAGGCCCGCGATGGAGACGGTCGCGGCGATCAGCCCGGTGTAGCCGAACATCGGCTTGCGGGAGAAGACCGGGATCACCTCGCTGATGATCCCGAAGAACGGCAGCGCGATGATGTACACCTCCGGGTGCCCGAAGAACCAGAACAGGTGCTGCCACAGCAGCGCCCCGCCGTTGGCCGGGTCGAAGATGTGCGCCCCGAACGTCCGGTCCGCCTCCAGCGCGAAGAGCGCGGCGGCCAGCACCGGGAAGGCCATCACCGCCAGCACGCCGGTGAGCAGCACGTTCCAGGTGAAGATCGGCATCCGGAACATCGTCATGCCGGGGGCGCGCATGCAGACGATCGTGGTGATGAGGTTGACCGCGCCCAGGATCGTCCCGAAGCCCGACAGCGCCAGGCCCATGATCCACAGGTCGCCGCCCACACCCGGCGAGTGCACGGCGCTCGACAGCGGGGAGTAGGCGAACCAGCCGAAGTCGGCCGCGCCCTGCGGGGTCAGGAAGCCGCTCACCGCGATGAGCGAACCCAGCAGGTAGAGCCAGTACGCGAACATGTTGAGCCGGGGGAAGGCGACGTCGGGCGCGCCGATCTGCAACGGCATGATCCAGTTCGCGAAGCCCGCGAAGAGCGGGGTGGCGAACATCAGCAGCATCACCGTGCCGTGCATCGTGAACAGCTGGTTGAACTGCTCGTTGCTCAGGACCTGCAGTCCGGGCCGGGCGAGTTCGGCGCGCATCAGCAGCGCCATCACACCGCCCGCGCAGAAGAACGCGAACGCCGTGACCAGGTAGAGCGTGCCGATGGTCTTGTGGTCCGTGGTGGTCAGCCACCGCACCACCGCGGTCCCGCGTACGTCTTTGAGCCTCATGCCCGCTAGGTGTCCGGGACCGCCCGGTGCGTCACGGGAGGACGCCCGCGAGGACCGGCGAAAAGATCACACCGGACGGGTGTGATGATCGGGGCCATGTCGGACACCAAGCGGTCATGAGCACGGACGAGACGCACAGCGAGGCGTTCGCCACGGCCTACCGCGAGCACTACTGGGCGATCTGCCGCTACATCGCGCGGCGGCTGGACGGCCAGGAGCAGGACGAGGTGGAGGAAGTCGCCGCGGAGGTCTTCGCCGTCGCGTGGCGGCGCCGCCGCGAACTCCCCGGGCAGCCGCTGCCCTGGCTGTACGGCGTGGCCCGCAACTGCCTCGCCAACACCGTGCGCGGCCGGAGCCGCCGCCGCAGGCTGCTGGACCGGGTAGGGAACCACGAGACGGCGCACGGCACGCACCTCGTGCCGAGCCCCGACACCGAGCGCCCCGGGGCGTGGGTGCACGAGGCGCTGGAACGGCTGCCGGACACCGACCGGGAGGCGCTGCGGCTGACCGCCTGGGAGGAACTCGACGTCGGCGAGCTGGCGGTCGCCCTCGGCTGCGGCCGGAGCGCGGCCGCCATGCGGCTGCACCGCGCGCGGCGCAGGCTGCGCGAGCAGATCGACCGCATGGGGATGTCGGTGGCGGCGGGCGCGGCGCCCCACGGCGTACAGGCCGCACCGGCCACGCGGAACACGGGCGAAGGGGAGTCACGGCGATGACCGAAGAGCGGGACCTGGAGCTGCTGAGGCAGGCCGACCCCGTACCGGCGGGCGATCCGCGGTGGGCCGACCGCCCCCTGGACGCGCGCGCCGAGCACGCGCTGCGCCGGCTGATGCGGCCGGCGCCGGCGCGGCGGCGCCGGCGCGTGCCGCGCGTGGTGCCGGCCGGCGTGGCGGCGGCCGTCGCCGTCACCGCCGTCCTGGCCTTCACCCTGTCGGACGCGGGCAGCACGCACGCGGTCGCGGCGCCCGTCGCGCTGCGGCCCGAGGCCGGTTCCCCGGCGGTGCCGCTGGCCGACATCGCGCGGGCGGCCCGGGACGCCGCCGCGGGCGGGGACACGGCGCCAGGGACACGGGGCGGCACGCACGTGATGTCGTGGAGCATGAGCATGGAGGAGGGTCCCGGCGCACGGCCGCCCGTCACCGTCCCGGAGGAGCGCCTGACCCGGTGGAACGCCGACGGCAGCGGTACCGAACTGGTCGTCGCCACCGACCCCCTGCACCCGGGCGCGCCCGTCATCACCGACCCCGGCGGCGCTCCCCGCACCGTCGCGGACGGCAAGGTGCTGCACCGCGCGTCGTACCCGCCCGGCACGCTGCCGCCGTACGGGCTGTCCGGTTCCGAGCCGCCGCACGACGCCGGCGAGTGGCGCGGCTACCTGCGCGACGTCTACGGCTGCGCCTGCACCCGCACGCAGGAGCTGCTCGACGTGCTGCCCTCGCTGCTGGGCGACTGGACGCCCGGCGCCCGGGACATCGCGGCGATCGACGCCCTGCTGGCCGCCGCGAAGGACCTGCGCCCGGTCGGCGCGATCACCGACCGCCTCGGCCGTCCGGGACAGGCGTACGTCCTCGACACCGGCGTCACCCGCATCATGGTGATCCTCGACCCGCGCACCGGCGGGGTCCTGGGCATCGAGACCACCTTCACCAAGGACGTGGCGGCGTACCGGGTACGGGCCGGCGACGTGATGTCCTACGAGGCGTGGATCCGCGACGCGGACTGACGGGCCGCCCCGCCGCTCACTCCATGCCGCGCTTGCCCGGGCTCCAGAACGGCTTGGTCAGCACCGCCCGGCGGTCCCAGCCGCGTTCGCGGACCAGCACGCCGCGCACCAGCTGCACGGTGCGGGCCTCCCCCGCGACGTAGGCGGCACCGCCCGCCGGGTCCTCCGGCAGGTCCAGCGCCCGGACGGCCTCGGCAAGTCCCTCGGAGGCCGCGGCGGAGGTGCCGCCGCGCAGCCGCCAGGCGAGCCGGTCCGCGTGCGCCAGCGGCAGCCGGTCCTCGGCGGTCGCCGTCTCCACGCAGCCGTGCACGGACGCGTCCCCGGGCAGCGCGGCGAGCATGGCGCCCAGCGCCGGCATGGCCGTCTCCTCGCCCACGAAGAGGTGGTGCCGGGCCTCCGGCCGCAGCACGAACGACCCTTCCGGCCGGCCCAGCCGGACCCGCGTCCCGACCTCCGCCGCCGCGCCCCAGCGCGCGCCGGGTCCCGGTTCCGGGTGCTCCATCACGCACAGCTCGATCGCGCCCGCCGGGTCGTGGTGCCAGACCGAGTACGTCCGCCGGGTCAGCCCGTCCACGTGCACCCGCACCTGCTGCCCCGGCCGGCAGGCCGTCCCGCCCAGCCCCGGGCCCTCGATCCGCAGCCGCCGCATGCGGGCGGCCACCCGCTCCACGGACACGACGGTGCCGTGCAGCAGGAACCGGTCGAGCAACCGGTCCCGCAGCGCGACGCGTTGGGTAATGGACGCGTTCATGGATGGAACTCCTCACCGCCGGGCCGCAGTTGCGGGTCCACCGTAGGCGCCCGGAGACCCGCGCCACCATCGCCCCCTCCGGCGAACCGCGCGTTCCCCCACCGGCCCGGCCGAGGCCCTCCGTTCCGCAGCCCGCCACCGTCCGGCCCCCCGCGCGGCAACCGACGTGTGTCGCACGGGCACTCGTCCGTGCCTCCGGGGGCGGCCCCCGCACGGGCCGCCCCCCTTCCCCCCCGCCGCCGCGCTACCGCGCCCCGAGCAGCGTGACCAACCGGGCCGCCGACGTGCCGAGTCCGTGCGCGCCGGAGGGCATCCGGGGCGAACCGGGCGGCCGGCGCAGTTCCTCCTCCTCGTAGCGGTGGCAGCCGCTGTGCCAGGCCAGGATGCCCGCGAGCCAGTTCTCCAGTTCGCGCACATAGCCGTCCAGGACCGCCCGGGCCTCCGCACCGAGGGCGAAGTCGTCGTACAGCACGGGCAGTTCGTTCGCCGCGACGTGCTGGAACTCCTTCATGCGCCCGGTCATCAGGTCGTGGACCACGGCGAGCGAGGCCGGCTCGTCGCAGCCGAAGAAGTTCTGCACCACCAGCAGGGCGTTGTGGATCTCGCCCTCGTACTCGATCTCCTTCTGGTACGAGAAGACGTCGTTCATCAGGCAGGCGTAGTCGGCGGCGGAGTTCTCCAGCGACCGCATCGGCCCGCTGCGGTAGACCTCGTCCGGCACCACCTGGCCGTGCCCGAGCCGGCACAGGCTCATCGTCAGGTCGGAGCCGAAAGTGCGGCGGCGCATCTCCAGGTAGTCGACGGGGTCGGGGATGCGGTGCTGCGCCTGGTTGGCCAGCTCCCACAGCCAGCTCGCGGTCATGCTCTCGATCGCGGCGCGGAAGCGGCGGCGGGCCTCGGGCCGCATCGGCCCGGCCGTGCGCGCCCACAGATCGGCCAGTCCGCGCTCCAGGGCGTTGACCGGGCAGGGCGCGGGCGTGCCGTCGACCGGCATGAAGGCCGACAGGCGGTCGTTGGCGGCGCGCGCGCCGGCCAGGTCGCGGGTGCGGCCGAAGACGGCCGGGAACCAGTCGTCGGCGTAGGTGCCCCAGGTGAGCCACCCGGAGGTGATGTCCAGCTCCTCGGGGGACGCGTCCGGGTGGATGCCCGCGGCGCACAGCGGCAGGTCGAACGCGATCAGCTTGCGCTCGTCCCACACGAAGGAGAAGGGGACGCCGGGCTGCGGTTCCAGCAGGCCCATCCGGTGCGCCCAGTCGACGATGGTGCGCCGGGCGGCGTCCAGGTGCGGGCTGAGCGTGACCTGGAAGGGCATCAGGAAGTCGGGCGGCGGGACCGGCCCGGTGCGCCGCGGCGCGTGGGTGAAGGCCCGGACGCGGGCGGCCTCGGCCCGCCCGGTGGTCCGCACCGTGCCGGCCGACAGGCCGATCCCGCCGGGCAGCGCGAACGGCGACCAGCCGGTGCGGGCGGGCGCCCCCGCGCCGCCGCCGTTCATGTAGCGGCTGGAGCGCATGTGCCACTCGTGGCCGCCGGACTGCCAGTCCTGCAGGCCCTTGACGTACCCCAGCACGGCCGCGCACTGCGCCGGGTCGAGCCCGTGCTCGGCGACGAGCGGCGGCAGTTCGGTGACCGCGGTGTTCTCGAACTGCTGCAGGCGCGAGGTGAGCAGGTCGTTGACGGACTCCGCCGCCTCCTGGGTCGTGCACCCCAGGAAGCTCTCCAGGACCAGCACGCCGTTGCTGAGCTCGCCCTCCTCCTCCGTCTCGCGCTGGTACGAGAACAGGTCGTTGCGCAGGTGCACCGCGTCGGAGAAGGCGTCCCGCAGCACGAGCACCGGACGCGACCCGGCGATCGCGGCCGGCACCTCGGCTCCGGCCGCGTACTCCACCAGACCCGCGGACCAGGGCGCGCCTCCGACCTTGCGGCGCATCTCGATGTACTCCACGGGGTTGGGCACCCGGCCCGCGTTGATGTTGGACAGCTCCCACAGCGACTCGTTGAGCAGGTGCTCGGTGCTCTCGGCGAACCGCCGGCGCCAGTCCAGCGACATGGCCGGGACGGTGCGCCGCCACAGATCGGCGAGCCCCGCCTCGACCGGGTTCGCGGCCTCGGGCATGCCCTGCGCCAGGTCCATCGGCATGAAGGCGGGCAGCCGGTCCAGGTAGGCCTTGCCGCCGCGGCGGTCCTGGGACCGCTTGAACGTCTCCAGGAAGTGGTCGTCGAAGAAGAACACCCACACATACCAGTCCGTCACCAGGGAAAGTTCCGGTGCCGGGCAGTCGGGATGGGTGTAGGCGCACAGCAGCGCGTAGTCGTGCGCGTCGAGGTCGGCGGTGTCCCAGATGCCCGAACCCTCCAGCATCCCCATGTCCCGCGCCCAGGTGCGGGAGTGCTCCCGCGCCTCCTCCAGATGGGGATTGAGGCGCGCGGGGTACGGCATGTAGAAGTCGGGCAGTTCAAATGGCTGCGTCACGCGTTCAGCGCTACCCGCGCGGGTGGACGCTATCCGGCGTACCGGTCATGCCACACGAAGGGGTGACATCCCGCCCATGACGCCGCGGCCCCGGCGGCGTGGGGACGCCTCCGGGACCGCGGCGCGCTGGGTACGGGGCCGTCAGACCGGGTGGCCGAGCTTGTCGTCCCTGCCGTGGTGACCGTCCCCGCCCAGGTGGTCGTGATGGTCGGGGTGGTCGCCCCAGCCGCGGCACAGGGCCCAGATGATGAAGATGTCGATCGCGATCATCAGGAAGGCCCAGAACGGCGTGTACGGCAGCCAGGCGAAGTTCACCAGGATGTTGAACGCGATCAGCGCCACACCCGCGACCCGCGCCCACCTGGGCGCGCTGGAGAGCAGGGCCGTGCCGACGATGAGGACGAGGACTCCCAGCACGAGGTGGATCCAGCCCCAGGCCGTCAGGTTCCACTTGAAGATGTAGTGGCCCAGCCGGACCCAGACGTCGTCCTTGGCGATGGCGGAGATGCCCTCGAGGATGGCCCAGACACCCGAGACCATCATCAGGACTCCCGCGAACACGGTGCCGCCCGTCGCCCAGCCCGAATGGTGATGCGGCTTGACCGACTGCGTCTGCTGGCTCATCACAAGGCTCCCATCGCGTCGGTGGTGGACACCTCACACGGTCCGCCCGCACCGCCCGGTCGGCCATCGGCACTGGGCCGTTCGGGTGACGCGGGAGCGGCGCCCCGCCGCACGCGGGATCATCGGTCCATGGCAACCACACTCCGGCTGTCCCAGCAGCCCGAGGCCGACGCGCTGCTCGGCCGCAGCCCGCTCGCCGCACTCACCGGCATGCTCCTCGACCAGCAGATCCCGATGGAGTGGGCCTTCACCGGCCCGCACACCATCGCCACCCGCATGGGCCGCGACGACCTGGACGCCCACGAGATCGCGGCCTACGACCCGGAGGCCTTCGTCGCGCTGTTCTCCGAGAAGCCGGCCGTGCACCGGTACCCGGGTTCCATGGCCAAGCGCGTCCAGCAGCTGTGCCAGTACCTCGTCGAGCACTACGACGGCGACGCCGAGGCGGTCTGGCGCGGGGTCGGCGACGGCAGGGAACTGCTGACCCGGCTGGGCGACCTGCCCGGCTACGGCAAGCAGAAGGCGCAGATCTTCCTGGCCCTGCTCGGCAAGCAGCTCGGCGTCACCCCCGACGGCTGGCGCGAGGCCGCCGGCCTCTACGGCGAGGAGGGCTCGTTCCGTTCCGTCGCCGACATCACCGGCCCGGAGTCCCTGGACAAGGTGCGGGCCTTCAAGCAGGAGGCCAAGCGCGCGGCGAAGGCGGCCCGGCCGGCGAAGCCCGCCGAGGCCGCCGCGAAGAAGGCCGGGAAGGCGTAGGCCTACCGGCGCCGCCGCCGCTTGGACGTGCCGAAGAGGGACCGGCTGATCTCGCGCCCGATCTGGGTGCCCACCGAGCGGGCCAGCGACTGGAAGACACCGCTGCCCATCACCTGCTCCACCACCCCCGGTTCCTCCCCGGGCCGCTCCTCACGCTTCCGCGTCGCGGGGGCGGGAGCAGGCATGGGCGTGGGCGTGGGCGTGGGCCGCTCGCTCAGCCGCTCGTACGCCGACTCCCGGTCCACAGCCTGTGCATAGCGCGCGTACCGCGCGGACCCCTTGACCGCCGCGTCCAGCGCTTCCGGGGCGACCGGTCCCATCAGCGAGCGCGGAGCACGCAGCCGGGTGGCGGCGACCGGGGTGGGGGCGCCGTTCTCGCTGAGCACGGTGACCACCGCCTCGCCGGTGCCGAGACCGGTGAGCAGTTCCTCCAGGTCGTACGGGGAGGTCGGGAAGGTCCGCACCGTCGCCTTGAGCGCCTTGGCGTCCTCCGGGGTGAAGGCGCGCAGCGCGTGCTGCACCCGGTTGCCGAGCTGGCCCAGCACCTCGGCGGGCACGTCCTTCGGCGTCTGCGTCACAAAGAAGATCCCCACCCCCTTGGAGCGGATCAGCCGCACGGTCTGCGTGATCGCCTCCAGGAAGGCCCTGCTCGCCCCGGTGAACAGCAGGTGCGCCTCGTCGAGGAAGAAGACCAGCTTCGGCCGGTCCAGGTCGCCGACCTCGGGCAGGTCCTCGAAGAGGTCGGCCAGCAGCCACATCAGGAAGGTCGAGAAGAGCCGCGGGCGGTCCTGCACGGCGGCCAGTTCCAGCACGGACACGGTCCCGCGCCCGCCCCCCTCCGTCGTCCGCAGCAGTTCCGCCGTGTCGAACTCCGGTTCCCCGAAGAAGGGGCCCGCGCCCTCCGCCTCGAACGCCGTCAGCGAGCGCAGGATGACCCCGGCGGTCGCCGGGGAGATCCCGCCGGTCCCCTTCAGCTCGCCCTTGCCCTCCTCCGAGGTGAGGAAGGCCACGACGGCCCGCAGGTCCTTGAGGTCCACCAGCTCCAGGCCCTTGCCGTCCGCGTAGTGGAAGATCAGGCCGAGCGACTGCTCCTGCGTCGTGTTGAGCCCGAGCACCTTGGAGAAGAGCACCGGGCCGAAGCTCGTCACCGTGGCCCGCACCGGGATGCCGGGGCCGATGCCGCCGAGGGCGTAGAACTCGGCGGGGCAGCCCTGCGGCGACCAGTCCTGCCCGACCTCGGCGGCGCGCCGCGCCACGCGGTCGCCCGCCGCCCCGGGCGCCGAGACGCCGGAGAGGTCGCCCTTCACGTCGGCGAGGAAGACGGGTACGCCCTGGGCGGACAGCTGCTCCGCGATCAGCTGGAGCGTCTTGGTCTTCCCGGTGCCGGTCGCGCCGGCGACGAGCCCGTGCCGGCTGAGCATGCCGAGCGGGACGCGGACGGGGGCGTCCGGCAGGCACCGCCCGTCCCACAGCAGCGCCCCCAGATCGAGCGCCGGTCCGGTGAAGGCGTACCCCTGGGCGATGGCCCGCGCGGCGTCGGGCGTCGTCGGCGTGGTCATGGGCTGCTCCGCTGCTCCCGCTATCACCGTATTTGCCCACCATCGCACTCCTGCGCCATTGCTGCGCCCGTACGCCCTTGCCCGGTAGGCTTTCCGTGTGATCTTCAAGCGCATCGGAAACGGGCGGCCGTATCCCGACCACGGCCGGAAAAGCACCCGTGAATGGGCGGACGTCGCCCCACGTCCGGTACGCCTCGACCAGTTGGTCACCACGAAGGGGCAACTCGACCTGGAGACCCTGCTCGCCGAGGACTCGACGTTCTACGGGGACCTGTTCGCGCACGTCGTGAAGTGGCAGGGCGACCTGTACCTCGAGGACGGGCTCCACCGCGCCGTGCGCGCGGCGCTCCAGCAGCGGCAGGTGCTGCACGCGCGCGTGCTGGAGATGGACTGAGCCCGGACCGGTCCCGGGCGCCCCGGATGGGCCAACGGGTCCCGGCGAGCCGGTCCTGACATCCGTTCAGCCGATTGTTGACCCTTTCGGGTTCAAGTCGTCCCGATTGGCCGCGATTGGTTGATCGTTTAGTAGGCCAAGTCGGAATCCCGCACTACGCTGCGCACATGAGCATGCTGACGCCCCCTGGCATGGGCGGGAAGTACCGTGTCACCGGGAACCAGTACCCACGAATGCGCCGTCCACGGAGCAAGTTCCGGATCGTGACGGTACTGGTCACGACCGTCGCCGTGCTCGGCCTCGCCGGCTGGGGCACGCTCCAGCTGGTCGACGTCTTCGACGGCGACGCCGCGGCGAAGGGGAAGCCCGCGCAAGCGGCCAACGCCTCCAAGGAGCGGGCCTGCAAGGCGGTCGCCCCGGCGCCCGGTACCTCCGGCACCAAACCCATCGTGTTCCCCGAACCCGGGCAGCTCACGGTCAACGTCTACAACGCGACCGCCAAGAGCGGCCTCGCCAAGAAGACCGCCGACCAGCTCGCCGCCCGGGGCTTCAAGATCGGCACCTTCGGCAACGCCGACCCCGAGTACGACCGCAAGGTCACCGCGGCCGCCCTGCTCCTCGGCGGCTCCGGCACGAAGGCGGAGGCGGCCATGAAGCTGGTCGGCGCCCAGTTCAAGGGCACCACCACCTACAAGCCCGCGGCCCCCAAGAGCAAGCACGCGGCCAACACCGTCGACCTCATGCTCGGCAAGGGCTTCACCACCCTGGCCGCAGACCGGGTCGTCGAGCGGAACCTCGTCGTCCTGGCCAAGCCGAGCGCGGCCCCCCGGCCCGCCGGCTGCTGACGCTCCCGTAGGCCCGGCACGGACGTCAGGGCGGTACCGGACCCCCGCGGGGGTCCGGTACCGCCCTGACGTATCGGTGAAGGAGCCCGCTAGCCCGCGGTGCCGTAGAGGCGGTCGCCCGCGTCGCCGAGACCGGGGACGATGTAGCCGCTCTCGTTGAGGTGGCTGTCGACGGCGGCGGTGACGACGGTGACCGGCTTGCCCGCCAGCGCCCGCTCCATGGCCTCGACGCCCTCCGGGGAGGCGAGCAGCACCACGGCCGTCACGTCGTCCGCGCCGCGCTCGATCAGCAGGTCGATCGCGGCGATCAGGGTGCCGCCGGTGGCCAGCATCGGGTCCAGCACGTACACCTGGCGTCCGGACAGGTCCTCCGGCATGCGGGTGGCGTAGGTCTTGGCCTCCAGCGTCTCCTCGTCGCGGATCATGCCGAGGAAGCCGACCTCGGCCGTCGGCAGCAGGCGCACCAGGCCCTCCAGCATGCCGAGACCGGCTCGCAGGATCGGCACGACCAGCGGCCGCGGGTGGGAGAGCCGTACGCCCGTGGTCCCCGCCACCGGCGTGGTGATGTCGACCTGCTCGGTGCGCACGTCACGGGTGGCCTCGTAGGCGAGCAGGGTGACCAGCTCGTCGGCCAGCCGTCGGAAGGTCGGCGAGTCGGTGCGCTCGTCGCGCAGCGTGGTGAGTTTGTGCGCCACCAGGGGGTGGTCGACGACATGGATCCGCATGCCCCCGACTTTAACGTCGCCGCCGCCGCGGGGCAGAAACGGGCGCCCGGAGCCGCTGTGCAAGGGGCGGCTTTGAAACCACACTGGAAGGGGAAGGCGAGCCCCTACGCCCGGACTGTCCCGACCGGGCCCCGCGGATCACTTGAGGTGGTGCCCCATGGCGGAGCACGACAATGGTGGCGCCGACGCGAGCGACGCCCGTACGCAGCAGGAGCGCGATGCCGAGCGCAGAAGGCGGCGGGCGATGTTCCTGCGCGAACTGAACGAGGCCAAGGAGCTCCGCGACCGGGTGCAGCCGCGCAGGGCGCGCGCGGCGCGGGCGCGCCAGCAGATGCGGATGCGCACCTTCCGCTGGTAGGCCACCGGGACGGGCGAACCGCCCGCGCCGGAAGGGTTCCCGCGGGTCCCCGCAGGCCGCCGCAGGGAAAAAGCCGGAAGCCCTGGCACGCGGCACGCGCGGAAGACCCTTCGCAAAGCCGAGGTTTCTGCCACGATGCCGAGTGTGGGCGGGGACCCCCGAGCTGATCATCCGGCTCCCGCCCGAAAGTCCGGACGGCCTGAGACCTGTGGGAGAGTCACGGTGTATTTCGCCGCACTGCTCGCGCGCACCGAGGACGGTTGGGAAGCGCGCGAGACCGATCTCGACGATGTGGAAACCCTCGGCGACCTGACCGAGGTGGCCCGCTCCGCCTCGACCGAGGAAGATACGGTCCTGGTCTTCATCGAGCAGGAGGACGCCTGGTTCGGCGTCGTCCGCGTCGACGGTGAGGAGGACCCCCGGATCTACGTGTCCGACGCCGCCGCGGCGGCCCGCAGCTCCTACGGAGAGATCCTGCTCACCGACGAGCTGCTCGGCCGCGACCCGGAGGACCTGGACGAGATCGTCGACCTCGACGGCACCGAGGAGGGTGACAGCGAGGAACTCGACGACGACGTGGTGCCGGGGCCGACGGAGGTGCACGTGCCCGTGGGCCCGCTCGGCGACGCCGAGCTGCTCGTGGACCTGGGGATGAGCGACAAGGAACTGCTGGCGCTCAGCGGCGACGGCGCGCTGACGGGCGAGGCCCTCGGCGAGATCGCCGACTCCCTGGGCTGTGCGGACGTACTGGAGGCGGTCCGCTGACCGACCCGATCCGCGACCCCTGGGCCGGGCCCATGCGGCTCGCTCTGCACGAAGCGACGCTCGCCCCGCGCACCGGCGACGTGCCGGTGGGCGCGGTCGTGCTGTCCGCGGACGGCACGGTCATCGGCCGGGGCCGCAACGAGCGGGAGGCGGTCGGCGACCCGACCGCCCACGCGGAGGTCATCGCGATCCGTGAGGCCGCCAGGACGGCCGGTTCCTGGCGGCTCGGCGGCTGCACGCTGGTGGTGACCCTGGAGCCCTGCACCATGTGCGCGGGCGCCGTGGTCCTGTCCCGGCTGGACCGAGTCGTCTACGGCGCCCTCGACGAGAAGGCGGGCGCGGCCGGTTCGCTGTGGGACCTGGTCCGCGACCGGCGCCTGAACCACCGCCCTGAAGTGATCTCCGGGGTGCTCGCGGAGGAGTGCGGTGACCTGCTCACCCGCTTCTTTCGCACAAACGATTTCGGAGCACACCCGGACGTCCGCTAAGCTCTCCCTCGGTAGCGTGTCCGAGCGGCCTAAGGAGCACGCCTCGAAAGCGTGTGAGGGGGCAACTCCTCCGTGGGTTCAAATCCCACCGCTACCGCTCTGAGCAGGAGAACGAGGGGCCCGGCAGCTTCGGCTGCCGGGCCCCTCGTCGTATCCGCTCCCCGGACGGATCGGTCGTCGTCGGTCCCCGTCAGTCCTCGTCAGTCATCGTCAGTCCTCGTCGTCCCGCGTCACCCGGGGGGCGACGGTGGCGATGTTGTTGTCGGGCTCGGGGTCGAGGGTGGTGGTGACGGCCCGGGCCGTCGAGGTGATCCGGCCGAGACCGGACGGCGCGGTCAGGTCGACCTCGAAGGTCGCCGTCCGGCCGGGGGCGAGATCACCGATGGTCCACACGACCCGCTGGATGGACGGGTGCGGCCCGCCACCGCTGAGGAACCGCACACCGCCGGGCGCGCGGGTGCTCGCCCCCCACCAGGTGATGTCCGGGATCGAGCCGGGACCGGGCCGCGGGTCGTCCTCGAAGCGCGGTCCGGGGCCGAGGAGCTCCAGCGTGGCGGCCACGCCGGTGGCGGTGTCCGGGCCGTTGTTGACCACCCGCACCGTGTACGTGAGGGGGCCGCGCGGCGCGACGGCCTCCGGCGCGCTGAGGGTGATCTGCACGTCGGCGCTGCTCGTGCCGGCGACACCGACGCCGGCCAGGGCCGCGCCGCGCGGGCCCGCGGAGGTGTCCACGTCCAGCGCGGCGGTGCGCGCGCCGGTCGCCGTGGGCCGGAAGGTCACACGGACCGTGCAGCGGGCCCGCGGCGGGAGGCTGCCCGTGCAGGTGCCGGCGCCGAGCGCGAAGTCCGCCGCGTCCGCTCCGGACAGGGACACTCCGTTCACGGTCCGGGCCGTGCCGCCGTGGTTGGTGAGCGTGAACGTCCGGGCCGCGCTGGTGGTGTTCACCGGCCGGCTGCCGAAGTCCAGGCTCGCCGGGCTCAGGGTGAGGGCGGGCGTGGCGATGCCCAGGCTCAGGTCGCTGGGTCCGGCCGCCCCGTTGCCGAAGGCCACCGTGACCGAGGAGGTGGCGGTCGGACCGGACGGGGCCGCGGCCACCCGCGCCGTGTAGGACAGGGTCACGGTCTCCCCGGCGGCGAGGGTGCCACCGGAGGCGGCGCCTGCTCCGGTGCCGAGCCGCACGGTGACCGAGGACGCCGTGACGGTGACCGTGTCCGGCGCCGGCGGGGCGCCGTCGACCCGGACGTCCGTCACGCCGGTGAGGTCGGTGAGGGTGTCGGTGAGGACGACGCCCGTCGCCGGGGCTCCGCCGGTGTTCACCACGGAGCGCGAGACCGCGACCGCGTCGCCGGGGGCCAGGTCGCCGCCGTCGACGTCGGTGATGCTCGACGTCCTGAACTCCGGCTGGGCGGCCTGCGGGTAGCTGAAGCCGTAGCCGAGGGCGATCCCCGCGGCACCCTTGCCGCCGGCGAACCGGCCGTCCACGGCGGTCGCCCCCGGCTGCCAGGCGCTGTCGCCGACGGCGGCGAACTCACCTGCGCCGATGGCCACCGGCGACCCCCTGGTCGCGCCGCTGTCGACCCGGACCCCGACCGGGGCGGCCCCGGTGCCGACGGCATCGTCGAGCAGCCCGCCGACCCGTACGGTCCTGGCCGCGCCCGCCGCGATCTGGGGCGACGCGGCGCGCGGGGTGTCACCGCCGTCCACCAGGGCGCTGGGACCGGCGACAAGCACCACCCGCTTCGGCACCGCGCCCTGGGCGGCGCCCCCGGTGTACGTGGCGGCGAGCCGCCAGCGGGTCGCGGAGCCGCCGTCGATCGTTCCGGTGAACGTGGTGTCGGCGGCGCGGCCGGCGAAGACGGCCGGCAACTGGGCCACGGCGATGGTGCGGCGGCCCACGGTCGTGGTGGTGACGTCGGCGTCGGGGAGGGTCACGGACGTCTGTCCGTCGCCGAAGCGGTAGGGGCTGGCGTCGCCGGCCGGGTCGACGGGAGGGCTGTCGGAGGAGAAGAAGACGACGCCCGCGTCGAGCGTGCTGCCCTCCGGAGGTGCCGCCGCGAGCCGCGAGCCGGTGCCACTGCCGCCGCCGGCGTGGGCGAAGCCGTCACCGGCCGTCGTCACGGTCCTCTGCAGCGTCAGCGGAAGGACGGGGGCGCCGGCTCCGGCGGCCGCGGCCGGCAGGACGGCGGGGAGCCCGAGCGCGAGCAGCGCCGGGGCGACGACGGCGGCCGCGACGCGGGGGAGGGACAAGCGCCGGGATATGTGACGCACGGTCAAGGAAACCTCCGCTGGGGAGCGCGGTCGTGGGGGGACGAGGCGCACTTCTGTGTGGTGATCAGTCAATTACGCACCGTATGAGCGGGGGAAGGTCCGGGCCACCGGGCGTCCGCATCCGGGTGACCACGCACCGACCCGCCCTCCGCGGCGGGATCTGACAGCCCGTCGGCAGCGGGTGCGCCGGGGAAGCGCGGGCCCCGCGCACGGCCGTCCCGGCAGGGCGCGGAAAGGCCTCGGGAAGGCCGTTTCCCACCGTCCGCGAGGTGCCGCGGCCGCGTTCCGCGAGCGGCGGGCAAGAGCCGGGAGCGAGGGCAGATGAGACCGCCTGATTAGCCCATTCGGTGGATACACTCCAGCCATGGCGCAGGCGAAGAAAGTCACCATGTACGTCCTCGTGGTCTTCGTGCTCTATACGATCATCACGTCGCCCGGGCGTGCTGCTGATCTTGTACAGGTAGGCTTCCAGGGCATATCGGACGCCGCCAAGGGCGTCGGTGAGTTCATGACCGCGCTGATCAACTGATCGGCCGCGACCCCGAGGAGTCAGCGCCGTGATTCGCCACCTGGTCCTTTTCAAGCTCAACGAGGGCGTCGAGCGGGACGACCCACGAGTGGTGGCCGGCGTGCGCGCCTTCGAGGAGCTCGGCGACCTGGTCCCGGAACTCGTCTCCTGGGAACTCGGCTGGAACATCTCGTCGCGCCCCATCGCCTACGACTTCGCCCTCAACGCCTCGGTCGCCAACGAGAGCGACCTCGGCGCCTACCTCTGGCACCCCGCCCACCAGGCAGGAGTGGCCCTGTGGCACGAATTCGCCACGTGGGTGGTCGCGGACTACGTGTTCGAGTGACGGCCCCCGCCGGCCCCGGTCCCGAACAGCCCTTCGCCCGCCGGGCGGAGGGCTTTTTCGTCTAGCACCGCGCCTCGCTTGCACACAGTGCACATGAATTGTGATGCTATGACCGCTTTTGCCGGATGAGTGGACCGATGAGGAGTGGCATGCCCGTGTCGGCCCGTACGGCGTCACCAGCAATTCCCGGCGACGACAGCGGGACCGGTACAACCGAGGACACCCGGGGTGAGGGAGGCGGCGGCCGGGACGGCAGGATCCACAGCGCCCGCGAGGCCGCGGACGGCCACGAGGGGCGGGCCCCCGGCAACGCCGCTCCCGGCGCCGACGGCACCGTCGGCCCGGACGCCCACGAGGGCCCCGGGGCCGGGGAAGGCCCTGACGGTCACGCCGCCCAGGACGCCCCGGAGCCCCAGGACGGCCAGGCCCGGCAGGTCGGCCGGCCCGGCGGGACCCGCTCCGGGACCACCAACACCAACGCGATCGAGGCCCGGGCACTGACCCAGGTGCTGTTCGAGGAACTGACCGGGCTGGAGCCGGGGACCCCGGACCACGCACGGGTGCGGGCCGCCCTCATCGAGGTCAACCTGCCGCTGGTGCGCTACGCGGCGGCGCGCTTCCGCAGCCGGAACGAGCCGATGGAGGACGTCGTCCAGGTCGGCACCATCGGGCTGATCAACGCGATCGACCGGTTCGACCCGGAACGCGGCGTGCAGTTCCCGACCTTCGCGATGCCGACCGTGGTCGGTGAGATCAAACGTTACTTCAGGGACAACGTCCGCACCGTGCACGTCCCGCGCCGTCTGCACGAGCTGTGGGTGCAGGTCAGCGGCGCCATCGAGGATCTGACGGTGGCCCACGGGCGCACCCCGACCACCGCCGAGATCGCCGAGCGGCTGAAGCTGTCCGAGGACGAGGTGCTGGCCTGCCTGGAGGCGGGGCGGGCGTACCACGCGACCTCGCTGGAGGCGGCCCAGGAGGGCGGGGAGGGCTCGCCGGGCCTGCTGGACCGGCTCGGCTACGAGGACCCGGCGCTGACCGGGGTCGAGCACCGCGACCTCGTGCGGCACCTGCTGGTGCAGCTGCCCGAGCGCGAGCGGCGGATTCTCCTGCTGCGCTACTTCGGGAACCTGACCCAGTCCCAGATCAGTGCGGAACTGGGGGTTTCGCAGATGCATGTGTCGCGTTTGCTGTCCCGGAGCTTCGCTCGGCTGCGATCCGCAAATCAGCTCGAATCGTAACCTTTGCGAGCGACCCTCCCTGCGGAAATAAGTCGACATGGCGCTACAGCGTGTTGCCGACATGTGACATTCTGCGGGAACAGCGTTTGTCGCGGTCCGGCCTCCGGTATTCCAGTGGAGGAACGAACCGTCGCCCGCGACACCCGTCCGCGACCTCAAGGGGGTGGCATGTCCGTAGAAGTGGGCAGTCCGAAGGTGCTGAACACCGAAGCGCCGCACGATGCTCCTGACGACAGCCTCGACATCGCCGAACCCGCCGTCGTCGACACCCGAACGCTGTCCCGCTCGCTGTTCCTGCGGCTCTCCGAGCTGACGGACGACAGCCCCGAGCGGGCCTACGTACGGGACACGCTCATCGAACTCAACCTCCCGCTGGTGCGGTACGCGGCGGCTCGCTTCCGCAGCCGCAACGAGCCGATGGAGGACATCGTCCAGGTCGGCACGATCGGTCTCATCAAGGCCATCGACCGCTTCGACTGCAACCGCGGTGTGGAGTTCCCGACCTTCGCGATGCCCACCATCGTCGGCGAGGTCAAGCGCTTCTTCCGCGACACCTCGTGGTCGGTGCGGGTGCCGCGCCGGCTGCAGGAACTGCGGCTGGCGCTGACCAAGACCAGCGACGAGCTCGCGCAGAAGCTGGACCGCTCGCCCACGGTCGCCGAACTCGCCGTCGCGCTGGGCGTGTCGGAGGAGGACGTGGTCGACGGCCTCGCGGTCGGCAACGCCTACACCGCCAGCTCGCTGGACTCCCCGCCGCCCGAGGACGACGGCGGCGAGGGTTCGCTCGCCGACCGGCTCGGCTACGAGGACGCCGCCCTGGAGGGCGTGGAGTACCGCGAGTCGCTCAAGCCGCTGCTCGCCCAACTCCCCCCGAGGGAACGGCGGATCATCATGCTCCGCTTCTTCGCCAACATGACCCAGTCGCAGATCGGCGAGGAGGTCGGCATCTCCCAGATGCACGTCTCCCGGTTGCTGACCCGCACGTTGGCGCAGCTGCGCGAGGGACTCACCGCGGAGCACTAGGCAGTTGCCGAACCGGCCGCCACGACCTGGCCGGTTCGGCTCCTCACGTACTGACGGTTCGTCACCGCACCGACATGACAGTGCACATACCGACCGGTCGCCGGGGCGCGCTCGCCGCACCCTCGGCGGCCGTCGTCCGTCTCGGCGCCTTCGCCGCCCTGGGCCGCACTGGGACAGCGCGGGAGCGGGCCCGGTCCTCCCGGCCCGCGGTCCGGCCGCGACGGGCACGCCGGTCCTCGGCACCCAGGTCGGCGGCCTGCTCGGCCTGGAGTCGGCCACGATCGGGACCCGCGACGTCACCGTCCGGGTCCCGTCAGCACGCGGCGCCGCGGTGGGACGGGTCCCGCGGGGCCCGTCCCACCGCACCGGGGTACCGCCTGTCAGGCGGCGAGGTAGGAGCGGATGTCGCTGATCGTGCTCAGGTCGGAGAGGAACCCGATGTGCGTCGTGCAGGCGACCAGGTGGTTGGTGGCGCCGCTGAGCGGGGTGCTGGTGTAGGGGATGATGATGCCGTCGCACGGCGAGTACCAGGTCGCGTAGACCGTGGCCCCGGGCGTCTCGTCACCGCTGCTGATGGTGCGGACGAAGGCGGAGCCGGGGAGCATCTCCACGCACGAGGTGTAGATCACGCAGGCCGAGGCGTACGTGGTGCCGTGGTTGGCGCCCGCGATGGAGGCGACCCGGCGGACCGACGAGGTGCCGCCGAGCTGGGTGAGGTACCACTGGGTGACCAGGCCGCCCATGGAGTGGTTGACGATGTCGACCTTGGTCGCGCCGGTGCGGGAGAGCACCTGGCGCACGTAGCTCGCCAGCCCGGCGGCGCTGGTCTTGTTGGACTGGCTCCAGTTGTACTCGTACGCGAACAGCTCGCCGCGGCTGTAGCCGGCGCTCACGAACACCGACTCCGCGTAGTCCCAGTTGCTCGCGCTCCCGGTGTAGCCGTGCACGAAGACCACGGGGGTGTGGGTGGCGGCGTTCGCGGTGCCCGGCAGGGCGACGGTGCCGAGGCCGAGCGCGGCGGCCAGGGTGAGGAGGATGGCCCAGATGCGTCGCATCACAACTCCTTGTCGTGTGGGGGTCGGCAGGAGTCTCGGAGCGACGGGCGCGTGGCGGACCGGTGGAATCACCAGTGGCGTTCCCGGCCGTCCCGCCGCGCGATTTCTGTCATGTTCGGAACATCGCGCACATCTCTTCCCTCTCCCGACCCGGCCAGTCGACACTGGCGACATGGAGGCCGAGCGGAGTGCGGACGCTGCGTGGCCGTCCGGGCTGTACGGCAGGGAACGCGAACGAGCCGCCCTGACCGCCCTGCTGGACGCGGCCCGGACCGGCCGCGGCCGCGCCCTGCTGCTGTCCGGGGAACCCGGTTCCGGGCGCAGCGCCCTGCTCGGCGCGGCCGCCGCGACGGCGGCCGCCGCGGGGTTCACGGTACTGGGCACCGCCGGCACCCCCGCGGAGACGGCCGTCCCGCTCGCCGGGCTGCAGCGGATGCTGCTGCCGGTCGCCGGGCGGCTCCCCGAGCTGGCCGCGGCGCACGCGGCGGTGCTCACCGCGGTGCTCGCCGGCCGTCCCCCGCCGGACGGCGAACTCGCCCTGGGCACGGCGCTGTTCCGGCTGGCCGCCACGCTGTGCGCCCCGGCGCCGCTGCTGTGGTGCGTGGACGACGCCCATCTGCTGGACACCCCGACGCTGCGGGCGCTCGGCATGGCCGCGCGCCGGCTCACCGGCACGTCCTGCGCGCTGCTGCTCGCTGCCGACGCGTACGGCGACGGGGACCCGGCCGCCGCAGGGCTGGAGGGCGTCGACCACCTGCGCCTGCGGCCGCTCGGCCCGGCCGCCGCGCGTCGCCTGCTCGCGGGGCGTCCGTCCGCGACAGCGCTGCCCGACCCGGTGGCCGCCACCGTGCTGACCCTGGCCGGGGGCAATCCGCTCGCCCTGACCGACCTCGCCGACGCCGCGGCCGCCGGTCCGCTGCCGGACCCGCCCGCGCTCCCGGCCGGCAGCAGTTTGCGGAAGCGGCACCGCGACCGCTTCCGGGCGCTGAGCCCGGCCGCCCGCGCCCTGGTGTCGCTGGTCGTGGCCGGCGGCCCGCTGCCCGCCGCGCTGCTGCGGGCCGCCGCCCGCCGGCTGCGCCTGGACGCCGGGGCCCTGGACAGCGCCCACGCCGCGGGGCTCCTGGTCACCCGGGACGGCACGACGGCCGTACCGGGCCGGCTGCTGCGGGCCTCGCTGGCCGCGGTGCTCTCCCCCGCCGACCGCACGGCGGCGCACGCCACGCTGGCCGCCGTCCTGGACCCCTGCTCCGCCCGGCTCTACCGGGCCCTGCACCGCCTCGCGCTCGCCACCGGGCCCTCACCGGCGGCCGAACGGCAACTGGAGGAGGCCGCCACCGCCGCCCGCCGCGACCGCGGCCACGCCGCGGCGGCCGAAGCCCTGGAACACGGCGCCGGTACCACCGCGCATCCCGCCACCCGCGACCGCTGGCTGCTCGCGGCCGCCGCCGACGCGCGGACCTCGGGGGACACCCGGTGGGCACGGGAACTGCTGCGCCGCGCGGGACCGGGCGGCGGCCCCGCTCCGTCGGAGGCACTGCGGGCGCTCGTCCAGGGCGAGATCCAGCTGCGGGACGGCGTGCCCGCCGCGGCCTGCCGCGAACTGACCGGCGCCGTCGGCCGCTTCCCCGAGGCCCAGCGCGCCCTCGCCCTGCGGGCGCTCATGCTGGCCGGTGAAGCATGCTGTCTGGCCGGCGACTTCACCGCCTACTTCGCTCTCGCCGAGCGGGCGCGGTCGATGCGCCGCGACGACGAGACCCCCGCCCAGCGGCTGGTCCTCGACCACTTCACGGGCCTCGCCGCGACCTTCGCCGGCCGGCACCGGGAGGCCCACTGGGCGCTGCGCCGGGTGGTCCGGCTGGCCGAGGCGGCCGGCGACCCCGAATCGGCGATCTGGGCCAGCCAGGCGGCGTACACCCTGGGGGACGCGCGGCGGGCGCTGGCGCTCGCCTCGGCCGCCGCGCACCGGGCGCGGCGCCAGGGCGCGACCGCCCTGGTGCCCGCGGCGCTGGTGTACGAGGCGCTGTGCGCGCTCGCGCTGGACCGCTAC
Source organism: Streptomyces sp. NPDC088354 (assembly GCF_044753585.1). Taxonomy (NCBI): domain Bacteria; kingdom Bacillati; phylum Actinomycetota; class Actinomycetes; order Kitasatosporales; family Streptomycetaceae; genus Streptomyces; species Streptomyces sp. NPDC088354. The sequence continues at coordinate 129,111 of NZ_JBIVNJ010000009.1, read as the reverse complement.
GCGGCGGCGGGGGAGGCCGCCGAGGAGGGCGTACGGCTCGCGCAGGAGACCGGGCAGCGCAATCTGGCCGTGGACCATCTGTCCGTACTGGCGCTGCTGGCGGCGCTGCAGGGCGACAGCGCCACGGCCGCGGCGCGGATGGGGGCCGCCGGGCACGCGGTTGCGTCCCGCGGTCTCGGCCGGCCCGAGGCGTTCAACTCCTGGGCGTCGGCCTGCGCCGACCTCGCCGCGGGCCGCCCGGCCGACGCGCTCTCCCGCTTCGGGCGGATGCGCGCCGGGGCGGGGCAGGTCAACCTGGCGATCCGGGGGCTGGCCACACCGCACTTCGTCGAGGCGGCGGTGCGCTGCGGGCAGCGCACGAAGGCCGAGGGCGCGCTGCGCGGCTACGAGGACTGGGCGGCGGGCAACCGCAGCACGCTGCGACTGGCGCAGGCCCATCGCTGCCACGGCCTGCTGGCCGAGGACGACGCCGCGGCCGTCGGGCACTTCCGCGAGGCGCTGCGGCTGCACCAGGACGACGACACCGTCCTGGAACTGGCCAAGACCGAGCTGTTCTACGCCTCCCGGCTGCGCCGCACGCGCCGCCCCGGCGAGGCGCGGGGTCTGCTGCGCGAGGCGCTGGCGGTCTTCCGGCAGTTCGACGCGCGCCCGTGGGCCGAGCGGGCCACCGCCGAACTACGGGCGGCGGGCGACCGCGTCGGACCGGTGGACCGGGCACCCGGCGGGGCACGGGAGCTGACCGCGCAGCAGACCCGCATCTCCGAGCTGGTGGCCCAGGGGGCCACCAATCAGGAGATCGCCGACCGGCTGGTGCTCAGCACGCGCACCGTCGAGTACCACCTGCGGAACATCTTCAGCAGGCTGGGCGTGCGCTCCCGCGTCGAACTGGCGGCACTGTTCAGGTGACCGGGGGCCCCGGGCACCGGTGGTGGGTCAGGACAGGGCGAACCAGGCGACGGCAGCCACGACCACGACGGCCGCGATGATGCCGACGATCAGTCCCGTCCGGCTGCCGCCCGAGGTCTGGACCTGCGCGGGCTCCTCATCGACGAAGGCACGGAACATCTGGGTGTTGCCGGCCGGGTCGTAATTGTTGTCAGGGGTAGTCATGGTGCAGGACCCTAGCGAAGTCCTGTCGCACCGGTCACCCCTGGGGCCCGGACAACCGGGGAACGGGTACGGGAATACCGCCCGTCGAAACGGTGTCGCACGTTGCATGGCACTCATCGGCACCACTGAACTCGATGTCTTCCCCCTCTCCCTCGGTGGCAACGTCTTCGGCTGGACGGCGGACGAGGAGACCTCCTTCGCCGTACTGGACGCGTACACGGCGGCCGGCGGCAACTTCGTCGACACCGCGGACGCGTACTCGTCCTGGGTCCCCGGCCACAGGGGCGGCGAGTCCGAGCTGCTGATCGGCAGCTGGCTCGGCAAACGCAGGCGGCGCGACGACATCGTCGTCGCCACGAAGGTCGGCTCCCACCCGGACTTCAAGGGCCTGAAGGCCGCGACGATCAAGGCCGCGGCGGAGGAGTCGCTGCGCCGGCTCGGCACGGACCACATCGACCTGTACTACACCCACTTCGACGACGTGGAGACGCCGGTCGAGGAGATCATCGGCGCGATGGACGCCCTGGTCCGCGAGGGCAAGGTGCGGTACATCGCCGCGTCCAACATCAGTCCGGAGCGGCTGACCGCGTCGCTGGAGTTCTCCGCCCGGGAGGGCCTGGCGAAGTACGTGGCGCTCCAGCAGCACTACAACCTGGTGGAGCGGGACTACGAGGGCCCGCTGCGCGAGGTCGTGCGGGCGCACGGGCTGGCCTCGGTCCCGTACTTCGGCCTGGCGCGCGGCTTCCTCACCGGCAAGTACCGGCCCGGCGTCGCGGTGGACAGCCCCCGCGCGGGCGCGGCCGGCGCCTATCTGGAGTCCCCGCGCGGCCCGCGTGTGCTGGCGGCGCTGGACGAGGTGGCGGCGGCGCACGGCGCGGAGCCGGCGAGCGTGGCGCTGGCCTGGCTGCGGTCCCGTCCCACGGTCGTGGCCCCGATCGCCAGCGCCCGGACGCCGGAGCAGCTGCCGGCGCTGCTGGCCTCGGCGGAGCTGGAGCTGACCGCCCAGGAGCTGGAGCTGCTCACCGAGGCATCCGCCTGACCTGCGCCTTTCGTCGCACGGCCCGCTTCCTTGACCGGAGGCGGGCCGTTCCTTTTGGAGCTTTTTACCCATAAGAATTTGCCTGCAGCAACCAATCAATATTACGGTTGCTCAAGGCAACCAATAGTCCGGAGAGAAGGCGGCGGTCCCCATGGCATCGCAGGAGCTGTACGGGGAGCTCGCAGGCCAACTGCGCGCCATTCCCGCCGTGGCCCGCGAGCTCAGCCGCTCGTGCCCGGCGAACTGCCCGCCCGCCTCGCTGGGCGTGCTCGCGGTCGTGAGCCGCCACGGCGAACTGCGGATGAGCCGGCTGGCGGAGCTGCTGGACATCGACATGTCGGTCACCAGCCGCCATGTCGCGCACCTCGCGGAGCGCGGCTGGATCGACCGGCTGCCCGACCCGCACGACCGGCGGTCCCGGCTGCTGCGGCTGACCCCCGGCGGCACGGACATGCTCCGCGCCGCACTGGACGGAGTCACCGCCTCGCTCGCCGACCACCTGCGGGACTGGTCCGACCAGGACGTCATGGAGCTCTGCCGGCTGCTGGAACGGCTGCGCACGGCCTTCACCGCCGACTGCCGCCCCCGTACGCAAACGATCACGATGTGAAGAGGATGACGATGGCAACAACCGCATCACCTGCCGGTGTGCGGGGGACCGACGCCCAGAGCGGACACGCGGCCCCCATGTCGCACCGGCAGATCATGGAGGCCCTGACCGGGCTGATCCTCGGCCTGTTCGTGGCGATCCTGTCCTCCACGATCGTCTCCAACGCGCTGCCGAAGATCATCTCCGATCTGCACGGTGGTCAGAGCGCGTACACGTGGGTCATCACCGCCGCGCTGCTCACCACCACGGCCACCACCCCGGTGTGGGGCAAGCTGTCCGACCTGTTCAGCAAGAAGTTGCTGGTCCAGCTGGCGCTGGTGATCTACGTGGTCGGCTCGCTGATCGCGGGCGTGTCCCAGAACGCGGGCATGCTGATCGCCTGCCGGATCATCCAGGGTGTCGGCGTCGGCGGCCTGATCGCGCTGACCCAGGTCATCATGGCCGCGATGATCTCGCCGCGGGAGCGCGGCCGGTACAGCGGCTACCTCGGCGCGGCCTTCGCGGTCGGCACCGTCGGCGGCCCGCTGCTCGGCGGCGTCATCGTGGACACCGACTGGCTCGGCTGGCGCTGGTGCTTCTACGTCGGCGTGCCCTTCGCGGTCCTCGCGCTGGTCGTCCTGCAGAAGACCCTGCACCTGCCGGTCGTCAAGCGCCAGGCCAAGGTCGACTGGGCCGGCGCCACGTTCGTCACCGCCGCCGTCAGCCTGCTGCTGGTCTGGGTCACCTTCGCCGGCGACAAGTACGAGTGGATCTCCTGGCAGACCTGGGTCATGACCGGCGGCGCGGTGCTGCTCGGCCTGGTCTTCGTGCTGGTCGAGTCCCGCGCGCGCGAGCCGATCATGCCGCTGCGGCTGTTCCGCAACAAGACGATCAGCCTGACCTCGACCGCCTCGCTCTTCGTCGGCCTGGCGATGTACAGCGGAACTGTCTTCCTGAGCCAGTACTTCCAGCTGGCGCGCGGCAAGTCGCCGACCATGTCCGGCGTCCTGACCATTCCGCTGATCGCCGGCCTGTTCGTCTCCTCCACCGTCTCCGGCCAGGTCATCACCAGGACCGGCCGCTGGAAGGCGATCCTGGTCTCCGGCAGCGTGCTGCTCACCGCGGGCCTGGGCCTGCTGGGCACGCTGCGGTACGACACCGTGTACTGGCACATGGCGATCTTCATGGCGCTGCTGGGCCTGGGCCTCGGCATGGTGATGCAGAACCTCGTCCTCGCCGTGCAGAACCAGGTGGGCGCCGCCGACCTCGGCGCGGCGAGCTCCATGGTCACCTTCTTCCGCACCCTGGGCGGCGCGGTCGGCGTCTCCGCGCTGGGCGCGGTGCTCGCCAACCGGGTCACCCGCTACACCACGGACGGGCTGTCCGCACTGGGCGTGGACTCCACCGGCTCCTCCGACGGCGCCATCCCGGACCTCGCGTCGCTGCCGGCGCCGATCCGCCACGTCATCGAGACCGCGTACGGCCACGGCGCGGGCGACGTCTTCCTGGTGGCGGCCCCGGTCGCGTTCCTCGCGCTGCTGCTGGTGCTCTTCATCAAGGAGGTGCCGCTGCGGACGTCGAGCGGTCTGCAGCAGGCGGCCGGCGTGTCCGGACGGCCGGAGCCGGCGGCCGTCGTGCCCGCCGCGCCGGAGCCGGTGGCCGTTGCCCCGGCCGGCGTCCCGCAGGCCGCCCCCGTCCCTGCCCCCGAACCCGCACCGGCTCCCGTACCCGTCCAGGAGGGACCCATGATCCACGGCCAGGTCCGCAACTCCGAGGGCACCGGCGTCGGGCACGCCACGCTCACGCTGATCTCCCTCACCGGCAAGCAGCTCGGCCGGGCCGCCACCGGCCCCGACGGCGGCTACGCGCTCACCGCGCCCGGCGCCGGCTCGTACGTCCTGATCGCCGCGGCCGACGGCCACCAGCCGCAGGCCGCCACGGTCGTGGTCGGCGAGGAACCGGTCGCCCACGACGTGGTCCTGGCCGGCACCAGCGGCCTCACCGGCACCGTCACCTCCGAGGCGGACGGCATCCCGGTCCACGGCGCCGTGGTCGTCGTCACCGACATCCGCGGCGAGGTGCTGGCCAGCGGCGGCACCGGGCAGGACGGCGGCTTCGGCTTCGACGAGCTCCCGGCGGGCGACTTCACCCTCGCGGTCAACGCCACCGGCTTCCGGCCGGTCGCCCTGCCCGTCGAGGTCGCCGGCACCGGCCCGACCCACGTCGACGTCGCGCTGCGGCTCGGCGCCCGGGTCCAGGGCACCGTCCTCGGCGGCGCGACCCGGCTGCCGCTGCCCGAGGCCCGCGTCACCCTCGTGGACGCCGCCGGCAACGTCGTGGCCACCGCCACGACCGGCGGCGACGGCGCGTACGCCTTCGGCGACCTGGACGCGGGCGAGTACTCGCTCATAGCCAGTGGCTTCCCGCCGGTGGCGACCACCATCACGGTCGGCGACGAGAGCGCCAAGGACGTCGACGTGGAGCTCGGCCACCCCGAGGGGTGAGCGGGCCCGCTCGAGAACGGCCGGGTCGTGCGCCTGCGGAGACGCGCGGACCGGCCGGCCGGGGGAACCCGGGTCCGGTCCGGAGGGCGCAGGCAGGGGACGGCCGCGCTGCCAGGACCGGACCACACCGGGTGGCTCCCGCGGGGGCCCGGGCACGTCCCGGGCCCCGCTCCCCCGGGGAACACACACGCGACGGAAGGCGAGCGATGAGCATGACCACGACCGGCAAGACGGGCCTGCGGGGGCGGGTGCGGACCAAGGACGGCTGGGCGGTGCCGCACGCCGTGCTGACGGTCACCGACATGGCGGGTCAGCAGATCGCCCGCGAGGCCGCGGACGCCGAGGGCGCGGTGCGCACCGCCGCACTGGCCCCGGGCGCGTACACGGTCATCGTGACGGCCGTCGGCTACCGCCCGACGGCGGCGACGGCCCTGGTCACCGCCTCGGGATCGGCCGATGTCGGCACGCTGACGCTCGCCCGCTCCGGCGGTGTCGAACTGCCCCCGCCGGGTGTGTGGACCGTCGACCCCGCGCACTCCGAGATCCGCGCCGTCGCCCAGCACCTCGGGCTGTCCAGCGTGCACGGCCGCTTCACGGGCTTCGCGGCGAGCATCGAGATCGCCGAGCAGCCGCTGCACTCCGGCGTGCAGGCCGTGATCGACGCGGCGTCCATCGACACCGGCAACGGCACCCGCGACGCGCACCTGCGCTCCGCCGACTTCCTGGACGTGGCGGCGCACCCCAGCGTCACCTACCGCAGCACCTCCCTGGAGCAGGCCGCCCAGGACCGCTGGACCGTCCACGGCGAGCTGGCCATGCGCGGCGTGACCCGCCCGGTGGACCTGGACCTGGCCTACCTGGGCACCGGCCCCGACCCGTGGGGAGGGGTGCGCGCCGCCTTCCGCGCGACGGCGCAACTGCGGCGGGAGGACTTCGCCATGCACTACAACCAGGTCGTGCAGGCCGGCATCGTCGCCGTCGGCACCACCGTGAAGGTCGAGCTCGACATCCAGGCCGTGCAGGGCACCGCCCTCCCTGCCCTGTAGCCGGCGGCGACATAGGCTGCTGTCATGGCCTACATCGCGACCAACACCGCCGTGCAGCTCGATCAGTTGCTGGAGTTCGTCCGACCGCGTCACCGCGCGCTGCTGCTGACCACCCGCTCGGACGGGCGCCCCCAGGGCTCCCCCGTGACCTGCGGCGTCGACGACTCCGGGCGACTTGTGGTCTCCACGTACCCCGAGCGGGCCAAGACCCGCAACGCGCGCCGCGACCCGCGAGCGAGCGTGATCGTGCTCTCCGACGAGTGGGACGGGCCCTGGGTCCAGATCGACGGCACCGCCGAGGTGATCGACCCGCCGGAGTCGGTCGAGCCGCTCGTGGAGTACTACCGCAACATCGCCGGCGAGCACCCGGACTGGGACGAGTACCGCGCCGCGATGCTCAAGCAGGGCAAGTCGCTCGTCCGGGTGACCCCCGAGCGCTGGGGGCCCCTGGCGACGGGCGGCTTCCCGGCCCGGCTGGCGCCCTCCGAGGACTGACCTGCCCACGGGGGAAGGGCGGCGGCCGCCGGGCCGCCGCCCTTCCCGCGTCCACGACCCGGGTCAGCTCGGGTCGGTCAGGTCGTGGACGGTCACGCCGCCCGGGGTCGTGGACCGGAGTCCTCCTCGACCCGTGAGCCGATCCGCGCAGCGGTGCCCTTGCCATTGCCGCCCCGGCCGCCGCCACCCATGCCGCCCGAGGCGATGAACCAGTGGATCCGGCCCGGTGCCACCTACGCCCGGAACCCCGCGAGGGCCGGGAACTGCTCCCTGCCGACGAAGCCGCCGACGGCCGTCACGGCCTTGCCGGTCGGTGGCTCGCCGCGTTCTGCGAGCCGACCGAGGCGGCCATCCGGGTGCGGCGGCCGTCGTCGGTCAGGAGCGCCTGCCCGGCGGCGTCGCCGACGGTCGCACCGCGGCTGACGTCGTCTCGCCCGGCTTGATCAGGTATCCGGCGCCGCGCCGGGTGTGGATCATCGGCGCGCGTCCCGCGTCGATCTTCTTGCGCAGGTAGGAGATGTACAGCTCGACGACGTTGGCCTGGCCGCCGAAGTCGTACGACCAGACGCGGTCGAGGATCTGCGCCTTGCTCAGCACCCGGCGCGGATTGCGCATCAGGTAGCGCAGCAGCTCGAACTCGGTGGCGGTGAGGTGGATGCCGGCACCGTCGCGGCTGACCTCGTGGCTGTCCTCGTTGAGTACCAGGTCCCCGACGACCAGCAGGGACTCCTGGCGGGCGGCCGCGACGCCGGCCCGGCGCAGCAGGCCGCGCAGCCGGGCGACGACCTCCTCCAGGCTGAAGGGCTTGGTGACGTAGTCGTCGCCGCCCGCGGTGAGCCCGGCGATGCGGTCCTCGACGGCGTCCTTGGCGGTGAGGAACAGCACGGGTACGTCGGTCAGGTCGCGGCGCAGCCGGGCCAGGACCTCCAGGCCGTCCATGTCGGGCAGCAGCACGTCCAGGACCACGGCGTCCGGCCGCCGTTCGCGGGCGGCGCGCAGGGCGTCGGCGCCGGTGCTCTCGGTGTGGACGTCCCAGCCCTCGTAACGCAGGGCCATGGAGAGCAGATCGGCCAGGGCGGTCTCGTCGTCCACGACGAGGACACGTACGGGGGAGCCGTCCGGACGTGTGAGGTCGGCGGCGGAGGAAGGAGACGCGGTCATGGGGGAATCCTGTGAGCCGCCGCTGAGAGCACCCTTGGCGGTGCCTTTGAATTGTCTGAGAACCGCCCGCAGGCCGGATGACGGCCCGCCAGGGGCCGCGGGGAGCACGGGACGCGGGGGTGTGCGGCCGCGAACACGCCGCCCGGCGGGGGAATGCGCGGATCGCCGGGCCGCGTTTGGTACGACGGACATCGGACTTCAGTCGACCTGGTGGTGGGAGACGGCCCATGGGCTTCAGCGGCAGCAGCACGCAGGCGCAGGCGATCGGCCGGTACGGGCTGTGGAACAGCGGCCTGCGCGACCCCGACCCCTCCCGGGCGAAGGAACTCGCCGAGACCGCGGCCGAGTTGGAGGAGCTGGGCTACGGCGCCCTCTGGCTCGGCGGCAGCAGCGGCGTGGAGCACGCGACCCCGCTGATCGAGGCGACCTCGTCCATCACCGTCGCGACCGGCATCCTCAGCCTCTGGCAGTACGAGGCCGTGGACGTCGCCGCCCGCTGGTCCGCCCTGGAGGCCTCGCACCCCGGCCGCTTCCTGCTCGGGATCGGCGTCAGCCACGCGAAGCTCGCCGCGCAGTACGAGCGGCCCTACGCCGCCATGACCGGCTACCTCGACGCGCTGGACGCGGCCGGTGTCCCGGCCGACCGCCGTGTGCTGGCCGCGCTGGGCCCGAGGATGATGGAGCTCTCCCGCGACCGCGCCGCGGGCGCCCACCCGTACCTGGTCACCCCCGAGCACACCGCGCAGGCCCGCGAGATCCTCGGCCGCGGCCCGCTGCTCGCCCCGGAGTTCACGGTCGTCCTGGACACCGACCCCGAGCGCGCCCGGGCGACCGCCCGCTCCATGCTCTCCCTCTACCTGACGCTGCCCAACTACACCAACGCCTGGCTGCGCCTGGGCTTCACCGAGGACGACCTGGCGAACGGCGGCAGCGACCGCCTGGTGGACGCGCTCATCGGCTGGGGTGACGAGCAGCGGGTGCACGAGCGCATCGACGCCTTCCTCGACGCGGGGGCCGACCACGTCGCCGTCCAGGTGCTGACCGCCGGCGAGGACCGCAGCGGTCTGCCACGCGAGGAGTGGCGGCGGCTCGCGGTGGCTCTGGGGCTCTGAGCCCGTCACCGAAGAGGCAGTTGGGGACAGCCGCTCATCAGGAACGGAAGCCTCCGCTCAAAGCCGGTCAGCGCCCGGCCGGACGCCGGGGCCGGGCGTATGTTCGGCCCATGGACAGCGGCACCGTGCCCCGAACCGTCCCGGTCGACCGCATGGCGTCCGGCGACCACGCCTGCCTCGGCTTCGAGGACGAGGAGGCCCGCTGGGAGGTCCGCGCCGCCTTCACCGCCATCGGCCTCGGCCAGGGGGAACGCGTCCTGCTCTTCAGCGGACGCGGCACACCCCCCGCGGAGGCCGTCACCCGGCTCACCGCGCTCGGCGTCCGCGCCTCCGAGGCGGTGCGCCGCGGCGCACTGGTCATCACCCCGCTCGTCCCCGGCTACGACTCCGCGTCCGCCTGGACCGCCCTCACCGACACCGCCCGCCGCCTCGGCTACCGCGGGCTGCGCGCCGCGGGCGACATGTCCTGGGCGCTGCGGCCGGGCCTCGACCGGGACCGGCTCGTCGGCCACGAGGCCGCCATGACGCAGGTGCTGGCCGGTCTCGGGCTCACCGCCGTCTGCGAGTACGACCAGCGGCGCTTCCACGCCTCGCTGCTGGCGCGGGTGCGCGCCGCCCATCCGATGTGCCTGCGGCCGCCGTCCGGCGCCCTCCACGTCGAGCGGCTCGGCGGCACGCTCGCCCTCAGCGGCGACGCCGACCTGGCCACGCGCACCGATTTCGAGGTCGGCCTGCGCCACGCCTTCGGCTCACCGGCCGGCCCGCCGTGCGTCATCGACCTCACCGGGCTCGGCTTCATCGACGCCCGCTGCGCCGGCGTCCTGATCCGCCACGCGGCGTCCCTCGGCCCCGCCGACCGCGTCACGGTCCGCTGCCCGCGGCTGCACGCCCGGACCCTTCGCCTGTGCGGCGCGACCGAGGTCCCCCAACTCGTCCTGGACGAGACGGCCTGAGGCTCAGGCCTGCTGCGCCGCCCAGAACTCGTCCCAGGAGATCTTGCCGTCGCCGTTGGTGTCGACCCGGCTGATCACGGACTGGGCCACCGTCTCGGTCACGTGGAAGTCGCCCAGCTGGGCCATCACGCTCTTGTACTCGCTGGCCGTGATGAGACCGTCCCCGTCGATGTCGTACCGCGTGAACGCCCGCTTCGCCGCGTCGATGTCGGCCATCGTGACCACCCCTCCATGTATGTGTCGGTCTGTCGCGCACACACCCTAGCCGCCCCGGGTCGCCACCCCGCCATGGGTACATCCGTGCCTGAGCTCTCACCAGCGGATACGGAGAAAGAACTGTCCCGTACAGGGAGGACTCGGAACGGAAAGGCGGCCCGCACCGGCTCAGCGATCCGAGGCACGGACCGCCTGTTGGCCACGGCGAGCGGGCTCTTCCGGGGCGGCTCTCATGCACCGGGCCCGGTTCCACGACGTTGTCCGGGACCCGCTCCAGGAGCCGAACGCCGCGGACCCCGAGCCTTCTGCCGACCCGATGGTCGCCCTGCCGCGACGGCGCGACGACCGCCGGGCACGTGGGGGACTCCACGGAGCGGCCTCCGCCGTCCCGACGCGGAGGCGGAGGCGGCCGCGTACCGGTCAGCGGGCGGTGGCGGCCCGCTCGACGAGGCGCGTCACGGCGCCCGGGTCGGTGAGCGGGACCGCGTGCGGCGCGTTGATCTCGACGGTGTGGGCGTGCGCACGCGATGCCATGAACCGCTCGGCGGCCGGCGGGATGGCGTGGTCGTCGTGGGCGACGAGGTACCAGGACGGAATGGTCTTCCAGGCCGGGGGGCCCGAGGGCTCGCCGAAGGCCTGGGCGGCGATCGGGCGCTGGCTGACCGCGAGTTGCGCGGCGGTGGTGCGGCTGAGGCGGTTGCTGAGGAACACGTCGCGGTACTTGTCGGGCTTGATGGTCAGGTCGATGCCGGTGCCGCCGTCGGGCTGGGCGAACGGGACGGCGTTGAGAGCGGTGGGCACCGGCGCGGCGGGGTCGTCGCTGAGGTGGCTGCCGGGGAACTCGGCGGTGATGGACGCGAGGGTCTCGTCCTTGTCGGGCGCGAAGGCGGCGATGTACACGAGCGCCTTGACGTGGGTGTTGCCCGTGGCGGCGTTGGTGATGACGCTGCCGCCGTAGGAGTGGCCCACCAGGACGACCGGTCCGTGGACGGTCTTCAGGTAGTCGGCCAGGTAGGCGGAGTCGCTGGTCAGGCCGCGCAGGGGATTCGCGGGGGCGACGACCGGATAGCCGTCGGCCTGGAGGCGCTTGATCACGCCGCTCCAACTGGAGGAGTCGGCCCAGGCACCGTGGACCAGTACGACGGTCGGCTTCGCGGCGGCCGGCTCGGCCGTACCGGCCTTGTCCCCGGGGGCGGCCGTGGCGGTCGCGGCCAGGCCGGCTGCAAGGGCGACGCCCGTCGCTCCCACGACGGCAATGCCCACACGGCGGTTCTTGGTACGACGGTGCTTGAACACCTTTTGTCTCCTGGCGGGTCGAGAGGGCGCCAGGGGCGCGGTGTCACGCGCTCCAGGCGATGGATAGAACGTTCTATCCACTTGGAACCTAGCCCCAACGCCTCGCCAAGAGCAACGAGATCTGGACCCCAATTCGAACACAGGCACGGATCGCCCTTCCGGCACCAGCGGCACCTCCGCCGGCACCCGGGACGATGCGGGAATTGACACGAAGAGAGGTGACAGGATCGCGTAAATAGCCACCGGTGGTGGGGTTGCGGAGTCGGGGTTATCCTGATATACGGCAAAACGCCGAATTACCGAATGGCAGATCCGTGGACGAATTCACTTCATTGCTCCTCGCCACCGTTCGCAATGCCGTGAAGTCACTCGATGCGGTGGCTGCGACGGTGTACCTGGTCGAAGCAGGTGGAAGCCACTTGCGCGCTTCGATGATAGGAGGGCGGCAACCAGCGGTGTTCGCCATTCCGGAACGAATACCGATCGACTCGCCCTACGTTTCGGCTCGCACGTTCCGTACGAAATCCATATCTTTTGCCGAAAGCGAGGATTCGTCCGACCTCTACCAGCAGCACCAGCACATCTCCATGTTCCCCTATGCCGCGGCTTCCGTTCCCCTGATGTCCCATGACCGCGTGCTGGGAACTGTCACGATACTGCGCGACCCGATTCCGGACGGCGAGACGAAGGCACGGATAGAGGAGTGGCTCAAGAAGGCCGGAGCCCGCCTGGCCGATGAGCTGTCGGCACACCCGGAGACGAGCTCCCCCGGGCCGGCCCCCGTCATCGTCCCGGTGGGGGGCCCGGCGGAGACCCGGGGTCCGACGCCGTCACGCTGGGGCATCCCCGAACTCCCCGACTCCACGGGGATGACGTGCATGTACCAACTTCGACGCCTCTCCAGCGAGCTGAACTCCGCCACGGGAATGAAGGACGTCGTGGCGGCCGCACATCGCCGGATCTCCCTGCCGTTCGGCTGCCGTGCGGTGGTCCTGTCACGATTCGTCGAGGGGCGGACCTGGGTGGTGGGCCACACCGGCGCTTCGCACGAAACGGTGAGACTGTTCCACGGTGCGAGCATCCAGTCGCGGAGCCCGCTGGCCGAGGCCATGAGCGGGAAACCTCTCTTCCTCGAGAACGGAACCCCTGTCCACGCAACCCGTCCCGACTCCGCCGCGCCTTCCGGCGACGCCCAGGTCTTCCTGCCCCTTCCGGGCAGCAACGGGATCGCCGGCGTCTGCCATCTGGGCTTCTCCGACGAAAGGACGTTCGCGCCCGAGGAGAAATCACTGCTCATGATGATGGCCGGCCTCCTGGGATCTGCGCTGGAGCGCATACAACTGACCGAGGGGAAGTTCGAAATCGCTTCGAGTCTCCAAAGAAAAATGCTTCCCCGGTCGCTTCCCGATATCCCCGGTATGGTCAGCACCGCCCGCTACGCTCCCGCTTGCACATCGTCCGAGGTGGGTGGGGACTGGTACGACGTGATCGCCGCTTCGAACGGGCGGGTGGTACTCGCCATCGGCGACGTCGAAGGCCACGGAATCGACAGTGCGGCGGTCATGGGACAGGTGCGGAGCGCAGTATTCGCCTTCGCGTCCGAGGGTCACGGCCCCTCGGCGATCATCGAGCGAACCAGTGAACTCTTCCTGACTTTCGGTTCCGACCTCATCGCCACGTGCTGCATCGTGTGCGTCGACGTCGCGGGCGGCTTCCTGGAAGTGGCATCAGCCGGCCACCCGGCACCTTTGATCAGGGACAGGGATGGGAGCGTCTGCAAGCTGGACACGCCTCCGGGAATTCCACTGGGCGTTCCCTCGTCGCTGCCGCCGCCGGAATCCTACACGTTCTCCGTGTCCCCTGGCAGTCTCATTCTCCTGTACTCGGACGGATTGATCCAGAACCGTCAGTGCGACACCGAGGAATTCGCGCTCCGCCTTTTCGCCAAGTGCGCGGCCGACGGGCAGGACAACGTGGAGGACGTGGCGGACCGGCTGATCTCCGGAGTTCCCGACCCGTCCCGACGATACGACGACGCGGCACTGCTGCTGGTCAGAGCCGACACGAAAGACGGCCGCACCGGTTGCGAAATGGCGCGCCTGGAGCTTCAGTCACGAGACCTGAGAAACGTCTCCACCGCCCGCAGGTTCGCCCGGGACAGTCTCCGCGGATGGCACGTGGACGACATCACCGACGACGTGGAGATCACGGTCTCGGAAGCGGTGACCAATGCATTGATCCATGCAGGGAGCGATGTGGACATGCGGCTCTACCGATACCCCGACCGCGTGCGTCTCGAAGTCCGGGACTCGGATTCCGCGCCCCCGGTTCCCTCTCCGTTCTCCGTTTCGGAAGAGGGCAGGTCAAAGGCCGAGAACGGACGCGGGATGGTCATCGTCGAGAATATTTCAGGATCGTGGGGCACTTCTCCGAACGGGCGAGGGAAAACCGTGTGGATGGAATTCGTCACCCACGATCCCCGTCAGGAGCTGCCGAGCGGCAACTCCGCGTGAACCCGGGACCCCTGCAATCTGCCGCCGCGACGCGGGCACGCACCAGGCACGCCCGGGTGGAGGGGAGTCACGCATGATCAAACACTCGCAGCGCGGGCGGGGTTGGAGAACCGCGGCGGTGCTGCTGAGGTGCGCGCCGTCCCGGCGGGACGTACGCCCCGACGCGAAAGGCCCCCGGATCGTCTCCGGGGGCCTTCGGCCTGCTGTGCACTCGGCAGGATTCGTACCTGCAACCTTCTGATGCGTAGGCGCGTGCAGCACCTCACGAACCGTTCGCCCGCAGGGATCCGTTGGTTCGTCCGCCGATTGCGGGCCTGCCGGCGTGCGCGGTTGTACGCCTCGTTGATGTCAGCTACTGATGTCACGCAACAGGCACTGACTTGCGGCTCCGCAAGGGGGGCGCCCCACCAATGGCCGTGGTGGTCACAGTGCTTGCCGTGCTGGTCGCGCTTGATCTTGGTGGGCGTCGGTCGAGCCCGCCCCGGCGGCGTTGCCCACGGCGATGGTGTAGCGGCCGTCCCGTCCTTGCACGAAGTGCCCGGTGTGGTTCGCCGGGCCGGGGTGATCGCGACGCCGACCGGCTGGCCGCCGACTGGGGCGGTCGCGGTGATGGTGCTGGTGGCGGTGTTGATCACCGGCACCGTACTGCCCGCGAAGTTGGCGACGTAGACGTGCAGGCACAGGTCGGCGCGAGTTCGGCCGTACAGGGCAAGTGAGTCACGTAGCGCGGTCTGATCGGTGGTCCGGTCGGGTGCGAAGGGTCGGCGGAGGCTTTGGGCGGGGGGCCGTGGTGTGGGGTGTGGGGTTGCGTGGTCACGGGGTGCCCCGGCGTCGGCGGTCCGAGGGTGGGCGGTCGGCGCCGGGGCGTTCGTCATGCCGGTGTGCGGTTACAGGGGGCCGGGACGGTGGCCGTGGTTGGCCGGTCGTGGCCTGGCTTTCCGTGACCCGGCTTGCCGTGGCCTGGCTTCCCGTGACCCGGCTTGCCGTGGCCTGGGCAGGTCACAACCCCGATCGCCACCCCGAACGGGAGGTCGTCGACGGGGATGGTGGCCACGACGGTGTTGGTGGCGGTGTTGATCACGGACACCGTGTCGGCGTTGGCGTTGGTGACGTAGGCGCGGGTGCCGTCCGGCGACACCGCCACCTCTCGAGGCGCATCGCCGACGGGGATGGTGGCCACGACCGTGTTCGTGTTCGTCTTGATCACGGACACCGTGTCGGCGTCGGCGTTGATGACGTAGGCGCGGGTGCCGTCCGGCGACACCGCCACCCCCTGGGGCGCATCGCCGACGGGGACGGTGGCCACGAGCGTGTTGGTGTTCGTGTTGATCACGGACGCCGTGTCGTCGTTCAAATTGGTGATGTAGGCGCGGGTGCCGTTCGGCGACACCGCCACCCCGAACGGGAAGGCGCCGACGGGGACGGTGGCGACGACCGTGTTCGTCGCCGTTTTGATCACGGACACCGTGTCGGCGTTGGCGTTGGTGACGTAGGCGCGGGTGCCGTCCGGCGTCACCGCCACCCCGATGGGAGCATCGCCGACGGGGACGGTGGCGACGACCGTGTTCGTGTTCGTCTTGATCACGGACACCGTGTCGGCGCTGAAGTTGGTGACGTAGGCACGGGTACCGTCCGGCGACACCGCCACCCCTAGGGGCTCAAGGCCGACGGGGACGGTGGCGACGACCGTGTCGGTCGCGGTGTTGATCACGGACACCGTGCCATCGGCGCGGTTGGTGACGTAGGCGCGGGTGCCGTCCGGCGACACCGCCACTCCCCACGGCGCAGCGCCGACGGGAACCGTGACCGCCACCGTGTTCGTCGCGGTGTTGATCACCGACACCGTGTTGGCGTTGAAGTTGGCGACGTAAGCGTAGGTGCCGGGCGGCACGGCCTGGGCGGGCTGCGGGGCCACCATGGGCATGGCCAGGCCGGCCACTAGCACGAGACCCGCCACCAGCGCCCGCAGCAACCCACCCCACCACGAGCGACGCACTCGAGGATCAGGCGGCGCCGACGACGGGAGGGTCTCCTGCGCGCCCACCCCCCTCACGGCTTGACAGACAGTCACAGCAATCCCCTCGACCGGGATGACAAAATAGGATGCATTGTGACAGTTCATCACATTCGGAGCGACGGAGACGCGCGACCGCCCCGACCATGGGCCGGGGCGGTCGCCTGGACGTTCCTGCGCCCCACCGAGACCGCACCCGGTCGGGTGCGGCCACCGAACAGATCCGCAGGGTCCGGGTGCACGACCTCCGGCACACGCGCGCGTCGCTGCTGCTGACTCAGGGGGTCGACGCCCGGACCATCATGGAGACGCTGGGGCACAGCACGATCACCATGACGCTCGACACCTACGCGCACGTCATGCGGACGACCCTGCGGGCCGCGGCCGACCGCATGGACGATGCCCTCGAACTGGACGACGAGGGGGAAGGTGACGACGGCGACGCGGTGAGTATCGCGGCCGGCTGAGACGACGGTCGAACCGCGTTGATGTCAGCCGTTGATGTCAGAAGGCCCCCGGGATGATCCCGGGGGCCTTCTGAGCTGTGTGCACTCGGCAGGATTCGAACCTGCAACCTTCTGATCCGTAGTCAGATGCTCTATCCGTTGAGCTACGAGTGCTTGTGCTTCCCGGCGTTTTCTTGCCGGTCGGCGTTGCGGGAACAACATTACATGACCTGCGCCGTGAGGTGAAATCCATTAGCCGCACCCCGCGTGACCTGCGAAAACGCGCCAGCGGAGGGGTCATGAGTCCGCCCCGGAACGGCAGAAGCCCCGGCCGAGTGGCCGGGGCTTCCGGAGAGCGGAGGCGGAGGGATTTGAACCCTCGATGGACGGTAAAGCCCAAACCGCATTAGCAGTGCGGCGCCATAGACCGGACTAGGCGACGCCTCCAGGTGTCCCGCGCGAGCGGGTGCACGCAGATGATGACACAGCCCACTGGGCTGGGACCAATCGCTGACCAGATTACTAGGCCGCCCATGGGCAGGGCAAAGGCGTTGCGGCGGGCGTCGCGGCGGCGCGCCCACGATCGGGTGAGTTGCCGGGCCGCGGCGGGTGCGGGGAGGTAGGGACGAGGCATGCGAATGGCTCGGATGCCCTTGACCGCCGCGCTCGCGCTCGGCCTGTCGCTGACCGCCGCCGCACCTGCCGTCGCCTGCCCGCCGGACCGGGCCGGGGACCGGCTGACGGTGATCGTGGACGACGGGAACGGCGGCCTGTCCTCGTACGACCTCCGATGCGGCCCGGGCGGCGGAAGGGGGACGCACCCCGACGCGCGGGAGGCCTGCGACCGGCTGCGGCGGCTGGGCGGCCCGGTGGGGCCGGCCCCGAAGGGCACGCTGTGCCCGATGATCTACAGCGGCCCGCAGCGTGCTCGGGTGCGCGGCACCTGGGACGGCAGGCCGGTGGACGACCGCTACGACCGCACGAACGGCTGCGAGGCCGACCGGTGGCGGCGGATGGCCCCGGTGCTCCCCGCGACGCCCGGCGCGGCCCCCGACGGGGCCTTCACCGAACCTCCGCGTCGCGACCCGCGGGCGTGACCGATGCCACATCCGCGCCGCCCGGCGGTGAACGATACCCACACGTACGGGACATGGGCATCCCGAGCCTCCCGTCCAACGGCTGCCCGTACACTCGCTCTAGTGACATGCCCTCCGGTCGGCGGCAAGATGGGCCGCCACCGGTAGAAGCCCCTTGGTGGGTGGTGGCGCGGCGGCAAGTGCGGTTTCCAGGGAGGACGCGTCTCGTGAGCAGCAGGCCATCCCGAGGCGCTGCTCGCCTCGCGGCAATACTCGACGCGCTCCCGGACGCGTTGCTGCTGGTCAATGCCAACGGCACGGTCGTCAACGCGAATTCCATCGCCCTGGAGACCTTCGAGTCCCCCGGAACGGCGCTCGTGGGCCGCGGTCTGCTGGACCTGCTGCCGTCGTTCGACGCCCGTCGCATCCCCGGCTCCATGCGCCGCCCCGACGACGACGTGGGCCGGACGAAACCCACCCGCATGATCGCCCGGCGGACCGACGGCAGTGAAATTCCGGTGGAGGTTACGAGCGCCAACCTCGACGACGCCCGCACACCGTTCGCCGAGACCTACAGCTACACCGGTGACGAGCTGCTGATGCTGGTCGTCCGCGACCTGACCGGCACCCTCGACACCGAGACCGAACTCGCCCGCCAGCAGCGCCAGACCGAGATGATCCTGCGCGCGGCCAGCGAGGGCGTCATCGGCGTCGACACCGACGGCAAGATCGTCCTGGTCAATCCCGCGGCCGCGCAGATCCTCGGGTTCCGTGCCACCGACCTCGGCGGCCAGGAGATGCACCCGCTGGTCCACCACTCCCGCCCGGACGGCACCCCGCTGCCGTACGAGGAGACCCCGCTCGCCGGCACTCTGCGCTCCGGGCTGAAGCACCGCGCCCGCGGCCAGGTGCTGTGGCGCAAGGACGGGCGCTCGGTGCCGGTGGACCTGATCACGGCGCCGGTGCGGGAGGGCGACCAGCTCGTCGGCGCGGTGATGACCTTCACCGACCGCTCGCGCTTCGACGCGGTCGCGGCCCGCAACGAGCAGCTGCGGTCGCTGCTCGGCGACACGCTGCGCGGCCCGCTGGACGAACTGCGCGGCGAGCTCGCCGGGCTGGCCAACGACCCGGCCGGACAGCTGTGGCCGGAGGCCAACCAGATCCTGCACCACCTCACGGCGGGCTACGCGCGGATCACCACGCTGATCGACAGCGTGCTGACCTTCCAGCGGCTGGACCGCGGCGAGGAGAAGCTGCAGCGCGAGACCACGTCCATGGACAAGGTCGTCGCGTCCGGCGTCGAGGCGGCCATCGAGCTGATCGGGCCCGGCCGGGCCCAGTACGCGGTGCACTCCCCGCCGATCGAGGCGACGGTGGACCCCGAGCGCATGGCGCAGGCGCTGTCCCACCTGATCGCGGACGTGGCGGGCGTGGACGCGGCCGGCAACGTCCCGGTCGTGGCGAACAGCGGCGACTCGACGATCGTGGTCGCGGCGGCGCAGCGCGGCGACTCCGTGCGCATCGAGGTGCGCGGGCCGCACGCCGGCGCCAACCCGGTGCACCTGCCGATCGCGCGCGGCATCGTCGAGCGCCACGGCGGGGTGCTCCAGACGCACGACGTGCCCGGGCAGGGCAGCGCGTACGTGGTCGAGGTGCCGGTGGGCACGGCCGGCGGCAAGACGGCGGCGAAGGAGCCCCGGCGGGAGTCCGAGACGACTGTGATGCCGGTGCCGTCCGAGCCGGTGCGCGGTACGGCGCCCGCGGCCCCCGCGGTCCCGGCGCCGGCTCCCCCGGCCCTGGCGCCGCCCCGGCCGGGCGACGGCATCGCGGCGCCCGCACTGCCCGCCGGCGGTTCCGCGCTGGCGCTGCCCGCGGCGCCCACCACGGACTCCGCGACCCCGACCGGCCGCCGCCGGGCGCTGCGGCGTCCCGATGCGGCGCAACAGCAACCGGCACAGCCGGTGCAACCTGGGCCACCGGCACTGCCGGCACAGGAAGTCCGCCCCGTCGCGATCCCCGTCCCGGCCCCGCCCCCGCAGATCCCCGTCCCGGCACCCGCGCCACAGCCCCCCGCGCCGGCCCCACCGCAGCAGGTCCAGCAGCAGGGCGCCGAGCAGCCCACGGGCCGCCGGGCCCGCCGCGCGGCGGCATCCGCCCCGCAGGAGCCGCAGGCGGATCTGCTGCCCGCCCTCCCGCCGGCGCCGTCCCCGAACGGCCGGAACGCCCCGGGGCCGAACGGCAGCGGCCCCGGGCACGGAACCGCCGCCCCCGAGTGGCCGGAGGCCGTGGGCTCCGCGCCCCGGTCGCGCGGCGTCATCGAGAGCACTCCGCGCCCGTCGGCGATCGTCGACCCGCGCCGGCTGCCCGCCCCCACCCCGGCGCCCGCACCGGTCGTGCTGCCCACGCCGGAGCCGCCGCCCGCCCCCGCCGCGCCGGTGATCCCGGAGCAGACGCAGCGCAGTCCCGAGCCCCCGGCCCCGCAGCCGGAACCGCCGGCCCCCGTCCCCGCCCCCGTGCAGCCGTCCCCGCCGCCGGCGCACCCCCAGGCGTCGACGACCCAGGGCCGCGCCATCAGCGTGCGCACCCTCGGTCAGGGCGTGCCCTTCGCCCAGCAGATCAGCGAGCAGACCGCCCACCCGGTGACGCCGACCGGCCGCCGCCGGAAGCTGGCCAATCCCGGTGAGTCCGAGGCCCGCCCGGCCGCCACCGCGGCCACCCCCGCCGCCCCGGCCCCGGCACCCGCGCCGTCCCCGAACGGCCAGAGCGCCCCCCAGAACCCCCCGAGGGGTGCCGACACCCCCGGCCGCGCGTACGCCATAGGCGCCCCGACCGAGGACACCGAGGGCCCCGAGCCGCTCGACGGCCCGAACGGCGCGGTCGACGTGACCGACGAGTCGCCGCGCGAGCCGGAGGCCGCCTTCGACGAGCCGCGCCGCCTGCTGGTGTGGCCGGAGCCCGACGTCTCCACCCGGCAGGCGCTGACCGACCGCGGCTACCGCCCGGTCATCGTGCGCTCCCGCGAGGAGGTCGACGCCCAGGTCGCCGAGCCGCCCGCGGCACTGTTCGTGGACCCGCTCACCGGGCCCATCACCCGGACCGCGCTCCAGTCGCTGCGCCAGGCCGCCGCGCAGGCGGAGGTGCCGGTGCTGGTCACGGCGGGGCTGGGCCAGGCGACCCGGGAGGCGGCGTACGGCGCGGACCCCGCCGTGCTGCTGAAGGCGCTCGCCCCGCGCGACAGCGACCAGCACCCGCCGCGCGTGCTGCTGATAGAGGAGCACCTGCCGATCGCCCAGGCCTTCACCGGCACGCTGGAGCGGCGCGGGATGCAGGTGGCGCACGCCTCCTCGGAGGCCGACGCGATGAACGTGGCCGCGCAGTTCCACCCGAACCTGGTGGTCATGGACCTCATGCTGGTGCGCCGCCGGCGGCAGGGCATCGTCGACTGGCTGCACGCCAACGGCCGGATGGAGCGCACCCCGCTGGTCGTCTACACCGCCGTGGACATCGACCCGGCGGAGCTGCCGCGCCTGGCGTCCGGCGAGACGGTGCTCTTCCTCGCGGAGCGCTCCACGAGCACGGACGTGCAGTCCCGCATCGTCGACCTGCTCGGCAAGATCGGTTCCTGACGCGGGACCGGGGGCCTCGTGCGTCCGCGCACCGCAAGGCCCCCGGCACGCGACCGGGGGCCTCCTGGGATACGGACTGTCAGCCGAGCCGGGTGACGTCCAGCTCGCCGGCCGCGTACTGCTTGCGCAGCACCTTCTTGTCGAACTTGCCGACCGAGGTCTTCGGCACGGCCGAGATGACCGCCCACCGCTCCGGCAGCTGCCAGCGCGCGATGTGCTCGCCGAGGAACGCGCGCAGTTCCTCGTAGCCGATCTGGAAGCCGTCCTTGAGCACGACGGTGGCCAGCGGGCGCTCGCCCCACCGGTCGTCGGGCACCGCGACGACGGCCGCCTCCGCGACGGCCGGGTGCGCCATGAGCACGTTCTCCAGCTCGACGGAGGAGATCCACTCGCCGCCGGACTTGATGACGTCCTTGGCGCGGTCGGTGAGGGTCAGATAGCCGTCGTACGTGATCGTGCCGACGTCGCCGGTGCGCAGCCACCCGTCCTCGCTGAACTTGTCCTCGGGGCGCAGCGGTTCGGCGCCGGCGCCGCCGTAGTACGCCGCGGCGACCCACGGCCCGCGCACCTCCAGCTCGCCCGCGGACTCCCCGTCCCAGGGCAGGACCTCCCCGGCGGGGCCGACCAGGCGGGCCTCGACGGAGGCGGGGAAGCGGCCCTGGGTGATGCGGTACGGCCACTCCTCCTCTGCGGTGAGGCCGGCCGGCGGGTGGGCCATGGTGCCCAGCGGCGAGGTCTCGGTCATGCCCCAGGCGTGGCGGAGCCGGACGCCCAGCTTGTCGTACGCCTCCATCAGGGAGGGCGGGCAGGCGGAGCCGCCGATGGTGACCTGCCGCATGCTGCTGATGTCCCGCGGGTTGACGGCGAGTTCGGCCAGCAGGCCCTGCCAGATGGTCGGTACGGCGGCGGCGTGGGTGGGGCGCTCGGTGGCGATCATCTCGGCGAGCGGGCCGGGCTGCAGGAAGCGGTCGGGCATCAGCATGTTGATGCCGGTCATGAAGGTGGCGTGCGGCAGGCCCCAGGCGTTGACGTGGAACTGCGGCACGACGACCAGGGTGGTGTCACGGTCGGTCAGGCCCATCGACTCGGTCATGTTGACCTGCATGGAGTGCAGGTAGATCGAGCGGTGCGAGAACAGGACGCCCTTGGGGTCGCCGGTGGTCCCGGAGGTGTAGCACATGGCCGCGGCCGAACGCTCGTCCAGCTCGGGCCAGTCGTAGGTGTCGGGACGGCCCTCGAGGAGGGACTCGTACGCGTGCAGGGCGGGGCGGCAGCCCTCCAGCGGAGCGGTGTCGCCGGGACCGACCACCACGACGTGCTCGACCGACTCCATCGCCGGGAGCAGCGGGGCGAGCAGCGGGATCAGCGTGCCGTTGACGAGGATGACGCGGTCGGCGGCGTGGTTGGCGATGAAGACCAACTGGTCGGCGGGCAGCCGCAGGTTGAGCGTGTGCAGGATCGCGCCCATGGAGGGGATGGCGAGGTAGGCCTCGACATGCTCGGCGTTGTTCCACATGAGGGTGGCGACCCGCTCGTCACGGCCCACCCCGAGCTCGTCGCGCAGCGCCCCGGCCAGGCGGGCGGCGCGGGCCCCGATCTCGGCGAACGAGCGGCGGTGCGGCTCGCCTTCGCCGGTCCAGGTGGTGACCCGCGACCTGCCGTGCACGGTCGTGCCGTGGGTCAGGATCCGTGAGACCAGCAAGGGCACGTCCTGCATTGTGCTCAGCACCGGGCGCCTCCTCATCGAAGCGGCTACGCGAGGGTAGGTGGGTGCTGCGATTCTGGTGTCATACCGCGCGGTATGTCACTACCCCGGGAGCA
This sequence comes from Streptomyces sp. NPDC088354, assembly GCF_044753585.1. Taxonomy (NCBI): domain Bacteria; kingdom Bacillati; phylum Actinomycetota; class Actinomycetes; order Kitasatosporales; family Streptomycetaceae; genus Streptomyces; species Streptomyces sp. NPDC088354. The sequence continues at coordinate 106,094 of NZ_JBIVNJ010000009.1, read as the reverse complement.
ATTCGGGGTCCTGCCGCAATTTGCCCAGGGCGCGGGAGACGGCGCTCTTGACGGTGCCGACCGAGACGCCGAGTGCCTCGGCGGTCTGGACCTCGCTCATGTCCTCGTAGTACCGCAGCACGACCATGACCCGCTGGCGTGCCGGGAGGCGGGATATCGCGCGCAGCATGGCGTCGCGCTGGGCCTGCTGCTCGGCCTCGTCGTGGCCGGGCAGCGCCGCCGGGCCGTACGGCTCGGGCAGGTCGTCGGTGGCGTACTCCTCGACGCGGCGCTTGCGCCACTGCGAGGTACGGGTGTTGACCAGGGTGCGGCGGACGTAGCCGTCGACCGCGCGGTGGTCGTCGATCCGGTCCCACGCCAGGTACGTCTTGGTCAGGGCGGTCTGCAGCAGGTCCTCGGCGTCGCTCGGGTTGGCGGTGAGCGAGCGCGCGGTCCGCAGCAGGGCCGGGCCCCTGGCCTGCACGTAGCGGGTGAACTGTGCCTGCGAGGCGCTGGTGCACACGGGCGTGGTCATGACTCCACGCTAGGAGCGCGGCCCGGTCCCGCGGATCCGCCGCAGGTGCCGGAGCGGGATCACCCTGAAGTCGTACGAGGGGGGTCCGCCCCACCTCCGGAGGACGGAGACCGGCGCCGCCGCCCCTACGGGGTCACCCCGCAGGGGCGGCATGGCGCGTCCTCCGCGGCACGTCAGCCGCGGCGTCCCGTGCGGCGCGTCATCTGACGACGGCCACGGGACCGTCCAGGCGGTTGCGGTCGATCGCCAGCCGCTTGCCGCCGTGCTTCTCGCGGACGGCTCCCGAGTACTGGTGGATGCGGTTGCCGTCCCAGGCGTCGGGGCGCAGCACCGGTTCGCTGCGGAGGGCCGGCTTGCCCTTCCAGCGGGCGAACCACACGGCCTCGGGCAGGTCGTCGACGCCCTGCCGGCGGGCCCGCTCGATGTGCCGGATGCCGGACTCCGAGCTGCTGTACAGGCCGGGCAGGTAGCCGTTGTCGCTGACCTGGCGGTCCCAGGCCCGGATGAAGTCCAGGGTCTGGTCGGCGCAGCGGGCCTTGCCCGCGCGGTACGCCTCCATGTCGAGGTACAGCGCGCTGCCGGGTTCGAAGCCGAGGTCGGAGGCGGCGCGCACGGCGTCCCAGCCCTCGCTGTCGCCCTGGCCCTCGGGGTCGTCCGGGTCGATCCGGTAGTTGCGCAGGTGCTTGCCCCGCACGCAGGGCGACTGCGAACCGACGTAGATCGGCATGATGCGCCAGCCCATCCGGTGCACGGAACGGACCCAGTTGCGGTTGAGGTTGCGCTGGCTGCAGGCGCGGGCGCGGCCGCCGAAGTACACGCCGATGGCGCGGTACTTCGACTTCAGCCAGGCACGCATCGTGGCCAGGGAGGGGGCGCGGCAGGTGTCGAAGCCGTAGCCCTTGAAGTTCCGCCGCTCGGGCGCGGCTCCCTCGGCCTCCTCGCCGCCGTAGGCGTCGTACGGCATGAGCAGTCCGGACAGATCCGGGCCGAGGTCGTACCCGCTCAGTGCGTCGCCGGGATCCGTGTCGCCGCCCGGTGCCAGTGCCGACGCCGCGGCGGGCGTGAGCGAGGCGGGGCGGGAAGCGGCGAGCCGGGGGACGGCGCCCTCCGCGGAGACCGGTCCGGTCAGCAGACAGGCGAGCACCAGCCCCACGATCGTCACATATCGGATGATCGGCTTGTGTTCGTGCATGGGTCGAGTGAAAGGGCGCGGCACCCCGCGGGACGGTGCGCCACGCCCGGGAGTCAGCCGTACGCAGCAACGCGGGCGCCGTGATCTCCGGGACGGCCGCAGGGCCGCCCGACCGGTCCGCCGCACCGGGCGGCATCCTCCCGGCCGGCTCCCTCGCACCTGCCCTGACCGGGACATTCACCGCACCGAGGGGCTGGCCGCCACGACTGCCCCGCGGTCCGCGCAGTCGTGCGGCGTCGCCGTGCACACCGTGCGGGCGCAGCTGACGGACTGGCCGCCGCCAGGGTTCACCGCTAGGCCCTGTCGTGGTGTCCACCCCGCTCCGGGCCCCGCTCCGGCCGGTACGGTGTCCCCGGCGTCGGAGCCGCGGCGCGTCTCGCGGCCGCCGCGTTGTCCACAACCTGTGGACACCCGAACGCGACTGCGCGACGGCAGTGAGGTTGCCGTCGCGCAGTCGCCCCTTGTCAGCGAGCCCCAGGGGCCCCGGTCACCACAGCGGACCGAAGTGGATGTTCACGTTCGACTGGTGGATCTCGGTGAACGCCGAGCCGACCACGCTCGCGTTGTTGTTCTGGTTGGACGCGCCCGCCCCGGTGGCGGCCTGCTGCGTCGTGGTCACGCTCCCGAAGTTGTCACGCCCCACGCTGCCACCGCTGTTGCTCACCACGGTCGCGTTGGAACCGCCGCCCGACAGGGCGCCGTTGTCGGCCACTGCCGTCCCGGCGAACAGTGCCGCGGCCAGCGGCAGCGAGGCCATCGCGGCCAGGACTCGGGCGGTACGGGTGCTTGCCATGTCTTTTCCCTCCAGAGGACTGGATGTGGGGTGTGCGGGGCGGTTGGCCGACCGCTCCGCCGGCTGTGCGACGTCGCCGCAACCAGAGTTGCCCAGCGCCCGAGCCGCCAACCAGGCCCTCCGGTCCATTTCGCTCGCAAGCGTGACGATCTATCGACAAACCTCCAAGGTCATCCTCATTCACTGCATCAGCCCCATGAGAGGGCGTACTGCCCGGACCCGGCAGGTGACGAAACGTTCATCCACGACTTTCGGCCAACCTGCGGCCGGCCCCGGGGCGGCGGCTTCCGCGAGGGCCGGGAGTGCTGCCGTTGGGGCGGATGGCGCGCCGGGGGGCGTGGCGCGCCGCGGAGCCGCAGGCGGCCCTCCTTAGGCTCCGTCTGACGATCCGCGCGTGGGCCCGCTGCGCCGCACGGCTTCCCCAGGGAGAGATGTGACTCGGTCCCGATCCGCCGCGGCCCGGCTCGCCACCGGCCTGGCACTCGCCCTCGCCTGGCTCGCCGGGTGCGGCCACGGCCTGTCCGGAACCGGCCCGCAGGGCGGTCCCGCCTCCCCGGCCGTCGCGGGCCCGCGCCTGCAGGACCCGCCCGAACTGGTGAGCCACGACGGACTCCTCAGGGCCACCGTCATCGTGGAGCGGCGCAAGGTCCGGGTCGGCGACCGCCGGCTGTGGGCGACCACGTACAACGGCATGTACATGCCTCCGACGCTGCGGGTGCGGCCCGGCGACCGCATCGACCTCACCATGATCAACCGGATCGACGAGGACACCAACCTGCACGTCCACGGGCTCCACGTCTCACCGCGCAGCCCGTCGGACGACATCTTCCTCGCCATCAAGGACAACCGCTCGTACCACTACGTGTACCGGCTGCCGCGGAACCATCCCACCGGCACCTACTGGTACCACTCGCACGCCGACATGATGTCCGCCGCCCAGGTCGCCGGCGGCGAGTCGGGCGTCATCGTCGTCGAAGGCCTGCGGCAGTACCTGCCGCCGTCCCTGCGCGGCATCACCGAGCACACGATCGCGCTCAAGGACTTCCAGGTCGAGGGCGACGCGATCAAGACCCACCCGCTGAGCATCGGAGCCGTCACCAACCGCACGGTCAACGGCCAGGAGAACCCCGTCATCGGCATCCGGCCCGGCGAGACCCAGCTGTGGCGCCTGGCCAACATCGGCGCCAACATCTACTACAAGCTGCACCTGCCCGGGCACCGCTTCCACGTGATCGCCCAGGACGGCCACCCCGTCCGGCGGGTCTGGGCCGCGGACACCCTGGTCATCGCCGCCGGCGCGCGCTACGACGTCCTGGTCCGGGGCGGTTCTCCCGGCACCACCCGCCTGGAGACCCTGGCGTACGACACCGGCAAGGCCGGAAACCGGTTCCCGCGCGCCGATCTGGCCACCCTCGTCACCGCCGGCACCCCTGTCAGGCCGGCCGCGCTCCCGAGCGCCTTCGCCCCGAACGAGGACCTGTCCCACGCCACGATCGCAGCCCGCAAGACCGTGGTCTTCACCGAGAACACGGCGGGCACCGTCTTCTACATCAACGGGCGGACCTACGACCCGAGGCGCAACGACTTCACCTCCGTGCTCGGCACCGTCGAGGAGTGGACGGTCCGCAACGACAGCGACGAGGAGCACTCGTTCCACGTCCACACCAACCAGTTCCAGCTGATGAGCACCAACGGCAGGCCTCACCCGCCGTCACGCCGCTGGTTCGACACGGTCAACGTGCCCGCCCGCGGCAGCGTCGTGGTACGCATCGCCTTCCAGGACTTCACCGGGCGAACCGTCCTGCACTGCCACATCCTGAACCATGAGGACATGGGCATGATGGCCGTCCTCGACATCGTCCGCCCCTCAGGCCGGAGCCGGGGCGAGTCGCGGGGCAAGTAGTGCCCGGCTCCGGCGGGAAGGACGACCACGTGGCACCCGGCGACCCGGCCCCGCCGATGGGCGAGGCGGAGGAGGCGATGGTCAACGCCCTCTTCACCCAGTCGCCGGTGGGGCTGCACCTGCTCGACACCGACCTGCGCGTGGTGCGGGTCAACACGGCGACCACCGCCATGCGGGGCGTGCCGCCCACGTCCCTGATCGGCCACCGGTTCGCCGACTCCTACGACATCATCGACGCGGAACGGCACGAGGCCGCGGTCCGCGAGGTGCTGGAGACCGGCACGCCGCTGCGCGAGCGCCTGGTGCGGGCCCGCCGCAAGGGCGGCACGGCGTCGCCCGGGTACTACGCGATGTCGGTGTTCCGGCTGGCCAACCCGGGCGGCCAGGTGCTGGGACTCGCCGTGTCGGTCGTCGACGTCACCCGCCGGGAACGGGCGATCGAACGGCTGCGGGTCCTGGACGCGGTGCGCGAACGGGTGGGCCGCACCATGGACTCCGTGGTGACCTGCGACGAGCTGGTCGGCACCCTCGTCCCGGAGTACGCCGAGGTGGCCGTCGTGGAGCTGGTGGACGCCGTGCTCCGCGGCGACGATCCCCCGCTCTCCCCGTTCCCCACGGGCGTGCCCCTGCTGCGGGCCGCCTACCGCAACAGCCGCGGGCCCGACCAGGTGCAGGCGCATCCGGTGGGCGCCGTGCTCACCCTGCCCGGGCCGACGCCGTTCACCCGGGCCCTGGCCGACCTGCGGCCCCGGGTGATCACCCTGGACTCCGAGCCCCCGTGGCTGACCACCGACCCCGCCCGTGCCGAAGCCGTCCTCGCGGGCGGGGCGTGCTCGCTCATGGTCGTCCCGCTGGCACTGCACGGCAGGGTCCTCGGCCTCGTCAGCCTCTACCGCGAACAGGACGTCGAGCCGTACGACGAGGACGACATCGAACTCGCCCTCCAACTGGCCGACCACACCGCCCTGTGCATCGACAACGCGCGGCGCTTCACCCGCGAGCACACCATCGCCTCCACCGTCCAGCGCCATCTGATGCCGCACCGGCCCGCCACGCACACCGCCCTGGAGACGGCGTACGTTCCTACCGCCACGAACGGCGCGGGCTCCTGGTACGACACCATCTCGCTGTCCGCCGCGCGCACCGCCCTGGTCATCGGCAACGTCGCCGGGCACGGCATCCACGCCACCGCCACGATGGGCCAACTGCGCACCGTCATCAGGTCGCTGGCCGCCTTCGACCTGCCGCCCGACGAACTCCTCGCCCGTCTCAACGACACGGCCACTCTGCTGGCCGCCGAGCGCGCGTCCCTGCCGTCCGGCGACCCCCTGCACCGCGAGGCGCTGAGCGCCGCCTGCGTGTACGCCGTCTACGACCCGCTGACCCGGATGTGCACCGTCGCCCGCGCCGGTCACCTCGCCCCGGTCGTCGCACGGCCCGACGGCACCGTGGAGATCCCCGACATCCCGGTCGGCCCGCCGCTGGGCGTCACCAGCGGCTCGCCGTTCACCGCGGGCGACGTGGCGCTGGAGGAGGGCAGCGTCCTGGCCCTGTCCAGCTCGCCCGTCGTCGCGGCCCACCTCGCGGGATGCCCCGGGCTGATCTGCGGACCCGCCGGGACCGCCGGCCCCCGCGCGGACGGCGAGCGGCCCCTCGCGGACCTCTGCGACGACGTCCTCTACTCCCTCCCCGTGGACCTGGCCGGGCGGGCCGGTGCCCTCCTCCTCGCCCGCACCCGGCCCTTCCCCGCCGACCGGGTGGCCTCCTGGGAGCTCCAGGCCGACCCCGCCGCGGTCGCCGCCGCGCGCCACCTCGCCGGCGAACAGCTCGCGGCCTGGGGGATCGAGGGGGACACCGTCTTCAGTACCGAACTGATCGTCAGCGAGCTCGTCACCAACGCCATCCGCCACGGCGCCCCACCGCTCGCGCTGCGCCTCATCAACGACCGCACCCTCACCTGCGAGGTCCGCGACGCCGGCCCCGCCGCCCCGCGCCTCCGCCACGCCCGCACCGTCGACGAGGGCGGCCGCGGCCTGTTCATCACCGCGCAGCTGGCCCAGGTCTGGGGCACCCGCTACGACGCGGAGGGCAAGACCATCTGGACGGAGCAGCCCCTGCCGTCCCGCCCGTCCTGACCGGATCCGGCCCAGGCGGCGTCGCCGCCGAAAGGACGGGACGGAACCGTTCGCTCCCGTCAGGGACCGCACCGCCGCAGGCGCCGGCGCCCCTCACCGCGGACCGACGTGCCCGGTACGGGCATCCACGGCCGACTCGTCCCCCGGACCGGCGCGCCGTGCGGGCCTGTTCACCGCGATGTGCTGTACACGCCACCGAACCGCCAGCATGCACCAGCACAGGGAGCCACACCCCCGCGTGTCGCACCCCACGTGAATGCATCTTCCAGAAGCAGGCGTGCCCTGCTGGCAGCATCCACCGCCACCGCCGCGGCAATGCTGAGCATGGTGCCCGCCGCCGCGAGCGCGCAGAGCCCGGCTGCCGGGCCGACCATCGCCTACACCACCAGCACGCACGACGCGAACGACGCGATCGCCCTCGAGGTGGCCGTGGCCCCGTCCACGCCCGTCCAGTCGCTCGCCGCGACCATCACCCTGCAGGACGGCACAGCCGTGGGAACCATCCCGGCCGAGGCGTTCCACCAGGTGGGCACGGATGCGGGGCAATGTCCTGTGGCTGGGGACGGGGATGGTGATGCGGTAGGTGCCGTCGTCGGCGACGACGGCTCCGGCGTCACCGATGGAGCCGGAATTCGTTCTGGCGAAGATGCGCTTCCCGGCGAGGGGCTCGGTCAGGGTGCCGTCGGGATGGATCCGGGTCACCTTGCCGGACACGGTGACCGACTGGTGGCGCCAGTCGCGGGGGGTTCGGTTCGATCACCTCGTCGTCGAACCAGACATGTCTGTGTACAGATGCAGGGCTGGACGGTGGTGTACCACTGGCCGCTCGGGGTGCTCCTGCCCCCACCGCATGATGCCGCGCCACGGGGCACGGTTTGGCTCCTCCACTGGAGGACGGGCCGACGGGACCTCGGAACGCGTGGAGCTCCCCGGCCACCGCGTGGGGGTCGGGGAACTCCATGGCTTCCGGGCTGGTCGTCCGGATCAACGGGTCAGCGGGTGACCATGACCGCGTCCAGGTGGACGGTGGAGCGTCCTGCCGCGCTGCCGGACAGCACCTTCAACTGCACCTTGTGGCTGGTGATCTTCGAACCGAGCGTGTACGTGAACACCACCTTCCGGTACCCCGTCGTCGAGGCGTAGGTGTTCACCGTGCCCACGGTGACCCCGTCGACGAGCACTGCGAAGCGGCCGCCGTTCGACTTGCGGCTCGCCACGATCCGGAGTTTCGTACCGTCGCCGGTGAAGGACACCGTGGCGCCCTTCGCGGCGGACACCCGCTCGGTCTTCGCCCAGGCCGACGTCACCGACGCCGACGTCCAGGTCCCCTTGTAGGTCAGCGTCGAGGACCGGTCGTCGATCGGCACGCCGGTCGCGGCCGCCGCGCTCCACACCCCTGTCTGACCGGCGTCGTCGTGAGCGCGTGCGTAGAAGCGGTACGTCAGACCGGGCTTCGGCGTGACCAGGCTGCCGGAGGCGCCGAACCCCGCCGACTTGCCCGTGGTGCGGGTGCGCCACGTCTGGAGCGGACCGAGCGTCCACGTGCCCTTACTGTCGCGGGTGGCGACCCGCCAGCCGATGTCGTACGACGTCACACCCGCCGTCTTCGCCGCCCAGCCGACCGGGATCACCGCGCCAGCCGACGCGTCACTGGCCAGGGTGGGCGAGGTGACGGACGCGGCGGGAACGTTCCTGCGCAGGGCGATTGTGCCGCTGAGGCTGGCCGCCGGCTCGCCGGTCACCGTGTCCGTCACGGCGAGCGTCCAGGTGTAAGCGCCCTCGGCGGCCGACGCACCCGCCGTGTTCTTGCCGTTCCAGACCGGGGCGACCTTCCCGCCGGAGACCGTCCCGGTCAGGGTACGTACCGTGGTGCTGCCGGACTTGAGGGTCAGTGTCCAGTTCACCGGCCGGTCGTACGTCCACGTGGGCGCCCAGGTGTCGGACGAGCCGTCGCCGTTCGGGCTGAACCCGGCAGGGACGGTTGTGGCGGCGGAGGTGCGGGACGGGACGCCCGCCCACACAAGGTGGGTAACGCCGTCGTCCTCCATCCAGGCGGCCCACGGCGCCTCACGGTCCACCGCCCACCGCTCGGCGACAGCGGTGTTCGCCTTCGACGGAAGCGTGAACAGCGGCTGCGCGGTGGCACCCGTCACGTTCAGCACCCGGGCGCTCAGGGTGATGCCCGCGTCGGCGTTCTTCGTGAAGGTGTACAGGACGTCCGTGCCGAGGACCGGGGCCAGCACGGACGCGTCCACCGTCGTACGGCTGGTGGTGGTGCCCGTCTTGATCAACAGCCCCTCGTAGGAGGCGGCCCCGCACGTCGCCAACAGGATCCACGATCCGCGGACCTGGAGGCGTCCGGGCAGACAGTTCACCGTGGTGACCGTCGCCGTCGTGCCGGTCGCCAGATCGGTGCGCCGGACGGACCAGTTGGACGTGCCGTCCTTCTCCGAGGTGTAGAGGGCGCCGCCGTCCAGGGCCGAGCCGTCGGGCACACGCTCGCTCGCACCGGTCGCGACGGTATAGAGCAGCAGGGTGCCGTTGTAGGTGGTCGTCTTGTCCGACAGCAGGAAGTGCTCACCGTCGAAGTCCACGACGCGGTCCAGCGAGATGTCGCTCCGCTCCAGGGGCACGCCGGTCGGCGTCCCGTTGTCGTAGACCTGGTAAACGTTGCCCTGCTCGACCAGCACTCGGCGCCCGGCGGCGGCCAGCGTCTGGTGCACGGTGCCGGTCTCGTAGGCCAGGACGCGTGACGGCGTGGTCGCCGCGATCCCGGAAGGGCTGGCGGTGAGACGGGAAGAGAGCAATACACCAGTGGCGCGGTAGGAGTCGTCGGCGGTGTAGAGGGTGCCGCCGGACAAGGCCAGGGCGTCCAGGCGTGCCTGGCCTGCGGGGATCGTCGTGGCGTCGCCGTCGGCCGTGGAGACCCGGCCGTCGACGAGGGTCTGGATGGCCGCGTCCGTGTCCGGCCGGTACAGCGACGCGCGCATCCGGCCGTCGTCGCCCACCGATATGTCGCGGAACGTGCCGCCGATGTCGGTGGCGGCGGTGGAGCCGTCCCGGGACATCGCGTACAGCTCGTTACCGCTGGCGCTCCACACGTACCAGGCCAGGGTGTCGTCGCTGATCCAGCGGGCCTTGTCGGTAGGGAGAGTGACGGTCGCCGGATAGTCCTCGGGCGCGGATCGCCGCCACTCGGTCAAGGTCGCCCCGTCGATGACGCCGAAGTGGGAGGGGGTGAACTCCAGGCCCTGCGGCAGCTCATCGGTGCTCGGCTCGGCGACGGTGACCGTCGTGCCAGTGGCGAAGTCGACGTAGACGATCCGGTGATCCCAGTAGGGCGCGGTCCGTCGCAGGACCAACGCGCCTTCGGCGTCCGACGCCAGCACCTCGTACTGCTCGTCGTCCGACAGCAGGGTGCGATCACCCTCGGAGGTGCGCAGCACCAGGCGCACGCTGTACGCCGAATCGTCGTTGTAATAGGCCTGTTGCACGAGGATGCCGTCGCCGGCCTGGGCCCGGTACCGCTCGTCGGGCGAGTTGCCGAGCCTGTCGTAGGCGACGGCGAGCGTCTCCCGGGCACCTGTGTCGAAGTGGCGCAGGGTCACATGGTCGGCGAGGTCGCCGTTGGGATTGGTCGAGGTCGCGATCGCCACCACCGATCCCTGCACGGACACCGCATCAGGGTGGGCGTATTCGGCGTTGTCGGCCAATGCCCCGAGATCCTGCGGGGCGCCGCCCGCCACGGACAGCCAGCCGTGGGGCAGCCTGTCGGCGGACGTTCCCTGCTGCCAGACGACCGCCTGACCGGACCCCGACACCTGGTCGGCCGGCGGTACGGACGTGGTCCGCGCCGGCAGCGAGGCCGTCACCCCGGTGGTGGCCGCGGCGGCGGGAAGTAGCGCGACCGACCCGGTGATGGCCAGCGCGCCCGCCACGGCCGCGGACAGGACGACGTGACGCGTACGTGAGGGCATGGGCCGCTTTCCTCCTGAACGTAAGGGCGGGATCATCGCACACAGGCCAAAGGCATATGCACCCAGGTAGGAGGCGATGGCTTCGTCACGATGCGGTTCGGCCCCACCCGTTTCGACGAACACCGGCGAGCGCGCGTACCCGGTGCAGGGGTGGGCGGTGGCGGAGGCAATGGACCAGGCCACGATCTGCGCGACTTGTTCTCGGGTACGCGGCGCGAACGACAGGTGTCCCGTGGCCTTGGTATGGCCGTAGACGGCGAGCACCGCGTCCGCGTCCTCAGAGACGAGTTCTCGCGGATCAAGGCGTAAGCCGGAACATCTGATCGAATACACCCTCGGCATGTATGCCCACGCTCGCAGGTACCGTCAGCCCTGGTTGCCGGCGGGGTGAGGCAGAAGGGCGGGGCTGGCGTGCTGGGGCGGGCTGTTGCTTCCCTTTCCTGGGGCGTCATCGCCCTCATCTTCCTGGGCGTCACGGCGTATGCGGTTGCATCCGGAGCACTGGGACTGGGCTTGGCTGGGACGCCAGAGAGCGTCCGAATCGTGACATGCGACGAGAAATTCGAATGGCGATCCGGTAGCCGTGTCGAGTGCACTGGGGACCTGGTGCAGCCGGAAACCGCTGCCGGGTCGTCCCATGTGACGGTGCGCTTGAGGAGCCGACCCGGGCAGGTGATCGAGGTGGTCAAAGGCCCAGTAGGTTCATGGATTCCAATCGAACATGGTCCCGTGGCATGGGCCACAAAGGTGCTCGTGAGCTTGCTTCCGCTGGCACCCGCAGCGCTCTGCTGCTGGTTGGCTGTGCGTGCAGCGAGAACATCGGGACAGTTAGCGGCAGCCAGCGGTCGCTAGCGTCGAGTCCGTGCCCCTGACGTGCCCGATCAGGCGGCAAACCGCGGGGAACCACGGTGCCATCGCGCACGAAGAAGGGGCGCCCCCGTGTCTTGGGGCACCCCTTCTGTCCAGCGCCTTCGCCGGCCTGTTGCGGAGAGTGTGGGATTTGAACCCACGGTGACATCGCTGCCACGACGGTTTTCAAGACCGTTCCCTTAGGCCGCTCGGGCAACTCTCCCCGCGCCGCTCCCCGGACCTGGGGCGGCGGCGCGGGGACAGCCTAACGGGTCGGGTCAGCTGGCGCTGTCGCCCTTGCGTTCGCCGAGGGTCAGGGTGGCGGTGCGGGTCTGTCCGTCACGGGTGTACGTGACGTCGACCTTCTCGCCCGGCTGGTGCTGCCAGATCTCGCCGATGAGGGTGGGCGAGGAGTCGACGACGGTGTCGTCGAACTTGGTGATGATGTCGCCGGAGCGCAGTCCGGCCTTCTCCGCGGGGCCGCCGGCGGTGACCGCGCTGGGGCCGGTGGCGATCTTGGCGCCCTCGCCGTTGTAGCTGGAGTCGACGCTGACGCCGATGACCGGGTAGATCGGCTGGCCGGTCTTGATCAGGTCCTGCGCGACGCGGCGCGCCTGGTCGATCGGGATCGCGAAGCCGAGGCCGACGCTGCCGGACTGGGAGGTGCCGTCGTTGCTGCCGGTCGACTGGATCGCGGAGTTGATGCCGATGACGGCGCCCTCGGAGTTGAGGAGGGGGCCGCCGGAGTTGCCGGGGTTGATCGAGGCATCGGTCTGTATGGCGCTCATGTAGGACGCGTTGGAGCCCTCGCCGTCGCTGGAGGCGATGGGGCGGTGCAGCGCGCTGACGATGCCGGTGGTGACGGTGCCGGAAAGGCCGAAGGGGGCGCCGATGGCGATGGTGGAGTCGCCGACGGCGACCTTGTCGGAGTCGCCGACCGCGAGCGGGGTGAGCTCGTCGGGGCTGACCCCCTTGAGCTTGATGACGGCGACGTCGTAGCCCTGGGCGCGGCCGACGACCTCGGCCTCGTACTTCTTGCCGTTGGAGAACGTGGCGGTGAGCTTGCCGCCGTCCGCCGCGGGGGCGACCACGTGGTTGTTGGTGAGGATGTGGCCTTCCTTGTCGTACACGAAGCCGGTGCCGGTGCCGCTCTCCTGGCTGCCGCTGGCCTCGATGGTGACGACGCTGGGAAGGGACTGCCTGGCGATGCCGGCGACGGAGTCGGCGGCCCGGCTGAGGTCCTTGGGGTTGCCCGCGGCGGAGATCGTGGTGGACCCGCTGCCGTCGTTGCGGTCGGCGGCCCAGAAGCCGATACCGCCGCCGATACCGCCGGCGACCAGCGCGGCGACCAGCACCGCGGCGATCAGCCCGCCGTTGCCGCGCTTGCGCGGCGCCGCGGGGGCCGGCACGGGGTCGCCCCAGACCGGGCCCGCGGGCCCGCCGGGGCCCGCGGGGGCCCCGAAGGGCTGGGTCGGCGGAACGGCGGGCGGCCCGGCCGGGTGCGCGGTGTACGGGCCCGCGTGCGGTGCCGCGTGGTGCGCGACGGCGTGCGGCGGAGCGGCGTGATGGGGGGCCGCGTGGTGCGGCGCGGCGTGGTGCGGGGCTGCGTGCGGCGGAGCCGGGGGCTGCACGGGCGGCTGCGCGGCAGCCGGGGGCGCGGACGCGGGCGTAGGCGCCGGCGTGGGCGCGGCGGCATCGGCCGGCGGCGCGTCGGCCGGCTGCGCCGAAGCGGCCGCGGGAGGACCGTCGGACGCCGCCGGGGGAACGGCGGGCGCCGCGGGCGCGGCCTGCGGCGGCGCCGGAGGTGCAGCGGGAGCGGCGGGCTCAGCGGCGACGGACGGCTGCGCCGGCTGCGTTGCCGGGACCGGACCGACCTCGTTCTCGGTGCTCACGGCTGTATCTCCTCCGGGATATGCGTTGTATGCCGTGCGTACGGTTGCGGTCACGGAGACGTACGACGGCCGACAGGATGGGGACAGCTTTTCCCACCGGTTGTCAGACCACCGTAAACAGTCGCGAGCGGCGTCCGTGGTACGACCGGGCGGATGGCACGATAGCCCGGTGACCCAAGACCGCGCGATCCAGGTCGTCGCCCACCGGGGTGCCTCCGAGGACGTCCCGGAGCACACGCTCGCCGCGTACCGGAAGGCGATCGAGGACGGCGCGGACGCCCTGGAGTGCGATGTGCGTCTCACCGCCGACGGCGTGCTGGTCTGCGTCCACGACCGCCGGGTGAACCGCACCTCCAACGGCCGGGGCGCCGTCTCGGCCATGGAGCTCGCCGACCTGCGGACGCTGGACTTCGGGTCGTGGAAGGGACAGCACACCGACGCCGAGGTGCCGGACCGCTTCGACGCCGACCCGGACGAGGCGAGCCGGGTGCTGACCCTGGAACGGCTGCTGGAGCTGATCGCCGACACCGGCCGCCGGGTGGAGCTGGCGGTGGAGACCAAGCACCCCACCCGCTGGGCGGGCCAGGTCGAGGACCGGCTGCTGGAACTGCTGGACCGTTTCGGCATGCTGCGGCCGCCGGCGGGCGAACCGCCGCAGGTGCGGGTGATGAGCTTCTCCTCGCGCTCACTGCGCCGGGTCCGGCTGACCGCGCCCCAGCTGCCGACCGCCTTCCTCATGCAGTACGTGCTGCCCCGGCATCGCGACGGCCGGCTGCCCGCGGGGGTGCGGATCGCCGGCCCGAGCATCCGCATCCTGCGGACGAACCCCGGGTACGTGGAGCGGCTGCACCGGGCCGGGCACAGCGTGCACGTGTGGACGGTCAACGAGCCGGAGGACGTCGAACTGTGCGCGCGGCTCGGCGTCGAGGCCGTCATCACCAATCGCCCCAAGCAGGTTCTGGCCCAACTCGGCCGCTAAGCAAGGGCGGTGGAGGACACCGTTCCACTCACGCCGCCCGGGGGCCCGGATCGCGGCGCGCCCCGGCGCGTTCGGTGTCCGTTCGATCGCTCTGTGTGCACCAAGAGATCGCTGTTGGCCGGTTTCCGGCATGAAACGAGAGGGCATCCATCCGGTGGCGTGGGGTGAAGGAGGTCTCGGGGGTGGCGTTGGTGGTGGCCCAGGAGGTGCCGACGTCCTCGACCATGGCCCTGCCGCATGGTCCGACGGGTGTCGCTGAGGCGCGGCGAAGGCTGCGCAAGGAACTGTGTGCGAACGAGGTTCCGGAGCCGGTCGTCGACGACGCGGTGCTGATCCTCTCCGAGTTGCTGAGCAACTCCTGCCGGCACGCGCGCCCGCTGGGCGAGGACGAAGCCTCGGCGGGCGGCGGCAGCGGGATCCGCGCCGCGTGGCGCATCGACGAGGACGGGCTGCTGACGGTCGAGGTGACCGACGGCGGCGGTCCGACCCGCCCGCTTCCGGCCAGTCCCTCGCTCACCGCACGCGGCGGCCGGGGGCTCGGCATCGTCCGCAGCCTGTCGCTGCGCTGGGGCGTGCGGGACGCCCCCGGCGAGGTCACGGTCTGGGCGATGCTCGCGGTGCGCAGCCGCCACGCGCGGCGCGACGACCTGGCGCCGCAGATCGACATCCCGATCGACTTCGCGGACCCCTTCGAGGACCTTCCCTGACGTCGGTCCGGCCCTGCCCCGGCCCCCGTCCGGGCGGCCCCGGGCCCCGCCCCGGTCGCGACCTCCCCTGACAGGAGGGCACGTGGCGCTAGGCTCACGGCCGGAACACCGCCGTTACCGGGAGAGATCGAGCCATGGCGAAGAAGCGCCCGACGAAGACGAAGGCCCCCGCCCGACCCGCGCAGCTCACCGACGGGGAGATCCCCGTCGTCGGGGCCCGGGAGCCCTGCCCGTGCGGTTCCGGGCGGCGCTACAAGGCGTGCCACGGACGTGAGGCGTCGCACGCGGTGGCCGAGTTGGTGCGGCGGCCGTTCGAGGGCCTGCCGGGCGAGTGCGACTGGGTGGCGCTGCGCGAGCTGGTGCCCGCGGCGACGGCGGAGCTGAAGCTGAAGGACGGGCTGCCCGAGGGCGTGCCCATGGTGACGCTGGCGACCGTACTGCCCATGGCCTGGCCGGGGTTGCGCCGGGACACCGGTCAGGTGCTGCTGGGCCTGCAGAACGAGACGGCCTCCGGGGACATCAGCCGCGACCTCGCCGAGACGCTGCTGCGCGCGCTGACGGCGGAGCCGGGCCACCCGGTGGACGGGAACCGGCCCGCACCGGTCGGACCGCGGCTGCAGGACGTGCTGGACCTGGACGCGCCGTTCGAGCCGGTGGTGCACACCGGGTTCGAGTTCTGGCTGGAGAACGCGGACGCCGCCACCGGCGAGGTCGCCGCCTCCCTGGAGCGGGCGAACGCGGCCGTGATCCCCACCGTGCGGCTGACCGGCGTGGACGCCGCGTACTGGTGCCGGACCCCGGAGAAGAACCACCTGCGCTGGGTCATGCCGCACCCGGAGGAGCGGCTGCTGGACGCGCTGTCGCGGCTGCACGCCGCCGGCGCCTCGTCGCTGGGCGAGGGCACGCGGCTGGTGGGCTCGTTCCGGGCGCACGGTCTGGTCGTCCCGGTGTGGGACCTGCCGGTGGACGTGACCGCGGAAGAGGTGGAGAAGCCGGCGGCGGCGTTCGGCGAGCGGCTGGCCGAGGTGCTGGAGCTGGACACCCCGCTGACCGCGGACGAGCGCCGGGCGCGCAGCGGCCTCACCAACCGGCAGATCACCCTGAGTTGACACTCAGTGACAGCAGTGTGACGGTGTGAAGATCGTCGTGGTGATCCTGGTCACAGCCACCCCCGTCCGGGGTGGAACAGGGGCTGGAACCCGCGCACCCGGATTTGCGTTCGGGCGAAGTCTTGTTACCGTTTGAACAGTCCGGTCGCTGGTGCATCCCCCGTCGCCAGCGACCGGACGTTTCATTGTGCGGACCCGCTGCGCAGCAGCGGACGTTCCGCGTTCTCCTCGGCGATCTCCGCCACCGCCGCATAGGGCTCGGCGCCCTCCGGCACCGGTACCGTCCGCTCGCGCGGGGTCTCGCAACTCCCGCTCCCCAGCGCCGCGTCGATGGCACAGCGTGCCTGCACGGCACGGCCGTCCGGCAGCAGGAGTGTCAGCACGCCGTCCAGCCGCCGGCCGGTGGTGTTGCTCCAGTACGTGCGCGCCCATGTGTCGCCCTCCCCGGCGACGGTGCAGGTCTGCGCCCGCAGCCCCCGCGGGGAGACGAACTCGGGACCGCAGGATGCGGTCTGGCGTTCGGATTCGGCCAGTTCGGGCCGGCCGCCCAGCAGTTCGGAGCCGCTTGACAGCAACCCGCCGTCGGTATCGGCGGACACCGGTTCGACGGGGACGAAGGACCCCGTGCCGGCGGCGGCCGGAACGACCAGCGCGGCCGCCACGACGACACAGACGAGGGCGGCCATCCGAAGGTTCGACGCGCGCATCATGCGCAGAACATAGCGGGAGAAAAGGGCGGTAACCCGGGGGCCACGGGCAGTTGACGGCCCCGTGGCCCCGCTCCTACCCGAAAGAGTGACGGCGAACGGCGCTTCGCACCCGGGGCTCAGTACGAGAGCCGGCTGCCGTCCGGCGCGGTGCGCCCCGCCTGCACCAGGGTGTCGACGATCACCCGCACGCTCGGCAGCCACGGCGCCCGCTCCCCCGGGTCCACGACCGGCCGCCGCTCCCAGCGCGCACCGCCGGCCCCGACGGGCGAGGGCGGCAGCACGGCGTAGCCGCCCTGGCCGTGGAAGCGCAGCGAGGTCGGCACCCATTCGTGCCGGTCGAGCAACTCCCCCAGTTCCTCCAGGGAGTACGGCTCCACCAGGACCACGACACGGGTCGGGGTGGCCACCACCGGCCCGACGCGCACCCCGCGCTTGGCGAGGACGCCGAGGGCCCGCGCCCCCGCGACGGCCGGCAGGCTGACCGCGCAGACGCACCCGCCGGTGGCGAGGACGACGGGCTGGTCCGGGTGGTGCGTCCACCACCAGCGCACCATCCGCGGATCACGGGTGGCCGCCAGGAGACCGGGGTCGTGCGGATGGGCACCGGGCACCGGGCAGTCGGGGCGCAGACAGGCGCAACCGCCGCGCCCGTCCGTCCCGGCTCCGGGCACCACGGGCCACTGCCACTGCTCGGCGCAGGTGAGCGCCGCGCGCAGCAGCTCGGGACTGCTCTTGCGTCGCTTTCCGAGGATCTCACGCATCCGCGCTCGTTCCTTTCCGTTGGCGCTCAGGGATCTGCCCATGACACAACGTAATCTGGAACACACCGCTTACGAGGCAGCGCATCACGTCTCGAGCCGAGCGTGGAACGTGGCGGGGGGTGGCGCACACATGGCGCTTGTTCGTCCAGGGTGTGCTGCGTACTGCGTTTCCGTGCTCCGTGTGCGGTCCCGCTGGCTGTGCAACACCCCGCCGTGGGGGGAGGGTCGGCCGTCGCCGTCTAGGACGCTCTGGCCGGGCGCCGGGTTCCTGAGGCCGCCAACTCCCATCCCGTACGTACCCACTGCTGTGGATATGACGCACTGTCGAACCCCCCCAGTCGACAACCAATTGTGGCACGCGGTGCCCTTTTTCAGCCATAGTCCCGCAACCCTTACGGCGCATCGACACCACCGCACCTACCTGGGCAATCCTGGACACACCCCTAAGGAGGCGGTAGAAGGTAATCCATTGATAGCGGCGCAGAACGACTTGGGGGTTTGCGATGCTATTGACACAAATGCGCTGCTCTGCGGAGCCGCCGCCGTATCGCGTCAAAGGCCGCGAAAGCCGGCGACCATGAGCACGGCGGGACTTCCGAAAGTGGCCGGAATCAACCCACCCATTCCGACGTCGGCGCACACTGCCGCTCCCGCGGTCGAACAGCAATCCCACCCGGACGCCCGGTCCGCACAGGGTGGGCCGGACGAAACGGACGGACCGGCCGGTCAACCGGGCACGGCACAGGACGGCTTGGCGTCGTGGGTCGACGACCTGACGACCCTGCACGAACTGTCCGAACGCCTCGCCCGCACCGCCTGCGTCGAGGACGCGCTGCGCGAAATGCTGCGCGCGGGCGGCGCCTTGACCGGCGCGCGGCGCGGGCTGGCCGCGGCCGGTCCGGCCGGCCACGGCGGCCCCGCCACCGTCACCGGGCTCGGGCTCTGCCCGGCGGAGCTCGGCGCGCTGGAGACGGTCCCGCTGCCCGCCTCGCCCGGCACGGTGCCGGCCGAGGAGATCCACCCCGACCTGTGCCACGAACCGGGCCTGGATCCGCGCCACCGCGAGGTCGCCGTGCGGCTGGGCCTGGGCGCCAGTTACGCGGTGCGGCTGGCCACGGAGAGCGCCGGCCGGCTCGGGTCGGCCGTGTGGTTCTACGACGAGCCCGCCGAGCCGGGCGAGCGGCTGCGCCATCTGATCGGCCTGTACGTCCGCCACGCCACCGAGCACCTGGCCCGGCTGGTCGAGCTGGACCACCTCCGCGCCACCGCGGCCGGCCTGCGCGCCCAGCTGCTGCCCACCCGCCTGCCCCGGATCCCCGGGGTCCGGCTGGCTGTGACGCACGTCGCGGCCCCCGGCGGCGGAGGGGACTGGTACGACGCCATGGCACTGCCGGAGGGCGCCCTCGGGCTGTCCGTCGGCGGGGTCACCGGGTCCGGTACGGGCACGGTCGGCGCCATGGGACGGCTGCGGGCGGCCCTGCGGGCGTACGCGGTGCTGGAGGGCGAGGACCCGGTCGCGGTGCTGTCCGACCTGGAGCTGCTGCTGCGGCTGACCGAGCCCGCGCGCTCGGCGACCGCGCTGTACGCCCACGTCGACCCGGCCACCGGCCGGATCGCGCTGTCCGGGGCCGGGCACTGCCCGCCGCTGGTCGTCGGCGAACGCCGGGTGGAGTTCGTGGAGACCTCGCTGTCGGCGCCGCTGGGCATGCTCAGCTGCTGGGAGGCGCCCGGCGCCGAGTTCCGGGCGCTGCCCGGCGAGACGCTGCTGCTCTACACCGACGGGCTGCTGCACCGCACCGGCGACGCCACCGACCGGGCCGTCACGCGACTGCACGCCGCCGCGGCGGGTGCCCCGCGCGCCGTCCGGGAGGACCCTGCCCTGCTCGCCGACCACGTGCTGCGCACGCTGCTGCCGGACGGCCGCGGCGCGCACGAGGACACCGAAGACCTCGTCCTGCTGGCCGCCCGCTTCGACTGACCCACTTACGATGGGTGGGTCTACAGCGAGGAGGCATGACGTGGCCGAGGACCGCGAACTGGGGGCACCTCCCAGCCGCCAGGCTGGGGGAGAAACCCCGGAAGGCGACGAGCCCATCAAGCAGCGGAAGAACGGCCTGTACCCGGCCGTCTCCGACGAGCTCACCGAAGTGATGAAGTCCGGCTGGGCCGACACGGAGCTGCGTGACCTGCAGCCTTTGGAGCAGGCCGCGTACGCCGCCAAGCGGCGCGCCGCCCTGTCCGCGCGCTTCCCCGGCGAGCGGCTGGTCGTCCCGGCCGGAAACCTGCGTACCCGCGCCAACGACACGGACTACCCCTTCCGCGCCGCCACCGAGTACGTGCACCTGACCGGTGACCAGACCCAGGACGCCGTCCTGGTCCTGGAGCCGAACGGTGATACCGGTCACGATGCGACCGCCTACCTCCTGCCCCGTTCCTCCCGGGAGAACGGCGAATTCTGGCTCGACGGCCAGGGCGAGCTGTGGACCGGCCGCCGGCACAGCCTGGCGGAGGCCGAGGTGCTGCTCGGGATGCCCTGCGCCGATGTGCGCAAGGCCGCCGACGTGCTGCGCGAGGCGACCGGCCCGGTCCGGGTCGTCCGCGGCTACGACGCCGGCGTCGAGGCCGCGCTGACCGACAAGGTCACCGCGGAGCGCGACGCCGAGCTGAAGGAGTTCCTGTCCGAGCTGCGGCTGGTCAAGGACGAGTGGGAGATCGGCGAGCTGCAGAAGGCCTGCGACTCCACCGCCCGCGGCTTCGAGGACGTCGTCCGGGTCCTGGACAAGGCGGAGGCGACGACCGAGCGCTACATCGAGGGAACGTTCTTCCTGCGCGCCCGCGTCGAAGGCAACGACATCGGCTACGGCTCCATCTGCGCCGCCGGCCCGCACGCCTGCACCCTGCACTGGGTCCGCAACGACGGCCCGGTGCGCTCCGGCGACCTGCTGCTGCTCGACGCCGGTGTGGAGACGCACTCCCTCTACACCGCCGACGTCACCCGCACGCTGCCGGTCGACGGCACGTACACCGGCATCCAGCGCAAGATCTACGACGCCGTGTACGAGGCCCAGGAGGCCGGCATCGCCGCCGTCCGCCCCGGCGCCGCCTACCGCGACTTCCACGACGCCGCCCAGCGCGTGCTGACGGAGAAGCTCGTCGAGTGGGGCCTGGTCGAAGGACCCGTGGAACGCGTCCTGGAACTCGGTCTGCAGCGCCGCTGGACCCTGCACGGCACCGGCCACATGCTCGGCCTCGACGTGCACGACTGCGCCGCGGCCCGCACCGAGACGTACGTCAACGGCACGCTGGAGCCCGGCATGGTCCTCACCGTCGAGCCGGGCCTGTACTTCCAGGCCGACGACCTGACGGTCCCCGAGGAGTACCGCGGCATCGGCGTGCGCATCGAGGACGACATCCTCGTCACCGCCGACGGCAACCGGAACCTCAGCGCGGGCCTGCCGCGCAGCTCCGGCGAGGTCGAGCGCTGGATGGCCGGCCTGCGGGGCTGAGCCGACGCGCGCGGGAGGTGCCCCCGTTCCGTCCCGACGGGACGGGGGGCCGCCCGCACCGGCGCAAGGACCGCGCGCGGGCGGGCGGTTGGCGCCGGGCGGGGACGGCCCGGGTCACGACACCCTGAGCAGGGCGTCGTCCCGCCATTTGAGGATCTTGTCGAAACTGACCACGGCCCCGTGACCGGGCCGGTTGTGGAAGTGGACATGGTCCACCAGCGCCTCGATCAGGAACAGCCCGCGTCCGTGCTCGGCGTGCTGGTCCTTCTTCGACAGCGGTCGTACGGCGTGGTGCGTGCGGCGCAGGTCCGGGGCGAAGCCCGGTCCGGAGTCGGCCACCTCGATGCGGCAGCGGTCGCCCTCGATACGGGCGGTCACCCGGTACTCGCCGTGACTCGCGTGCTCAACAGCGTTGGCACAGGCCTCGCTGAGGGCCACGGACAAGTCGTACGAGATGTCTGGGTCCACCCCGGCGGTCTCCATCGTCCCCAGCAGGAGCCGACGGGCGAGCGGAACGCTCGCAGCCTCGCGCCGCAAATGGAGGGACCACCAGATGCTCATGCTCAGCCTCCTGGCTGCGGCTCGACATACCGATACGTATTGCCCCGAAACACGGCCGGTAAGCGTGGTGTTGACGTGATGACGCCCATACGGCCGATGCCCGGCCCCGGCACATGGGTGTACGCGGGCGGCCGGAACCCATAGCACACACCGCCGGAATGCGAGACCCCCCGCACGCGAACGGGGGACACGGTGAGAAGATGACGCCCGTCATGGCCTCTCCTGTGCGCGCCGGCGCCGATCTGCGACTGCTGCGGGCCGCGGTGTTCACCGCGGTCTGTGTGGCGTTGTCCGCGGTCGCGCACTCCGTTGCCTCGGGCCACGCGGTGCCCGGCTGGTCGCTGGTGGCCGGCTGGGTGATGGTCTTCGCCGTGGTGGCGCCGCTCGCCGGACGGGAGCGCTCGCTCCCCGGGATCGCGGCGGGCCTGGCAGCCGGACAACTGGCCCTGCACGTGCTGTTCAACGCGGGCGGGGTGTGCGGACCGGACGGTGCCCCCCGGCCGGACGGGATCGTGCGGATCGCCGGGCGGCTGATCTGCGCCCACCAGGCCCTGCCGCTCGCCCCGGCGACGGCTCAGCAGATCGTGCGCCAGGCGGGCATCGACCCGCACACCCTGCCGCTCGGCGGCATGGGCCACATGAGCGGCATGGCCGGTATGACCGGCATGACGCACGCTCACACCGAGAGCACGATGCTGGCCTACAGCCTGCCGATGCTGCTCGGGCACCTGCTCGCCGCGCTCGCCGCGGGCTGGCTGCTGCGCCGCGGCGAGGCCGCGCTGTGGCGCATGGTCGCCCTGGGCATGCGCGGTCTCGCCGAACTCACCGGCGCCGCCCTGCGGCAGGCGGTCGCGCTGGTGCGCGCCCTGGTGGCGGGAGCGCTCACCGCGCCGTCCGTCACCGGTGGGCCGCGCCGCCGGACCGCCGCCTCCGGGCCGCCGCGCACCGCGGCGCTGCGGCACAGCCTCGCCCGGCGCGGGCCTCCGGTGCACGCCCTCGCGGCCTGAACGCGACCCGCTCCACGGATCCGAGGAGACGGAGTCGCGCGCCGCACGCGTGCCATCCGTCATCCCTCACCCCTTCACCCGTGGAGTGTCTGCACCCATGAACATCGCCATGCGCCGCGCCGTCGCCCTCGCCGGACTCAGCGGAGCGGCCGTCCTCGCCGCCGCCGTGCCCGCCTTCGCGCACGTCTCCGTGCAGCCGGGCACCGCCGCCAAGGGCAGCTACAGCACGGTGGCCTTCAAGGTCCCCAACGAGGAGGACAAGGCGTCGACCATCAAGGTCGAGGTCAACCTTCCGGCCGACCACCCGATCGCGTCGGTCTCCCTCCAGCCCGTCCCCGGCTGGACGGCTCAGGTCGTCAAGAACAAGCTCGCCAAGCCCATCACGAGCGACGACGGCAGCATCACCGAGGCCGTCACCAAGATCACCTGGACCGGAGGGAAGATCGCCCCGGGCGAGTTCCAGCAGTTCCCGGTCTCGTTCGGCCCGCTCCCCGAGGACGCCGACCAACTGGTCTTCAAGGCCGTCCAGACGTACGACAACAAGGACGTCGTGCGCTGGATCGAGGAGCAGCAGGAGGGCCAGGCCGAGCCGGAGCACCCGGCTCCCGTGCTGACGCTCTCCGACGACGCGGACGGCGGCCACGGCCACGGCGCCGCCTCCTCCCCCTCTCCCGTCGCCGACACCGAGGCCGGTGGTGACGGCAAGAGCGCCACCACCGAGAAGGCCGCGTCCGCCGACTCCAGTGACACCACCGCCCGGGTCCTGGGCGTGGTCGGCATCGTTGTCGGCGTGCTGGGCGTCGGCTTCGGCGTGCTCGCCGGCCGCCGCCGCGGCGCCGGTGGCGGCGCCCCCGCCGTCTGACGCAGCATCGCCGGGTGACCGCCGCCGTGCGCGGCGGCGGTCACCCGGCGTCGTACCGAACTTCCTGGGGAACCCTGATGCGTACCACCACCACCCGCGCGGTCGCCGCGGCGGCCGCCGCCGCGCTCGCCCTCGTCCTGACCGCCTGCGGCGGCTCGGACGGCTCGACGGACGCCGGCGCCGATGCCCCCCTGGTGTCCACCGACGCCACACAGAAGGCCTCGACCGTCCTCGACACGCCCTTCGACAAGCCGGACATGATCCTCACGGACACGCACGGCACGAAGTACGACCTGGTCAAGGAGACCGCGGGCAAGCCCACGCTGCTCTTCTTCGGCTACACCCACTGCCCCGATGTCTGCCCGACGACGATGAGCGACATCGCCATCGCCAAGTCCAAGCTGACCAAGGCCGAACAGGCCGCGCTCACCGTGGTCTTCGTCAGCACCGACCCCGAGCGTGACACCCCGTCGCGGCTCGGCGCCTGGCTGGACGCGATGGACGCCTCCTTCGTCGGCCTGACCGGCGACTTCGCCACGATCCAGGCGGGCGCCCGCTCCCTCGGCATCGCCGTGGACAAGCCCGTGAAGGAGAAGGACGGCAGCATCACCGTCACGCACGGCGCCGAGGTCGTGGCGTACTCGCCGAAGGACGACAAGGCGCACGTGCTCTACATGTCCGGCACCACCTCGCAGCAGTTCGCCGCCGACCTGCCGAAGATCATCCAAGGGCGGACGCCGTGAGGCGCGCGCTCCTGCCGGCGGCCGCGGCCCTACTCGCCCTTGGGCCGGGGCTCGGGGCCACGGCCTGCGACTCCTCACCGGACGGTCCCGAACTCCGGGTCAGCGGCGCCTACATACCGCAGCCCGCGCTCGCGGACATGGCGGCCGGGTACTTCACGGTGACCAACACCGGTGACCGCGACGCCCGGCTGACCTCGGTGACCAGCGACCTGGCGGGCGAGGTGACCCTGCACTCCACCGCCGGCAACGCCATGCGGCGGGTCACCTCGTTCACCGTGCCGGCCGGCGGGCGGCTGGTCCTCGGGCTCGGCGGCAACCACCTGATGCTGATGAAGCTCACGCACAAGCCCGTCGCCGGTGAGGAGGTGTCCGTGGAACTGCGCTTCGACGACGCCGACCCCATCGACGTACGGGTCCCGGTCAAGCCGGCGGGCTATCGCCCGGGGGACTGAGGAGGGCGCCATGAAGGAGCTGACGAAGGCCGGGCTGCGACTGCTGGCCGTACCACTGACCGTGCTCGGCCTGCTGCTCGGCGGCGCCGCGCCCGCCTCCGCGCACGCCGCGCTGGTGAGGACCGACCCCGCACAGGGCTCGGTGGTCGAGACCGCGCCGCAGCAGGTGCGGCTGACCTTCTCCGAGGGCGTACTGCTGGCGTCCGACGCCGTCCGCGTCCTCGGACCGGACGGACGGCGGGCCGACACCGGCGCCGCGAGCAACGGCGGCGAGGGGAACGACACGGCGGTCGTCGCGCTGCGGCCCGGACTGGGCAACGGCACGTACACCGTGGCCTGGAAGGCGGTCTCCGCCGACAGCCACCCGGTGGCGGGGGCCTTCGTCTTCTCCATCGGCGCGCCCTCGAAGACCACGGTCAGCCTGCCCACCCAGGAGGCGGGCGGCGGCCTGGTCGGAGCCCTGTACGACGTGGGGCGCTACGCCGCCTACCTCGGGTTCGCCCTGATGGCCGGCTCCGCCTTCTTCCTGGGCGTGTGCTGGCCGGCGGGCGCCCAGCAGCGCCCGCTGCGCCGGCTGGTCGCCGGCGGCTGGGCCACCATGGTCGCCGCGACGATAGCGCTGCTGCTGCTGCGCGCCCCGTACGCGGGCGGCGGCTCCATCGGCGACGTCCTCGACCTCGGCGGCGTGAGCGACGTGCTGGACACCCGGCCCGGAGCCGCGCTGCTGTCACGGCTGCTGCTGCTCGCGGCGTCGGCGGTCTTCATCGCCGTGCTCTTCGGCAGCTTCGCCAAGCGCGAGGACCCGGTGGAGCGCCAGGACCTCGCCTGGGGTCTGTCGATCGGCGGCACCGTCGTGGCCGTGGGCCTCGCCGCGACCTGGGCCATGGCCGAGCACGCCTCGGTCGGCATCCAGGCGTCGGTCGCCATGCCGGTCGACATCGTGCATCTGCTGGCCATGGCGGTCTGGCTGGGCGGCCTGGCCACGCTGCTCGTCGCGCTGTGGCGGGGGCTGCCGGTGGAGCGGTCGGCGGTGCGGCGGTTCTCCCGGATCGCCTTCTGGGCCGTGGCGGCCCTGGTCTCCACCGGTGTCTACCAGTCGTGGCGTCAGCTCGGGTCGTGGGACGCCCTGGTCTCCACCGGGTACGGGCAGCTGCTGCTGGTCAAGATCGGCCTGGTCGTGCTGCTGCTGGAGCTGGCCTGGCTCTCCCGGCGCTGGACGGGGCGGCTCGCGGAGAAGGCCAAGGCCGTGCAGCCCGTGCGCAGCGCGAAGAGCGCCAGGGCCGCGGCGGCCGTCGCCCAGCCGGTGGCCGCGGGGCGGGGCGGCGACCCGGCGGTCCGTACCGCGCAGCTGGCCCGGCAGGAGGCGGCGCTGGCCAAGGAGCGGGACCGCAAGGCGCGCGACGCCGACCCGGAGCGCGCGGGCCTGCGCAGGTCCGTGCTGGCCGAGGCCGCGGTCGCGGTCGTGATCCTGGGCGTCACCACCCTGCTCACCGGTACGCAGCCGGGCCGGGCGGCCGAGGAGAGCGCGGCGGCGGGCGCGACCGCCCCGGTCACCTCGGTCCCGGAACCCCTTGACGTGCGGATCCCGTTCGACACCGGCGGCCCGAACGGCAAGGGCGAGGCCGAGGTGACGCTCGACCCCGGCAGCACCGCCGAGAACGAGCTGCACCTGCTGATCACCGCCCCCGACGGCCAGGCCCGCGACGTGCCCGAGGTGAAGGTCTCCTTCACGCTGAAGGCCCAGAAGATCGGCCCGATCCCGGTCACCCTGGGCAAGATCGACACCGGCCACTGGAGCGCGGAGAACGTGCAGATCCCGATCCCCGGGCAGTGGACGCTCTCGGTCACCGTACGGACCTCGGACATCGACCAGGTCACCCGCACCAGGACAGTGAAGATCAGTTGACGAACGACCCGATCCACCGGCACATCTCGCGGCGCCGCCTGCTCGGCACCGCCGGCGCGGCCGGCGCCGCGGGACTGGCCGTGGGCGGCGGATCCGCCGTCGCGGCGAACGCGGCCCGCGACGAACCGGCCGCGCTCGCCTCGGTGGGCGCGGCACGCCTGCCCTTCCACGGCGTGCACCAGGCCGGCATCGTCACCGCCCCCCAGGCCCACGGCCACCTGGTCGCCTTCGACCTGGCCGCGGGCGCCGGACGTGGGGGCGCGGCCGCTCTGCTGCGCCGCTGGTCGGCGGCGGCCGAGGCGATGACCGCGGGCCGGGCGCCCGCCGGGGACGACCAGATCGCCCTGGACGCCGGGCCGTCCTCGCTGACCGTCACCTTCGGCTTCGGCCGCTCCTTCTTCGCACGGACGGGGCTTCGGGCGCGGATGCCCGAGGCGCTCGGCCCGCTGCCCGCCTTCTCCGCCGACGCGCTCGACCCGCGGCGCGGCGAGGGCGACCTGTGGATCCAGATCGGGGCGGACGACCCGCTGGTCGCCTTCCACGCCCTGCGCGTGCTGCAGAAGCAGGCGGCGGGAACGGCGGCGCCGCGCTGGCAGATGAACGGCTTCAACCGTGCCCCCGGGGCCACCGCCGTTCCCCGCACCACCCGCAATCTGATGGGCCAGATCGACGGCACCAACAACCCCAAGCCGTCCGACCCCGACTTCGGGCAGCGGGTCTTCGTGCCCTCCTCCGGCGAGCCGGAGTGGATGGCCGGGGGCTCGTACGCGGTGGTGCGGCGCATCCGGATGCTGCTGGACACCTGGGACCACCTCTCCGTGGAGCGCCAGGAGCGGGTCATCGGCCGCCGCAAGTCCGACGGCGCGCCGCTGTCCGGCGGCACGGAGACCACCAAGCCCGATCTGAACAGGATCGAGGCGGACGGCCGGACCTTCGCCATCGCCGCCGACGCCCACGTCCGCGTGGCCGCGCCGGAGTCGAACGGCGGCGCCGCGATGCTGCGGCGCGGCTTCTCGTACCACGACGGCTTCCGCGACGACGGGGCCCCGGACGCCGGACTGCTCTTCGTGGCCTGGCAGGCCGATCCGCTGACGGGCTTCGTCCCCGTGCAGCGCAAGCTCGACCGGGGCGACGGGCTCTCCCGCTTCCTGCGGCACGAGGCGAGCGGGCTGTTCGCGGTGCCGGGCGGGGCGGCGCCCGGCGAATACGTCGGGCAGCGACTGCTGGAGGCGTAGCGCACCGCGCGTCGGCGGCGCCACGGGTCGCCGCCGGGTCCTGTCGTCACATGGGCGCCTGCCGCCCGGAGGGCGGAACCCGCGGTTCCCCCAGCGGTAGCCGGGGGCGGGAAGGTGAGGACCGGGCCTAGGCTGACCTTCATGTCGCCGGCGAGCCGCTACACCTATCTGGGTCCTGAGGGCACGTTCACCGAAGCCGCGCTGCGCACACTCCCGGAGGCGGCCACCCGGGAGCTGGTGCCGGCGGTGTCGGTCCAGGCCGCGCTCGACGCGGTACGCACCGGGGAGGCCGCGGCCGCGCTCGTGCCGATCGAGAACTCGATGGAGGGCGGCATCACCGCCACCCTCGACGAACTGGCGGCCGGGACCCCGCTGATGATCTACCACGAGGTCCTGCTGCCCATCGCGTTCGCGCTGCTGACGCGGCCGGGCACGGGGCTGGCGGACGTCAAGACCGTGACCGGGCACCCGGCGGCGCAGGTGCAGGTGCGCCGCTGGCTGGCGGAGCACCTGCCGGACGCGCAGTGGGAATCGGCCGCCTCCAACGCGGACGGCGCGCGGCTGGTCGCGGAGGGCCGGCACGACGCGGCGTTCGCGGGCGAGTTCGCGGGCCCGACGTACGGACTGGACGCGCTGGCCACCGGGATCCACGACGCGGTGAACGCCGAGACCCGCTTCGTGCTGGTCGGCCGACCGGCCCGGCCGGTCGCGCCGACCGGGGCCGACAAGACCTCCGCCGTCTTCTGGCTGGGCGACGACCATCCGGGTGCGCTGCTGGAACTGCTCCAGGAGTACGCGGTGCGCGGGGTCAACCTGATCCGCATCGAGTCCCGCCCGACGGGCGAGGGCATCGGCCGGTACTGCTTCTCCGTGGACTGCGAGGGGCACATCACCGACCGCCGCGTCGGCGAGGCGCTGATGGGGCTGAAGCGGATCTGCCCGCAGGTGCGCTTCCTCGGCTCGTACCCGCGTGCGGACCGGGTCGCGGCGCAGCAGCGCAAGGGGACCACGGACGAGGAGTTCATCGCGGCCGCGGACTGGCTGGGGAGGGCTCTGGACGGACGGGCCTGACCCTGCGCTCCGCACGTCCCGAGGGGTCCGCCGGTGAACAACCGGTGGGCCCCTCGGTTGTCCACCGCGTTATCCACAGGCCTTGGGAGCAAGCTGGGGATAAGTCGACAGAGCAGGGATGACGAGTAGGGATCAGATCGACAAATCGTCACAGGAGCGCCATCCCACCGCACAGACCCTCAGGTCGGCATTCGTCACCCCAATACCTTCGAACAACTCGATAGGGGGAAGAATTCTCACTCGAAAGGGAGTGTGAGTCGGGTTTGACCGGGGAATCCATGGGCCCACGACCGGCTGACGGAATGATCTGCTCCGCCTTCCACAGTCCATCCACACCCGCTGTGGACAAGGTGGTGGAATACCCGACCCCCTGTGGATAACCCGTCCTGCCGGACCTGGCCCAACTGCCGTTGTCCACAGGCCACATGCCCTCGGGGGAGGGACGTTCGGAATTCGGTTGACGGTCACCTCGACGTCATTTCCGGCCGCCCCGCATTTCCCGGGTCCGTTCTTTGAAATCGGACATAACGCTACATAAAGCACTTAACTTGTCGCGTCCGGGCCCGTTCCACCGGTAGCCTGTCCCCGTGATTGACCTTCGCCTGCTTCGTGAGGACCCCGACCGTGTGCGCGCCTCCCAGCGCGCCCGTGGAGAGGACGTCGGCATCGTCGACGCCCTGCTCTCCGCCGACGAGCGGCGCAGGTCGTCCAGTACCCGCTTCGACGAGCTGCGCGCCGAGCAGAGGGCGCTGGGCAAGCTCATCCCCAAGGCCCAGGGGGACGAGCGGGCCGAGCTCCTGGGGCGGGCCGAGCAGCTGAAGGCCGCGGTCAAGGCCGCCGACGCCGAGCAGCACGAGGCCGCCGAGGAGGCGCAGCGCCTGCTGCTCCAGCTGGGCAACATCGTCCACCCCGACGCCCCCGTCGGCGGCGAGGAGGACTTCGTCGTCAAGGAGGTGCTCGGCACCCCGCGCGACTTCACCGCCGAGGGCTTCGAGCCCAAGGACCACATCGACCTCGGCGAACTGCTCGGCGCCATCGACGTCGACCGCGGCGCCAAGGTGTCCGGCTCGCGCTTCTACTACCTGACCGGCGTGGGCGCCCTGCTGGAGCTGGCCCTGGTCAACGCGGCCATCGCGCAGGCCACCGCGGCCGGCTTCACCCCCGTCCTGACCCCGACGCTGGTCAAGCCCGAGGCCATGGCCGGCACCGGCTACCTCGGGCAGGTCGAGGACGACGTCTACTACCTGGAGAAGGACGGCCTGTACCTGGTCGGCACCTCCGAGGTCCCGCTCGCCGCGTACCACATGGACGAGATCATCGACGGCGCGAAGCTGCCGCTGCGCTACGCCGGCTTCTCGCCCTGCTACCGGCGCGAGGCCGGCTCGTACGGCAAGGACACCCGCGGCATCATCCGGGTGCACCAGTTCGACAAGGTGGAGATGTTCGTCTTCACCCGCCCCGAGGACGCCGAGGCCGAGCACGAGCGCCTGCTGGAGTGGGAGAAGCAGTGGCTGACCTCGCTGGAGCTGCCGTTCCGGGTGATCGAGCTGGCCTCGGGTGACCTCGGCTCCTCGGCGGCGCGGAAGTTCGACTGCGAGGCGTGGATCCCCACCCAGGGCAAGTACCGCGAGCTGACCTCGACCTCGAACACCACGGAGTTCCAGGCCCGCCGGCTGTCCATCCGGATGCGGGACGAGAACGGCACGCGCGCGCTGGCCACCCTCAACGGCACCCTCTGCGCCATCCCGCGCACGATCGTCGCCCTCCTGGAGAACCACCAGCAGGCCGACGGCTCGATCCGGGTCCCCGAGGTGCTCCGCCCGTACCTGGGCGGCCGTGAGGTGCTGGAGCCGGTCGCCAAGTGACTGCCGAGCTCCCGCACCTGCCCTACCGCCTCGTGGCCACCGATCTCGACGGCACGCTGCTCGGCCCCGACCACACCGTCTCCGAGCGCTCCCGCCGGGCGCTCGCCGCGGCCACCGAGGCGGGCGCCGCGCACATCGTCGTCACCGGGCGCCCGGTCGCCCGCACCCGGCACGTGCTGGAGTCGCTGGGCTACCAGGGCCTCGCGGTCTGCATGCAGGGCGCGCAGGTGTACCACGCCGGCGAGCAGCGGCTGCTGACCTCGGTCACGCTGGACCGGCAGACGGCGCGGCTGGCGCTGGAGAAGATCGAGGCGACGACCGGCCGGCTGGCCGTCGCGGCCGCCCTCGACGGCATGGACGGCGACATCGTCCTCGGCCCCGGCTACCGGCTCTTCGAGTCGGAACTGCCGGTGGGCCAGGTCGAGGTGCTGGACGAGCTGTGGACGACGCCGATCAGCAAGCTCTACATCCAGCACCCGCGGCTGAGCGACGACGAGCTCGCCGAGGCGGCGACGGCCGCCGCCGGCGGCCTGGTCGGGGTCGTGATGTCCGGGGCCGGCATCGTCGAACTGCTGCCGCTGGGACTGTCCAAGGCCAGGGGCCTGTCGCTGGCCGCCCGCCGGCTGGGGCTGACCGCCGCGGACACCATCGCCTTCGGGGACATGCCCAACGACCTGCCGATGATCGACTGGGCCGGGTACGGCGTCGCCATGGGCAACGCCCACGAGTCGCTGAAGTCCGCCGCCGACGAGGTCACGGCCTCCAACGCCGAGGACGGTATCGCGGTGGTGCTGGAGCGGCTGTTCCCCGCGGTGTGAGCCCGCGGCAGGCCAGTCCGATCAGCAGGGCGGTGACGTGCCCGAGGTCGGTGTACGTCCGTCCGGACTGCAGCAGCGGGTACGCGAGGAATCCCACGGCGGCGGCGAGGTACGCCCATCGCCACGGGGGGCGCAGGAAGTACGTGAGCACGCCCGCCACCCCGGCGAGGCCGTAGCTCACGCCGATGTCGACCGTGTGCGCCAGTGACGGCGACAGCCGGTCGGCGTGGATGCCCAGGAAGACGGCCTGCTGGCTGATGAGCGTCGCGCCGACGTGGGCCACGGCGGCCACCGCGAGCCAGCGGCGGGTGCCGAGCCGGCGCTCGGCGGGGGCGTGCACCGTCTCGTAGAGCACGAAGTACAGCAGGAAGGCCGGCGGGGACTCGATCCACAGGGCGCTGACGATCAGCACGCGGACCGGGTGGCTGCCCAGCTCCTCCAGGTTGGTGCTGTTGTGGTGCAGCAGGAAGGCACGGATGTGCGGCGAGACGGCCGCGAGGATTCCACTGGTCACCGCGAGGACGGCCAGCCAGGTGTGGGTGCCGGGAGTGGACCGCACCCACGCGCGGGCCTCGGAGAACAGCAGGCGCGCCGCGTCGCCCGGAGCGACGCGGCGTCGCCTGCCACCGGCGTCGTGCGCCGGTTCGTTCGATGCCATCCCCACCATCTTGCGACAGGGACGGCCGAGGCACTCAGCCGGTTCAGGCCGCCTTGATCGCCGAGACGTCGAAGGTGAGCTTGACCTTGTCGCTGATCAGGACGCCGCCGCCCTCGAGGGCCGCGTTGTAGGTCAGGCCCCAGTCACCGCGGTTGACGGTGGTCGAGCCCTCGAAGCCGACGCGCAGGTTGCCGTACGGGTCGGTGGCCGAGCCGTTGAAGGTGAAGTCGATGGAGACCGGCTTGGTGGTGTCCTTGATGGTGAGGTCACCGTGCATGCGGTAGGTCTCGGCGTCGACCTGCTCGGCGGAGCTGCTCCGGAAGGTGATCTCCGGGTACGTGGCGGCGTCGAAGAAGTCGCCGGTGCGCAGGTGCTCGTCGCGCTGGGCCTGGTTGGTGTCGATGCTGACAACCTTGATCTTCAGCTCGGCGGAGGAGTTGGCCGGCTTGGTACCGTCGAGCTTCAGCGAGCCCTCGTACTCGGTGAACTGGCCTCGCACGGTGGTGACCATGGCGTGGCGGACGGAGAACCCGATCTCGCTGTGCGTCGGGTCGATCGTGTACTCGCCGGTCAGGTTCGCCAGGTCGGCGGTGGCCACGGCGTCGGGGGTGCCCGCGGTCTCGGCGTCGGTCTTGCGGCTGAACAGGCCCATGGTGGGTTACTCCTCGTCGGGGGGTTGGTTTACGTTTCAACCTCTTGCACCGTAACGGCATTCCCTTGAAACTTCAAGGAGGAACGTGACGGAGCCCACTTTCGAGGGAACGGAAGGAACCGCCTCCGACGCCGGCGACGGGTGGCGAGGCGCAGGTCGATGCGCTCGGCGAGCTCCGGGCGGAAGAGGGCGATGAGCAACCCCAGTGCGACCAGGAACACACCGACGGCGCAGAGCAGCGGAGTCTCGGACGTCACTCAGCACATCAGACAATCCGATGCGCGACGACCCGAACACACCAGGCCGCCCGGGCGGTGAAGACCACCCGGGCGGCCGAGTCCGCGGCGCGGCGGGCTACTCCTCGCCGGCCAGTGTGAGCGCGCGCATCCGCTGCCCCGCGTAGGCGGTGGCCAGCACGGTGACGCCGATCAGCAGCACCACCGCCAGCGGCAGCCCCACGTCGGACGTGATCTGCCCCTCGCCCGCGATCCGCTGGGCCAGCGCCAGCGCCCACTGCTGCACACTCAGCGTGCGGGCACCCGGTACCAGCGAGCCGATCAGCGACTCCCAGATCAGCGCGTACACCAGGCCGAAGACCACGGCCTGCCGGGTCACGACGCCCAGCAGCAGGAAGACCGCCGCGTAGGTCACCGAGGCGACGGCCGCGGCCACGGCGAAGGCGACCGCGATGCCCTGGCTGTTGCCGTTCAGGATGAAACCGGCGATCAGCGTCGGCACGGCGGAGAAGACCACCGAGACACCGATCGCGACCAGCAGCTTGGTGACGATGATCGTCGGCCGCGGGACCGGCTTGGCCAGCAGGTAGACGATCGAGCCGTCGTCGATCTCCGGGCCGACGGCCCCGGTGCCGGCGAAGACGCCGACCAGCGGCACCATCGTCGCCAGGGCGAAGCCGCCCAGGACCGACGTGGCGGTCGAGTCGTCCGCGCCGGTCAGGGCGCGCACCGCCGCCGAGATGAGGAGCAGCAGCGCGGGGAGGGCGAACAGGACCAGGGCCCGGCGCCGGCCGAGCAGACCCCGGTAGGTCAGCCGGGCCACGGTGGGATTGAACAGTGGGAACACGGGAAGCTCCTCGCCCTATGCCGTGACCAGATAGGAGAACACGCTCTCCAGGGACTCGTCGGACGGCGAGACCGTGTAGAGCCGGATGCCGCGCTCGCGGGCGACCCGCGGCAGCAGTTCGGTGAAACCGGCGAAGTCGATCGCCTGGATCCGCAGCGCCCGCTCGTGCCAGTCCAGTTCGATGGCGGCCGTGGAGCCGTCCGCGATCAGCGCGGCGGCCAGCGCCCGGTCGTCACTGGAACGCACCAGGTAGCGGTGCGGCCGGTCGGTCATCAGACGGCGGATCTTGCGGAAGTCGCCGGACGCGGCGTGCCGGCCGGCCACGACCACCTCGATGTGGCTCGCCAGCTGCTCGACCTCCTCCAGGATGTGCGAGGAGAACAGCACCGTGCGGCCCTCGTCGCCCATCCGCCGCAGCAGGTCCATCAGCTGGAGCCGCTGGCGCGGGTCCATGCCGTTGAACGGCTCGTCCAGCAGCAGCACCGACGGCTCGTGCACCAGCGCGGAGGCCATCTTCGCGCGCTGCCGCATGCCCTTGCTGTAGGTGGCGATCTTGCGGTCCTGGGCGAACTCCATCTCGACGGTGGCCAGCGCCCGCTGGGCCGCCGCGCCCGGGTCGGGCAGGCCGTGCAGTTCCGCGTTGGCCACCACGAACTCACGGGCGGTCAGGAAGTCGTACATCGCCTCCCGCTCGGGGACGATGCCGATGTGCCGGTACACCTGCTCGTTGCGCCAGATCACCGTGCCGTCGAGGGTCACGCTGCCGACCGAGGGGGCCAGGAAGCCGCCCATCATGTTGATCAGCGTGGACTTGCCGGCGCCGTTGGGGCCGAGCAGACCGGTGACGCCGGGGCCGATGGTCATCGTCACGTCGTTGACGGCGACGACGTTGCCGAACCAGCGGGACACATGGTCGATGGACAAGGTGGTCACGACAGAACGGCCTTTCGGTAGCGGCGCATCAGCAGGCCGAAGGAGCCGGCGATCGCGACGAGCAGGACAACCACGTAGGCCATTCCGGCCGCCGCGTTCGGCGGGCCCGCGGCGTCGACGAAGGAGGACGACGCGCCCAGCACCCAGGTCTGCGCCCCGTCGATCAGCGTGATCGGCGAGAACAGGCCCAGCCAGCCGACCACGTCCTTGTCGCCCTGGACGGAGGCGACCGCCTGGACGCTGCTGACCGCGCCGTACGGGAGCGTGAACGCGGCGATGATCGCCGCGACGCCGAAGCCGCGGCGCGGGGTGAGCGCCGCGATCACCAGGCCGACGCCCGCGTAGAGCATCGACAGCAGCAGCTCGGCCAGCAGGGCCTTGGCGAAGCCCGAGGTCTGGTCGGAGAAGTCGAACTTCGCCAGCAGCGCGCCGATGTAGAGGATCAGCACCGGCGTCGCGGTGAGGATGAACAGCGCCGAGGTGAGCGCCGCGAACTTCGCCGCGACGTAGTCGACCGCCTCGATCGGGCGGGAGAAGTACAGCGGCGTCGTCTTGAAGCGCAGGTCCAGCGAGACCGCCGTGGGGGCCTGCGCCGCCAGGAAGAGGCCGATCACCGCCTGCATGATGATCGCGTACCGGGTGTACTCGATCGGCAACTTGGTCATCTTCGTGCCGATCGCCACCGCGACGATGATCGCGGCGGGCGCGCACATCACCGCGAACAGGGTCATCGGCAGCACCTTGGACTTGACCGAACGGCCCAGTCCGTAGGCGCCCCGCAGGCTCTGCGTGAACAGCGAGCGCCTGGCGTACGCCCGGCCCAGCCGCGGCCCGTCGTAGTGGCGGTACCCGATGTCGTGAATGACGTCCTGGGCGCCGCCGGCAGCAGGCCCGCGTCCCTCAAGCTGCGTCACGGTCGTCCCCTCCCCGGAAGATCTCGGCGATGCGGTGCCGGCGCTGCTCCATCCGGACCAGGCCGGAGCCCAGTTCGGCGACGGCGTCGCGCACGGTGTCGTAGGTCTCGTCGCCCTCTATGTCGACGAGCAGCAGATGGCCGTCGGCGTGCGCGTTCAGCCCCGCGGCGGTGAGCTTGCTCAGCAGCTCCTCCTCGTGGTCGGTCACCTCGACCGCGAGAGAGGCGGTGGCCTGCGTGAAGTCGCTGGTGGAGGAGGCGCGCAGCAGCTGGCCGCCGTCGATCACCACGATGTGGTCGCTGGTGCGCTCCAGTTCACCGAGCAGATGCGAGGTGACGAGCACGGAGATGCCGAACTCGGTGTGGACGCGCCGGATCAGCCCGAGCATGTCGTCGCGGCCGACGGGGTCCAACCCGTTCGTCGGCTCGTCGAGCAGCACCAGGCGTGGGTCGTGCACCAGGGCCTGGGCCAGCTTCACGCGCTGCTTCATGCCCGTCGAATAGCCGCCCATGGGGCGGTAGCGCTCCTCGTACAGCCCGACGTGGCGCAGCGTGTCGGCGGTCCGCTCGCGCGCGGCCGTCGGCGGCAGCCCGGACATACGGGCCATGTGCACGACGAACTCCGTCGCGGAGACGTCCGGCGGCAGGCAGTCGTGCTCCGGCATGTACCCCACCGCGGCACGGATGTCCGCGCCCTGGGTCGCCACGTCCATGCCCAGCACGACGGCACGGCCCTCGGTGGCCGGCGACAACCCCAGCAGGATCTTGATCAGAGTCGACTTGCCGGCTCCGTTCGCGCCCACCAACCCGGTCACCCCGGATTCGATGTCCACGGTGAGCCGGTCCAGAGCGGTCACCCTCGGGTACCGCTTCGTCAGGCTTTCAGCAGCGATCACAGTCACACCACGAACCTAGTGGTGCGAGCCACACCCGTCGTCAGTCTCGGGGGCGGTTGTCCGTCGTCCTTGGGACTGACGTTCCCGTAGGGGACGGGTGATCGACGGGGGATCGCCGGATACATTGCGGCCGGCGGGGAGTTCGTACGGGAGGGGCGGGACGGTCGTGGAGAGCGTCGGGAACGGGGAACGTCGGGGGAACGCGGGCGGTTCGGCCGGCTCGCCGGGCTCGGGGAGCGGGCAACGGGGGATCGTCGGGACGGTCCTGCGGGTGCTGCGCCGCAGACCGGCGCTGCTGTGCTTTCCCGCGCTGAGCGCGGGGGCCCTCGGGGTCGTCCTGCTCACCGCGTGGCTTCAGCCGCTGCGGGGCATCTGGGAGCGTGCGCGGCTCGACCAGTCGCCCACCGCGGGGCAGTTCATCGCGCTCCTGGTGGTGTTCTTCCTGGTGTCCTGCACCAGTACGTACTTCAACGCGGCGCTGCTGCACTCCGTGCACGCGCTGGGGCAGGGCCTGCGCCCGGCCGTACGCGTCTCGCTGCGGGCGGCACTGCGGCGACTGCCGACGCTGCTGGCGTGGTGCCTGCTGGGCAGCAGTCTGGGGATGGTGCTGCGGGTCCTGGAGTCGACCGCGGGGGTGTCCTGGATCTTCGAACTGGCCGGCACGTCCTGGTCGCTGTGGACCTTCTTCGCACTGCCCGTGATCGTCGTCGAGGGCACCGGCCTCTTCACCGGCCTGCGCCGCTCAATGGCACTGGGCCGGTCGGAGCTGGGCAACTGGGTGGCCGGCGGGATACGCCTGGCCCTGACAACCGCCCTGGTGGTGGTCGTCGCGATCATCGCACTCATCCTCGCGGTCGAGTCGGACAGTGTGACGGTCCTGGTCGCCACGGCGGGCTGCGTCGTCGCGCTGTTCCTCGCGACGGGCCTGCTCTCCGCGACCGTTTCCGGCATCTACCGCATGACGCTCTACCAGCGGGCGGTGGCACGTCAGCCGGTCTGACCGGCTTCTCCTGCCCGGCCCTTGGCGCCGTACGGGACTGTCGGGGCTGTCGGGGCTGTCGGGGCTGTGCGGGTTGTGCGGGCTGTCGGCTCTCCCGGATGGTCCGGGCGACACGACCGGTCCCGCGGTCCGCGGCAGCGCGTACGCGACGCTCACGCGCACAGGGCCCAGTCGCGGCGGCGGTCGGCCGTGCGGGCGTGCGCCTCGGCCGCGGTCCTGGCCGAGCTCTCGTCGGCACCGGCCATCGCCGGCTGACCGGACGCGTTCTCACGGACCCGGCGCGAACCACTGCGTGCCACCGGGGAGGCGCCGTGGGCTTCGGCGCGGATGCGCTGCTTCATCGTGGGCGGCAGCGACAGCTCGCGCAGGCACTCGGCGATGCGGGGGACGAGGGCGTGCGCGGCGGACGACTCGTGCGACGCGGTGGATCCTGGCGAGCCGGCCGACGGCGACGGGACGGCCGCACGGCGGGCGAGGGCGGCGCGGTGCGCGGTGGCCTGCCGTGTCGCCCGGTCGGGCCGGGGCCGCGGCCGGGCGGCGGGAACGAGATGGCGGGCCGACCGCACCCGGGGCGGAAGGACGGGTTCGCGGCGTTCCGCTGCCGCGCCCGTGGGTGGTGCGTTCACCTCCCTGGCGGTCTCGGCGAGCAGCGCCTCCACCAGGGAGAGCGGGGCGGCCTCCGGTCGCGGGGCGACGGCGGCGGTGGTACGGCCCGCCGGGACGGCGAAGCCGAGACCGGCGATCATCTTGAGAAGGAGCGTGACGAAGGCGTTCCAGAACGCCTTGGCGTAATTGTTGGCAGCCATGACCTCTCACTTCCTCGTGAGTCGGGGAGCGACTAGTCCGATGATGCGGAAGTGAGCACGAAATGCCCGGAAGCGCACCTCGAGAGTGGCGATATTCGGATCAACACCACCCGGGTGGCCCAAGCGGGGCCCCCTCAGCCCCGTTCGGAGGCCCGCTCACCTGACAATCTCCCGAGTTGCGGGTCATGGACACCGGTGTTATTTCCCGACGGTCCCAAGGCCCGGCTTGAGGGGCGGGAGGCCGTGGTGGCCTTCCCGACCGCTCCGCTCGGGCGGTGTCCGCGCCGAGGACCACCCGACGTGCCCAAAGCCCCGGCGCGGCTTCCGGTGGCGGATGCGCGGGGTCGCACGCGCCGTGCACGGCTGCGGCGGCATGGCCGGACGGACGCCGCGTTCCCCCATCGGCGGCTTCGGCAGGGACGACCGGCGGCGTCGGCCGGTGGACACGGGGAGAGGCCCGAGGGCCGGGCCGTATGGTCGTTCCATGCGTCTGAGCACTGTGATTCTGCCGATCTACCGTTGGGCCGCGCAGGGACGGGAGGTGTGGCGGCGGGCCGAGCAACTCGGCTTCCACACCGGCTACACCTACGACCACCTGTCGTGGCGGAGCTTCCGGGACGGCCCCTGGTACGGGGCGGTGCCGACGCTGACGGCGGCGGCCGCGGCAACGGAGCGGATGCGCGTGGGCACGCTGGTGACGTCGCCCAATTTCCGGCACCCGGTGACGCTGGCGAAGGAACTCATCACCGTGGACGACGTCAGCGACGGCCGGCTGACGCTGGGCATCGGCGCCGGCGGGACCGGCTTCGATGCCACGGCGCTGGGCCAGGAGGCGTGGACGCCGCGGGAGCGGGCGGACCGGTTCGGGGAGTTCCTGCCGGTGCTGGACCGGCTGCTGACCGAACCGGTCGCGGACTACGAGGGGGAGTTCTACTCGGCGCGAGAGGTGCGGAACATCCCCGGCTGCGTGCAGCGGCCGCGGATCCCGTTCGCCGTGGCGGCCACGGGGCCGCGCGGGATGCAGCTGACCGCGCGCTACGGGCAGGCGTGGGTGACGTACGGCGACCCCAGGGGTCCGGCCGACGTGCCGGTCGAGGACTGCCCGACGGTGGTCTCCCGGCAGTTCGACAAGCTGGAGATCGCGTGCGCGGAGATCGACCGCGATCCGGGCGAGCTGGAGCGGGTGCTGCTCACCGGGTCCACGGCGGAGCGCCCACTGGAGTCCCTGGACGCCTTCGTGGACTTCGCAGGCCGCTACGCGGAGGTCGGCATCACCGAGATCGTCCTGCACTGGCCGGTGGCGGACTCGGTCTACGCGGCCGACGAGAAGGTCTTCGAGCGCATCGCCACCGAGGCCCCCGCGCAGCTCAGCTGAGGCTGTGCCCGGTCCCCCGCCGCCGCCACCGGGCGAGCGGCACCGCCGGCGCGCCCGGCGGTGGCCCCGCCGGGCAGACGTCGGCGTGGCCGGCCCGGCGGCCACCGGTCGTACGGTGCGACACGGCGGCGGAGCCGCACCGGGCGCAGGTGGCGGGGGTGCCGGCCGCCGGATCGGCGACGCGGACCTGGACGGGGACCTGGGCGGGAATCTCCCCGCGGGAGCCGAAGCCGATCCCGTCCAGGACGGTCGCCACGGCATCGGCCAGGAGCACCGGCTCCCGGTCGGGCTGTTCCTCACAACGCGTCATGAGTGCCATGCCGTGATGGTGACAGCCGCCACTGACAATGCCGCGGCGCGGAATGTGGCGGTGATCGCACCCGGTCCCCGGCTGCAGCCATCCGCGGCCGGATAAGCGACCATGGGGCGGTGACCTCAGCCACCCAGCCTCCCCCCTCCACGGACTCCCTCCTCTCGGTCCCCGTACCGCGGCTGATCGCCACCGATCTGGACGGCACGCTGCTGCGCGACGACAAGACCGTCTCCGACCGGACGATCGCCGCGCTCGCGGACGCGGAGGCGGCAGGTGTCGAGGTCTTCTTCGTCACCGGACGTCCGGCCCGGTGGATGCATGTCGTCGCCGAGCACACCGCCGGCCACGGCATGGCCATCTGCGCCAACGGCGCCGCCGTCTACGACCTGCACCGGGGGCGGCTGCTCGCGGCCTATCCGCTCGACGCGCGCGACGCGCTGTCCGTGGTCACGGCCCTGCGCACCACCGTGCCCGGTACGACCTTCGCCGTGGAACTGACCGGCGGCTTCGCGTACGAGCCGGAGTACCCGCCGTACTCACCCGTGCCCGACGCGATCGTGGCGCCCGTGGAGGAGCTGGTCGGGGCGGCCGGAGGCGGTCAGCCGGTGCTGAAGCTGCTGGCCAAGCACCCGTCGATGGACCCGGACGTCTTCCTGCGCACGGCGCTGGCCGCGGCCGGGGAGTACGCGGAGATCACCCGCTCCAGCCCCTCCGCGCTGCTGGAGATCAGCGGCACCGGCGTCAGCAAGGCGACCACACTGGCCCGCTGCTGCGCCGACCGCGGGATCAGCGCCGACGAGGTGGTCGCGTTCGGCGACATGCCCAACGACCTGGGGATGCTGTCGTGGGCGGGCACCTCGTACGCCGTCGCCAACGCCCATCCGGACGTGCTGGCGGCCACCACGCACCGCACCGCCGCCAACGAGGACGACGGCGTCGCGCGGGTCATCGAGCGGATGCTCTCGAAGCGCTGAGCGACCGCTGAGCTGCCCAGGCCACCGTCACAGGGGCGCCTCCCAGGCCAGGGTGGTGCCCTTGCCGTCGGGGCCCGGTCCGAAGGTGGACTCGCCGCCCAGCGCCTCGGCCCGCCGGGCCAGATTGCGCAGGCCGCTGCGCCGCCCGGTCTCCGGGATGCCGACCCCGTCGTCGGAGACGATGAGCCGGACCCCCTCCAGCCCGTCGCCGAGCACGGCGGTGGCGTCCACGACCACCTCGACCCGGGTGGCCCCGGCGTGCCGGAGCACGTTCGACAGCGCCTCCCGCAGCGCGGCGATCAGGTTGCGCGCGCTCAGCGCGCCGACCCGTGAGTCGACGGGGCCGACGAAGCGCACGGACGGCGGGAAGCCCAGGCCCCGGGCGACCACGGAGGTCTCCCGCAGCACCTGGGCGCGCAGTCCCGCCGGGGCGTCGTCACCGGGCTCCTGCTGGAGGGCGAAGATCGCGGTGCGCACCTCCTGGATGGTGGCGTCCAGCTCGTCGACGGCGTGCGCGATGCTCGCCTCGGCCTCGGGCGGCACCGATTTGCGGATGGCGCCCTGGAGCATCAGCCCGGTGGCGAAGAGCCGCTGGATGACCAGGTCGTGCAGGTCGCGGGCAATACGGTCGCGCTCCTCGTACACCGCCAGCCGGTTGCGGTCCCGCTGCGCCTCGGCGAGCAGCAGCGCCAGTGCGGCCTGCGCGGCGAACTGCGTGGCGAACATGCGGTCGTCCTCGGTGTAGCCCGGGGCGCCGCGCACCCGTGGCAGGGCCAGCGCCCCCATCACATGCCCGCTGCTCAGCAGCGGCAGCATCATGCTGGGCCCGAAGCGGGGCGTGATGGTCGCGCCCATGCGGTCGTCGGTGGCCGCGTCCTCGATGTGGACCGGCTCCCCCGCCAGCAGGGGCCCGACGGCCGGGCTGTCGCCCTCCAGGACGGTGCCGACCAGGCCCGCCGGATGGTCGGCCGAAGCCGCGACGACCTCCAGGCCGGCCTCGGCGGTCGGCAGCAGAACGAGCCCGGCGTCGGCCTCCACCAGCCCACGGGCCTGCTCCGCGACGACGTCGAGCGCCCCGGCCCCCGGGTTGCCGAGCAGTGCCGTGGTGACGGAGCCGACCGCGTCGAGCAGCTTGGCGAGTCGTTCTGCCATACGGCGAGCGTAGGCCGGGAGCGGCCCTCACGCCGGTGCGGGAAGCGCCGCGGTCCGCGTGTCAGCTGCGCGTTCGCGCTCCAGCGTGCGGCGGAAGGGGCCCTCGGCGACGGCCAGCTCGTCGTAGGTGCCGCGCTGCACGACCCGGCCGCGGTCGAGGACGACGATCTCGTCGACCTCGGCCAGTCCGGTGAGGCGGTGAGTGATCAGGACGGTCGTCCGGCCGGCCGTCGCGGCCAGCAGATCGGCGGTGAGGGCGTCGGCGGTGGCCAGGTCGAGGTGCTCGGCGGGCTCGTCGAGCACGAGGACGGGGAAGCCGGCGAGCAGCGCGCGGGCGAGGGCGAGGCGCTGGCGCTGGCCGCCGGACAGGCGGGTGCCGTGCTCCCCCACGGGGGTGTCGAGGCCGATGTCCAGCCGGGCGGCGGCCAGGGCGTCCGTCAGCTCGGCGTCCGCGGCGCCGGGGCGGGCCATCCGCAGGTTCTCCCGGACCGTGCTGTCGAAGGCGTGCGCGTCCTGGGCGCACAGCCCCACCATGCGGCGGACGGCGTCGCCGTCGAGGGTCGTCGCGTCGGTGCCCGCGAGGGTGTAGGCGCCGGACTCCGGGTCCAGGAAGCGGAGCAGGACGTGGGCCAGGGTGGTCTTGCCCGCGCCGGACGGGCCGACGACGGCGAGGCGGCGGCCGGCGGTCAGTTCCAGGTCGACGCCGTCGAGGGCGGGCACCGGCTGCCCGGGGTGCCGCGCGGTCAGGGCGCGCAGCACCACCGGGTGCGGTGCCCGCGGCGGCCGCGCCGGGTGCTCCGGCTCCCGTACGGGCTCGGGGGCGTCCAGGACGTCGTGGACGCGCTGTGCGGCGCGCAGGCTGCGGCGGCGGTGCTGGGCCGCGAGGGGCAGACCCGCGACCGCCTCGAACGCGGCGAGCGGGGTGAGCACGACCACCGCGAGCTCCAGGCCGTCCAGCCGGCCGGCAGCGGTGGCCTGCACCCCGGCGAACGCGCACACGACGACGGTCAGCCCGGTCAGCAGGCTGCTCAGGCCCGCGCCGAGCGCGGCCCCCGCCGCCGAGCGGGCCGCGATCCGGGTCAGCGCCCGGTCCGCGTCCGCGGCCTTCGCGCGCCGTGCGGGCAGCGCCCCGGCGACGGCCGCCTCGGCCGTGCCGGTGAGCACGTCGACCACCTGCGTGGCCAGTGCCCCGCGCGCCGGGGCCAGGGCGCGCTCCGCCCTGCGGGACAGCGCGGACGACAGTGCCGGTACCGCCACGCCCGCCGCGAGCAGCCCCAGGGCGA
This sequence comes from Streptomyces sp. NPDC088354, assembly GCF_044753585.1. Taxonomy (NCBI): domain Bacteria; kingdom Bacillati; phylum Actinomycetota; class Actinomycetes; order Kitasatosporales; family Streptomycetaceae; genus Streptomyces; species Streptomyces sp. NPDC088354. The sequence continues at coordinate 62,509 of NZ_JBIVNJ010000009.1, read as the reverse complement.
GGGCGGCCCCGGCCTCCGGCAGGAGCCACGCCGTGAAACCGGCCGCCACGGCGCCGGTGAGCGCGGCCGCGGAGGCGGGCAGCAGCCAGCGCAGGAAGTAGTCCTGGAGGGAGTCCACGTCCGCGACGAGGCGGGAGAGCAGGTCCCCGCGGCGGATGTCGCGCAGCCCGGCCGGCGCGAGGCGTTCCAGGCGGCGGTAGACGGCCACCCGCAGGTCCGCGAGCGCGCGGAACGTCGCGTCGTGCGACACCAGGCGCTCCGCGTACCGGAACGCGGCGCGTCCGATACCGAAGGCCCTGGTCGCCGTCACCGCGACCATCAGATAGAGCACCGGGGGCTGTTGCGAGGCCCGCGCAATCAGCCATGCGGAGGTCGCCATCAGGCCGGCCGCGCTCAGCAGCGCGAGCGCCGCCAGCACCAGCGCGAGCACGAACCGCGGCCGCAGCGGCGACGCCGCGGCCCGTATGCGCCGCGCCGCGCCGGTCTCCCCCGGCCGGGTCCCGGTGGAACGGGCGGGCGCGCCGGCGCCGGTGTCCGTGTCCGTGTCCGTGTCGGCAGGTTCGGCGGGCGCCGGCGGACGCGGGGAGAACCCCGCCACCCCGGAGGTCCGGATGTCCGTGCGCACCGGTCCGTCGCCGAGCCGCACCTCGCGGTCCGCGATCGCCAGCAGCGCGGGCCGGTGGACGACCAGCAGGACGGTGCGGCCGACGGCGAGCCGCCGGACCGCTTCGACCACGGCGGCCTCGGTCCCGCCGTCCAGCGCCGCCGTGGGCTCGTCCAGCAGGAGAATCGGCCGGTCGGCGAGGAACGCCCGCGCGAGCGCGACCCGTTGGCGCTGCCCCGCGGAGAGCCCGGAGCCGGCCTCGCCGAGCCGGCGGGCGGGTTCGAGTTCGGGGGCGCCCGCGTCGTCGAGGGCGGCGCGCACCTGCGCGTCGTCGGCGTCCGGGCGGGCGAGCCGGACGTTGTCGGCGATGGTGCCGGCGAAGAGGTGGGGCCGCTGCGGGACCCAGGCGATGTGGCGGTGCCAGTCGGCGAGTTCGAGGGCGCCGAGGTCGGTGCCGCCGACCAGGACGCGTCCGGCGGTCGGCCGGGTGAAGCCGAGGAGCACGCTCAGCAGCGTGGACTTGCCGACGCCGCTGGCCCCGGTGATCGCCACCGTCTCACCGGGGGAGACCCGCAGGGACACCGCACCGAGGCGGCCTGCCACGGTGAGGCCCTCGGCCTCGACGGCCGCGGTCCGCGGGTCGGGGGCGGCGGCGTCCCCGTGCCGCGGGGCCGGGGTCTCCAGCAGGGCGAAGACCTCGTCGGCGGCCGACAGCCCTTCGGCGGCCGCGTGGTAGTGGGTGCCCACCTGGCGCAGCGGCAGGTAGGCCTCGGGTGCGAGGACGAGGATGACCAGCCCGGTGTACAGGTCGAGTTCACCGTGCACGAGGCGCATGCCGACGCCGACCGCGACGAGGGCCACGGAGAGCGTGGAGAGCAGTTCGAGGGCGAAGGAGGAGAGGAAGGAGATGCGCAGCGTCCGCATCGTGGCCCGCCGGTAGTCGGCGGTGACGGCCCGGATCGACGCCGCCTGCGCCTTGGCACGGCCGAAGACCTTGAGTGTGGGCAGGCCGGCGACGACGTCGAGGAAGTGCCCGGACAGCCGGGCGAGCAGCTGCCATTGGCGGTCCATGTGGGCCTGGGTGGCCCAGCCGATGAGGACCATGAACAGCGGGACGAGGGGCAGGGTGCCGGCGATGACGGCTGCCGAGACCCAGTCCTCGGTGACGATGCGGGCGAGGACGGCGACGGGAACGACGACGGCGAGCCCGAGTTGCGGCAGGTAGCGGGCGAAGTAGCCGTCGAGGGCGTCGATTCCGCGGGTGGCGAGGGCGGTGAGTTCGCCGGTCCGGCGGTCGGTGAGCTGTGCCGGGCCGAGGAGGGTCGCGTGGTCGATCAGCCGGGTGCGCAGGGTGGACTTCACCTCCGCCGCGGCCCGGTGGGCGCACCGTTCGGTGAGCCAGGAGACCAGCGCGCGGCCGGCCGCGACCCCGGCGAGCAGCAGCAGCGGGGTGCGCAACTCCCCCGTGCCGAGGCCGTCCTGGAACCCGCCGACCACGATCTTCGCGAGGAGCATCGCCTGGGCGATGACCAGCCCCGCACCGGCGAGGCCCAACAGGACGGAGACGGCGAGGAAGACGCGGGTGGCGCGGGCGTACCGCAGCAGCCGCGGGTCGACGGGTTTCACGTGAAACAGCCCCTCGTGTCGCTCAGTGCGCTTCGGCGATGTGCTGGGTGCCGATCCGCTTGCGGAACACCCAGTACGTCCACCCTTGGTAGAGCACGACCAGGGGTGCCGCGATCCCCGCGCACCAGGTCATGATCTTCAGGGTGTAGGGGGTCGAGGACGCGTTCTCGACCGTCAGGCTCCACGCCGGGTCCAGCGACGAGGGCATGACGTCCGGGAAGAGCGTCAGGAAGAGCGTCGCCACGACGGCGACGACCGTGATCCCGGACAGGGCGAACGCCCAGCCCTCCCGTCCGCGCAGATTCGCGCCGAGCGCCCCGAGCAGCGCCAGGACGGCGGCGATCGCGGTGGCCAGGCTCGCGGCGTCCCCGCCGTCGCCTCGCGTCCACACCAGGAACGCCGCCGCGAGCAGCGCGGTGACCGCACCGGCGCCGGTGGCGAAGCGGCGGGCCCGTGCGCGGATGTCACCGAGCGTCTTGAGCGCCGCGAAGACCGCCCCGTGGAAGGTGAAGAGGCTGAGCGTGACCAGGCCGCCGAGCAGGGCGTACGGACCGAGCAGGTCCCAGACCTGCCCGGTGTAGTCACCGGACCGGTCGATCGCCACGCCGTGCACGATGTCGGCGAAGACCACGCCCCACAGGAACGCGGGGATGAGGGAGGTCCAGAAGATGGCCCGTTCCCAGGTGGTCTGCCAGCGCTCGTCGGGGCGCTTGGCGCGGTACTCGAAGGCGACGACCCGGATGATCAGGCAGAGCAGGATCACCAGCAGCGGCAGGTAGAAGCCGGAGAAGAGGGTGGCGTACCACTCGGGGAAGGCGGCGAAGGTGGCACCGGCGGCGGTGATCAGCCAGACCTCGTTGCCGTCCCAGACCGGGCCGATGGTGTTGATCAGCACCCGCCGCTCGGGGCGGTCACGGGCGATCAGCCGGGTGAGGACGCCGATGCCGAAGTCGAAGCCCTCGAGGAAGAAGTAGCCGGTCCACAGGACGGCGATGATGACGAACCAGACGTCGTGGAGGTGCATGCCGTCTCTCCCTAGTACGAGAAGGCCATCGGGCGGTCGGCGTCGGCGTCGCCGCCGATCTTCGTGGGGGGATGGAGGTCGGCCTCGGTGAGCTCGGGCGGCCCGGCCTTGGCGTACTTGACCAGGAGCTTGACCTCGACGACGGCGAGGACGGCGTAGAGCGCGGTGAGGACGACCAGCGAGGTCAGCATCTCGGCGGTGGAGACGCCGGGGGAGACCGCGTCCTCGGTGCGCAGCAGCCCGTACACGACCCACGGCTGGCGGCCGTTCTCGGTGAAAATCCAGCCCCAGGAGTTGGCGATCAGCGGGAAGCCCATGGTGAGCAGCCCGATCCGCCAGTACCAGCGGGACAGCGTCGGGGAGAGGGCGGTGTTCCTGGTGAGCATCAGGTGCGGTGGCTCGTCGTCGCCGGTGCGCCGGTCCTCGGCGAGCCAGAACCTGCGGCGGGTGAGCCAGAGTCCGGCCAGACCGACCGCGAAGGAGGTCATGCCGAAGCCGATCATCCAGCGGAAGCCCCAGTAGGCGACCGGGACGCTGGGCCGGTAGTCGCCGGGGCCGTACTTCTGCTGCTCGGCCTTGTTGACGTCGTTGATGCCGGGGACGTACGAGCTGAAGTCGTCGTGGGCGAGGAAGGACAGCAGGCCGGGGACCTCGACGGCCACGGTGTTGTGGCCCTTCTCGACGTCGCCGTACGCGAAGATCGAGAACGGGGCCGGGGACTGGCCGTCCCACAGGGCCTCGGCGGCGGCCATCTTCATCGGCTGCTGCTGGTACATGACCTTGCCCAGCCGGTCGCCGCTGATCGCGGTGAGCAGGCCGGCGACGACGGCGGTGACCAGGGCGAGGCGCAGCGAGGTGCGCATGACGGCGACGTGCTTGCGGCGGGCCAGGTGGTACGCCGATATGCCGATCATGAAGGCGGCGCCGGTCAGGAAGGCCGCGGTCAGCGTGTGGAAGACCACCACGAGCGTGGTGTTCTGAGTGAGCACGGCCCAGAAGTCGGTGAGTTCGGCGCGGCCGGTGACCTTGTTGTAGCGGTAGCCGACCGGGTGCTGCATCCAGGAGTTGGCGGCGAGGATGAAGTACGCGGACAGGATGGTGCCCAGCGAGACCAGCCAGATGCAGGCCAGGTGGAGCTTCTGCGGCAGCTTGTCCCAGCCGAAGATCCACAGGCCGATGAAGGTGGACTCGAAGAAGAAGGCGATCAGCGACTCGAAGGCGAGCGGGGCGCCGAACACGTCGCCGACGAAGCGCGAGTAGTCCGACCAGTTCATGCCGAACTGGAACTCCTGGACCAGGCCGGTGGCCACCCCCATGGCGATGTTGATCAGGAAGAGCTTGCCCCAGAACTTCGTCGCCCGGAGGTACTTCTCCTTGCCGCTGCGCACCCAGGCCGTCTGGAGGCCGGCGGTCAGGGCGGCGAGGGAGATCGTGAGGGGCACGAAGAGGTAGTGGTAGACGGTCGTGATGCCGAATTGCCATCGCGCGACGACGACGGGGTCCAGTGCCAGGTCCACGTCACGCCTCCTGTCTAGATGAGCTTGTGAAAGTGAACGCATTCACAAGCTCAGTATGACGTACACACTTTTGCCCCCTCGCACCGGGGGGTGGGAGGGGGCAAAAGGGAGGAAGCGCCGGGGGCTACAGCTCCTTGCGGAAGGCCTCGGCCGTACGCAGCAGCACATCGTTGGCGCCGGTCTCACCGATCGTGATCCGCACGCCCTCACCGGCGAACGGACGCACCGTGACCCCCGCGCTCTCGCACCGCGCCGCGAAGTCCGCCGTACGGTCCCCCAGCCGCAGCCACACGAAGTTGGCCTGCGTCACCGGGACCGTCCAGCCCTGCGCGGTCAGCCCCTCGTACACCCGGGCCCGCTCGGCGACCAGCGCGTCCACCCGGTCCATCAGCGCCTCCTCGGCGCGCAGCGAGGCCACCGCGGCGTCCTGGGCGAGCTGGCTGACGCCGAAGGGGACGGCGGTCTTGCGCAGCGCCACCGCCACCGGCTCGTGCGCGATCGCGAAGCCGACACGCAGGCCGGCCAGGCCGTACGCCTTGGAGAAGGTGCGCAGCACGGCGACGTTGGGCCGGTCCCGGTAGACCTCGGCGCCGTCGGGCACCTCGGGGTCGCGGATGAACTCCTTGTACGCCTCGTCGAGGACGACGAGCACGTCGGAGGGGACGCGGTCCAGGAAGCGCTCCAGCGCGGCGCGGCGGACCACGGTGCCGGTGGGGTTGTTGGGGTTGCAGACGAAGACCAGCCGGGTGCGGTCGGTGATCGCGTCCGCCATCGCGTCGAGGTCGTGCGTCTCCTCGGCGTCCAGCGGGACCGGCACCGCGGACGCGCCGCTGATCTGCGTGATGATCGGATACGCCTCGAAGGACCGCCAGGCGTAGACGACCTCGTCGCCGGGGCCCGAGGTGATCTGGAGCAACTGCTGGGCCACGCCGACCGATCCGGTGCCGGTCGCGATGTGCTCGGGGGGAACGCCGAACCGGTCCGCCAGTTCGGACTGGAGGGCGGTGCAGGCCATGTCGGGATAGCGGTTGAAGCTCCCCGCGGCGGCCGTGACCGCCTCGAGGACACCGGGCAGCGGCGGGTAGGGATTCTCGTTGGAGGACAGCTTGTAAGCCGTCACGCCGTCCGCCACCGCCGGGGGTCGACCCGGCTTGTAGGTGGGGATACCGTCCAGTTCGCGGCGCAGTCGGGGGTTCATGCCCACACCCTATGAGCGGCCCTGCTCTCTGGGGAGGCCCTGAGGCATGCGGGCACCGAGGGGCGCCCGGCCGCCGCGGCGTGCTGGAGAAAGCCATGCGCGCCGGTGGCGCGCGCGGTGGCGCGCATCCCTCGTAGGGGTGAGTTGATACGGCTCCCGACCAGGGGCACATGCCCCTGGGATCCCGGCGGCCGGTCGCGCAACCAGCGGTCGAAACCTCATGCGACCTGCGCATTCAAGGCCTCGTCCCGGATCGCGGGACGAAGAAACGTCTCTGTCAATGCGCCACGCGGGCCCCCCGCGAACGGACCACCCGAGCCCTACTATCACCACGCCATGACAGCAGCAGGGAACCACCAGGCGAACCGGCCCGTCGGACGCCGGCTGGAGCGGGCGGGCATCAGGGACGTGGCCGCCGCGGCCGGTGTCTCGATCACCACTGTCTCCGACGCGCTCAACGGCAAGGGCCGGCTGCCCGACGCCACCCGCCGCCACGTCCGTGAGGTCGCCGAACGGCTGGGCTACCGGCCCTCGGCCGCCGCCCGAACGCTGCGCACCGGCCGGTCGGGGCTCATCGGGCTGACCGTGACCACCTACGGGGAAGAACCTTTCACCTTCACCGAGTTCGCGTACTTCGCCGAGATGGCCAGGGCCGCCACCTCGGCCGCGCTCGCGCGCGGCTACGCCCTGGTCATCCTGCCCGCCTCGTCCCGCCACGACGTGTGGAGCAACGTGGCGCTCGACGGCACCGTCGTGATCGACCCCTCCGACCACGACCCGATGGTCACCGAACTGGTCCGGCAGGGCATCCCCGTGGTCAGCGACGGCCGCCCGGCCGGCAGCCTGCCCGTCCAGGCCTGGGTCGACAACGACCACGAGGCCGCCGTGCTCGGCATCCTGGACCATCTCGCCGAGTCCGGCGCGCGCCGGATCGGCCTGCTCACCGGCACCAGCACGGACACCTACACCCGGCTGTCCACCAGCGCCTATCTGAGCTGGTGCGAGCGGATCGGGCAGGAACCGGTGGTCGAGTCCTACCCGGCCCACGACCCCTGCGCCGGGGCCGTCGCCGCCGACCGGCTGCTCGCCCGCCCCGACCGGCCCGACGCGGTCTACGGCCTCTTCGACCCCAACGGCACCGACCTGCTGGCCGCCGCCCGCCGCTACGGGCTGCGCGTCCCGGAGGACCTGCTGCTGGTGTGCTGCAGCGAGAGCATGGTCTACGCGGCAACCGAGCCGCCCATCACCACGCTCTCCCTCAAACCGGGACGCATCGGCACCGCGGTCGTCCAACTGCTCATCGACGCCATCGAAGGCGTCGACGACGGCCGGCCGGTGCAGCAGGTCATGCCGACGGACCTCATCGTCCGCACCTCCTCCCAACCGCGCTCCCCCCGCACCACGGTGAACCCGCCGCGGGGCCCCTCCGGGGGATGAGCCGCGCGAGCGGCGGGGAGCGGGGGCACCGCGGCGCGCACCCGGACCCACCGATGCGGAGCCGTATCCTCCAGGGCACGATGGGCCCGCCCCGGGGGGTTTTGTCCGGACCAGATGAAATCGCTATCACCAGGTGTGTCACGTCGCGACATCGTCATTCCTATGATGGGCGGATGGCGGCGCGACGGTGGAGGGTTCGATGACTCAGGGGGCAGGTCAGGGACCCATGCTCGGCACGGGGTTCGGCGGGCGTCCACAGGGTGCTCAGGCCGCGGCCCAGAGCGCGCCACCGGCGCCTCCCGGCCCGCAGTCCGGCTACGAGCCCACGCTCGTCGACGAGGCGCCGCTCCCCGAGGAGTACACGCCCACCCAGCGCGACCTCCCGGTCATCAGCGCCGCCGACGAACCGCCGCTCGGCCCGCTCTACGTGGTCGGCGACGTCCACGGCTACCTCGGCGAGCTCTGCGACGCCCTGTACGCGATCGGGCTGATCGACTCCGAGGGCCACTGGGCGGCCGGCAACGCCCGGCTGTGGTTCCTCGGCGACTTCACCGACCGCGGCCCGGACGGCGTCGGCGTGATCGATCTGGTCATGCAGCTGTCCGCCGAGGCCGCCGCCGCCGGCGGCTACACCCGCGCCCTCATGGGCAACCACGAGCTGCTGCTCTACGGCGCCCACCGCTTCGGTGACACACCCGTGAACTCCGCCGCCGGCACCGCCACCTTCCTGGCCGCCTGGCGCCTCAACGGCGGCCAGACCAGCGACATGGAGCGGCTCGAGGACCACCACATCGCCTGGATGTCCCGGCTGGACGCGGCCGCCCTCGCCGACGGCCACCTCCTGCTGCACTCCGACACCACGGCGTACCTGGAGTACGGCGACACCATCGACGCCATGAACGACACGGTCACCGGCATCCTGCAGCGCGGCGACGCCGACGAGTGCTGGGAGCTGTTCCGCAAGTTCACCCGGCGCTTCGCCTTCCGCGGCGAGACCGGGGCGCAGGCGGCACGGGAACTGCTGGACACCTACGGCGGCCGGCGCGTCGTGCACGGCCACAGCCCCATCCCGTACCTGCTCGGCGAGGTCGGCGGGGAGTACACCGCGGACTCCCCCGACCGGACCACCGTCATCGAGGGACCGCACGTCTACGCCGACGACCTCGCGGTGGCGATGGACGGCGGGGTGACCATGGACGGCAAACTCCTGGTCGCACGCCTGCCGTTGTAGCCCCCGAAACCCCCATTTTCCGGAAACACTCTGTCACCCCGTCACCTCCGCGCTCTACCATCGGGTTATCCGTAGGCAGCTTCTCCTCCGCTTCCGCCCAGCCGGTCCGGAACTCCAGCGCGGACTTCGGGGCGGCACCGGAGACGGAGCATCGGGGGATGCACATGAACAGCGCTCCACATCTGCTGACCGAGGACCGCCCGGAGTTCGAGCGCGTCCTCGACACGGCTCTGCACTCGGAGAGCACCCGGGCCGCCCTCGCGGACGCCCGGAACCCGCTCAACACCGAGCAGTTGCGCACCATGGCGCTCAGCGCCGCCGCGCCCATCTCCGCCTGCGCGGCCCCGGAGTACGAGAGTTACGTCAAGGCCCGCGAGGCGCTGTCCGAGCAACGCCGCGAACAGCGGGTCGCCGCCGTCTCCGGCATCGGGTACGCCGCCGCCGCACCGGGCGTCGCCGACGGCTCGGGCGCCGGGCTGTTCGCGATCGTCGCCGTCCTCACACCCGTCCTCGCCGGCACCGCCGCCGTGATCTTCCTGGTCCTGGGCTACGCCCTGGCGCTCGGCCACCCCGAGCCGAACATCGCCGGTCCGCTGCGCCAGGCCGGCTGGCTCTTCGCGGCGGTCGCCGCCTGCGGCATCGTCGTCGGCATGATCGGCCTGCTCCTCACGGCCCTGCGCAACGACCCCACCGCCGAGAGCGACCGCCCACCCGACGAACCGCCCGAGATCGCAGCGGCGCGCGAGATCTGGCGCCGGGCCCTGCTGGAACGCGGCCTCCAGCCCTTCTTGAACGCGGCCCTGGCCAAGGCCGCCGACTCCGCCCCGCCCCCTCCGGACCGCCCGGGCGGCGACGGCAACCACCGCATGCCGCGCCTGGGTTACTCCAGCCCCGACTTCTCCAGCCCCGGCCCCGAGTCCTCCCCGGAACCCGGGCACCGGTTCACCAGTCCCGACTTCTCCAGTCCCGACTTCTCCAGCCCGGACTACGGCGGCCCAGACCACGCGCCCAACTGACCGTCGGACGACGGCGGCAAGCCGTTCGCGGTGGGTTTCGCGGAGGCGGGCCCGCCGGGACTGGTCGCCTGGCGGGCCCGCCTCCGCTGATGCGGCCGGGTCAGCCGGCCGACCCGCCGCCCGTCTCCGCGATCGGCAGGTACACCCGGTTGCCCGCCGCCGCGAACTCCCTGGACTTCCCCGCCATACCGGCCTCGATCTCCTCGGCCGTGCCGCCGTGCTGCCTCCGGATGTCCTGGGAGATCTTCATCGAGCAGAACTTCGGGCCGCACATGGAGCAGAAGTGCGCCGTCTTCGCCGGCTCTGCCGGCAGCGTCTCGTCGTGGAAGGCCCGTGCCGTGTCCGGGTCGAGGGCCAGGTTGAACTGGTCCTCCCAGCGGAACTCGAAGCGGGCGTCGGACAGCGCGTCGTCCCAGTCCTGCGCGCCGGGGTGGCCCTTGGCGAGGTCGGCGGCGTGGGCGGCGATCTTGTAGGTGATCACGCCGGTCTTGACGTCGTCGCGGTCGGGCAGGCCGAGGTGCTCCTTGGGGGTGACGTAGCAGAGCATGGCCGTGCCCCACCAGGCGATCATCGCGGCGCCGATACCGGAGGTGATGTGGTCGTAGGCGGGCGCGATGTCGGTGGTCAGCGGACCGAGGGTGTAGAACGGCGCCTCCTCGCAGATCTCCTGCTGCAGTCTCACGTTGTCGGCGATCTTGTGCATCGGGACGTGCCCAGGCCCCTCGATCATGGTCTGCACGCCGTGCCGCTTCGCGACGGTGTTGAGTTCGCCGAGCGTGCGCAGTTCGGCGAACTGGGCCTCGTCGTTGGCGTCGGCGATGGAGCCGGGCCGCAGGCCGTCGCCCAGGGAGTACGTGACGTCGTAGGCGGCGAGGATCTCGCAGAGCTCCTCGAAGTTCTCGTAGAGGAAGCTCTCCTTGTGGTGCGCCAGGCACCACGCCGCCATGATCGAGCCGCCGCGGGAGACGATGCCGGTCTTGCGGCGGGCGGTCAGCGGGACGTACCGCAGCAGGACGCCCGCGTGGACGGTCATGTAGTCGACGCCCTGTTCGGCCTGCTCGACGACCGTGTCCTTGTAGATCTCCCAGGTCAGCTCCTCGGCCCTGCCGTCGACCTTCTCCAGGGCCTGGTAGAGGGGGACGGTGCCGATGGGGACGGGGGAGTTGCGCAGCACCCATTCGCGGGTGGTGTGGATGTTGCGGCCGGTGGACAGGTCCATCACCGTGTCGGCGCCCCAGCGGGTGGCCCAGGTCATCTTCTCCACCTCCTCCTCGATGGAGGAGGTGACGGCGGAGTTGCCGATGTTGGCGTTGACCTTCACCAGGAACCGCTTGCCGATGATCATCGGCTCGGTCTCCGGGTGGTTGACGTTCGCCGGCAGCACCGCCCGGCCCGCCGCGATCTCCTCGCGGACGACCTCGGGGGCGACGTCCTCGCGGATCGCGACGAACTCCATCTCCGGGGTGATCTCGCCGCGCCGGGCGTACGCGAGCTGGGTGACCGCCCGCCCCTCCCGTCCGCGCCGGGGCAGGCGCGGGCGGCCGGGGAAGACGGCGTCCAGATTGCGCAGCCCGCCGCGGGGTGCGGTGTGCTTGATGCCGTCGTCCTCGGGGCGGACGGGACGGCCGGGGTACGCGTCGGTGTCGCCGCGGGCGACGATCCAGTTCTCGCGCAGCGGCTCCAGGCCGCGGCGCACATCGGTGGTGACGGTGGGGTCGGTGTACGGACCGGAGGTGTCGTACAGCGTCACGTCGCGGCCATTGGTGAGGTGCACCCGGCGGACGGGGACCTCGATGTCCGGGCGCGACCCGGTCACATAGCCCTTGTGCCAGCCGATTTCGCGCGCGTTCGCATCGCGCATGGTCATGAGACCCACTCCCTACGCCGGCATTACCCGGTAACAGGTTCAGCGGTCGGCGCAGCTGGTGGCCCTCGGCCGTTCAGCGCCCTCTCAGCCCGGTGCTCCGAGCTCCCGCGGTGTGCAAAGGTGCGACCACGCTAGCGGGTCTTCTCCGGCGCACACCAGTGGGCCTTGGGATGATCGGCGCGTGGACTCCCCTCATGCGCAACCCCAGCCCCCCGAGCACGGCAACGGGCACGGTCGTGACCACGGGCACGGGCACGGTCACGGGCACAGCCATGGCCACGGGCCCGTGCCGCCGGTCTCCCGGCACCTGCGGAAGGTCATCGCCGCGGTGCTGATCCCGTTCGTCGCCGCGGTGGTGGTCGGCCTGGTGGTGCTCTGGCCCAACGGGGTGCCGGCCCACAAGCGCACGGGCGTCGGGTTCGACCAGCAGACCCAGTCGGGCCGCGTGGTGCGGGTCGAGAACGTCAAGTGCGCGGACGTCAACGCGGTGCCGAACAGCCCGGGCGGGCCCGGCGCGACGCCGTCCGGCGGCCCCTCGCCCGCCCCGTCGGCGGCCCCGTCGATCTGCGAGCGGGCGACCATCAAGGTCACCTCCGGCAAGGACACCGGCCGTACCTTCACCGAGATCGTGCAGCCGAGCCAGACCCGGCACTACACGCAGGGGCAGAAGGTCCTGCTGACCTACGCGCCCGCCGCGCCCAAGGAGTTGCAGTACTCGGTCGCCGACGTGGACCGGTCGCTGCCGCTGTGGCTGCTGGCCGGGCTCTTCGCGGCGGCGGTGGTCCTGGTCGGACGGCTGCGCGGGATCCTGGCGCTGGTGGCGCTGATCATCAGCTTCGCGGTGCTGACGCTGTTCATCCTCCCGGCGATCCTGCACGGCAGCGATCCGCTGCTGGTGGCGGTCATCGGCGGCAGCGCCATCATGCTGATCGCGCTCTACATGTGCCACGGTCTCAACGCCCGTACCTCGGTGGCCGTGCTCGGCACGCTCTGCTCGCTGCTGCTGATCGCGCTGCTGGGCTCGGTGTTCATCGACTGGGCGGTGCTGAGCGGCAACACCTCGGACGAGACCGGGCTGATCCACGACCTCTACCCGGGCATCGAGATCCACGGCCTGCTGCTGGCGGGCATCGTCATCGGCTCGCTCGGTGTCCTGGACGACGTGACGGTCACCCAGACCTCGGCCGTGTGGGAGCTGCGGGAGGCCGATCCGGGCGCCGGCCCGCGGAAGCTGTACCGGGCGGCGATGCGCATCGGGCGCGACCACATCGCCTCGGTGGTCAACACCCTGGTGCTGGCGTACGCGGGCGCCGCGCTCCCCCTGCTGCTGCTCTTCTCCGTCGCGCAGCGCGGCGTGCTGGCGGTGGCCGGCAGCGAGCTGGTCGCCGAGGAGATCGTCCGGACCCTGGTCGGCAGCATCGGGCTGGTGGTGGCCGTGCCGCTGACGACCGCGCTGGCCGCGCTGGTGGTGTCGGCGGACCGCCCGGGGAGGGACACTGTCCCCACGGGCGGCGGGCGCCGCCGGCGGCGGGCGCGCTGAGCTGCGCGAGTACGGGGGGGGTGGGCGAGGTGATCGGGCTTCAGGGGAGGGTGACCGGCACGGTCGGCCCGGAGCTGGTCGGCGAGGTGATCGTGCAGGTCCGCGGGGGTGCGGAGGCCTTCCTGGCGTACCCGGCGACCGCGGGGGAGCGCATCGCGAAGGGCACGGTCGTGGTGGTCGTCGAGTACCTGCCGCCGCGGACCGTGTACGTCGCGCCGGCGTACGGCTGACGGGGCGTCCGAAGGGGCAGTCGACGGGGCGGCTGACGGGGACGGAGCCGTTCGTATCAAGAACGCGACAAGGATGCGCCAGGATCTTCCGGTGCGTCTTGCGCAGGCGCACACTCCCGTACGCGGCCCCGATCGGGGCCAATCGTAAGGGGGCGTATGCCGATGGTGATCGGCGTCGCGGCGGGCGCGGTGCTCGTCGCTCTCATTGTGGTGGTCGTGCTGTTCCGGCTCATGTGGCGGGTTGCCGAGCCGAACGAGGCACTGGTCATCTCGGGTTCCAAGCACCGTACCGACGGTGTCGGGGAGGGCATGGGATTCCGCGTCGTCACCGGTCGCGGAACGCTGGTGATGCCCGGTGTCCAGGTGGTGCGGAAGCTGTCGCTCGACCTCAACGAGGCCGAGCTGAACGTGGACTGCGTCACGCAGCAGGGCATCCCGCTCAAGGTGCACGGCGTGGTGATCTTCAAGGTCGGCGACGACTTCGTGTCGATCGCCAACGCCGCGCGGCGTTTCCTGGACCAGCAGAAGTTCATGGCCGAGCGGGTGCACAACGTCTTCGCCGGTCATCTGCGGTCCATCGTCGGCGGGTTGACGGTGGAGCAGATGATCCGCGACCGGGAGCGGCTGACCGCCGAGACCCGGGCGGCGTCGGGCTCGGAGATGGAGAAGCTCGGCCTGATCATCGACTCGTTGCAGATCCACGAGATCGTCGACCCGACCGGCTACATCAAGAACCTCTCCGCCCCGCACGCGGCCGCCGTCCACCGTGACGCCCGTATCGCGCAGGCGGAGGCGGACCGGATGGCCACCGAGGCCGAGCAGCAGGCCGCGGCCCGGATGGCGGAGGCCACCCGGGACAGCCAGATCCTGCAGGCCGGTTACATGGCCGAACGGGACAAGGCCACCGCGGCCGCGCAGCAGGCGGGTCCGCTCGCCGAGGCCGCGGCCCGGCAGGAGGTCGTGGTGCAGGAGACCCGGGTCGCCGAACTGGAGGCGCAGCGGCGCGAGCAGCAGCTCCAGGCGGACGTCCGCAAGCCGGCGGACGCCTCCGCGTACGAGAAGCGGACACTGGCCGAGGCCGAGCGCGACGCGCGGATCTCGGCGGCCGAGGCGAAGGCCAAGGAGACGGAGCTGGCCGCGATCGCCGAGGCGAACCGGGTGAAGTCGGCCGCCGCCGCGCAGGCGGAGCAGACGAAGCTCAGCGGTCTGGCGAGCGCCGCGGCCACCCGGGCCACGGGCGAGGCCGAGGCCGCGGCCACCCAGGCCCGCGGTCTGGCGGAGGCCGAGTCCGCGAAGGCGAGGGGTCTGGCGGAGGCCGAGGCGATCAAGGCGCGGGCCGCCGCGCTGGCGGAGAACCAGGAGGCGGTCGTCGCCCAGCAACTGGCCGAGAACTGGCCGGAGATCGTCCGGGCCGGCGCGTCCGCCTTCGGCAACGTCGACCACATGGTGCTGCTCAACGGCGCGGACGGCATGTCCGAGATGTTCGCCAAGGCGCTCACCATGGGCGGCACGGGCCTGGGGCTGGCCCGTCAGCTGCTCGCCCAGATGAACGGTGGGGCCGAGCCGTCGTCCAATGGCTCGGCGCCGCAACGCCCCGAACGCGTCCCGCTCAAGGACTGAGCGGCGCGCACCCGCGGGGTCCGGTCCGTCGCCGGGCCCCGCCGGGTCACCACCGGTCGTGGGAGTCCGACGACGAGGACGACGAGGTGACCTTCTTCACGACGAACACCAGGCCGCCGACGAGCGCCACGAAGATCAGCACCTTGAACAGCAGCCAGAACAGGAAGCCGACCGCGCTGGCGATCATGCCGCCGAAGACCACGATCGCGATCACCGGCACCGCGATCCACTTGACCCACCAGGGAACGCCCTCGAACAGCTTCACCGTTTCCTCCTCCGTATCGTCCTTGCTCCCAAGGCTAGGGCCGCGAGGGGCCGGCGCGGAGGCCCGGCGGACCCCATCCGTCCCTGACCGTCCCCCTACGGGACCCGGACGGCGGCCCTCATCCCTCCGGCGGTGAGAAGACCACCAGGACCCGCAGGTCCTCGCTGATGTGGTGGAAGCGGTGCGGCACCCGGGCCGGCACGTGGACCACGCTGCCCCGCGCGACCTGCGTCGTCTCCTCCCCCACGGTGATCAGCGCGCGGCCGCTCACCACGAGGTAGATCTCGTCCTGGTCGTGCGGCTTCTGCGGGTCGAGCTCGCCCGCCGCCAGCGCGTACAGCCCGGCGGACATGTTCCGCTCCCGCAGGAAGCTCAGATACGCGCCGTTGTTGGCGGCGCGTTCGGCCTCCAGGTCGTCCAGCCGGAACACCTTCACTTGCCCGCTCCCTTGCACCCCTGTGCCTGCGCGATCACTTCTGCGACGATCTCAGCCATGATGAACTTCGTCGTCAAGACGCTCGCGAACGCCGGGGCCCTGCTCGTGGCCATCTGGCTCGTGGGCAACATCACGCTCACCGGTGACGACACGGCGCACAAGGCTCTCACCCTGATCCTGGTCGCCCTGGTCTTCGGCCTGGTCAACTGGCTGGTGAAGCCGTTGGTGAAGCTGCTCTCTTTCCCCCTGCTGATCCTCACCCTGGGACTGTTCACCCTGGTGGTGAACGCCCTGATGCTGCTGCTGACCTCCTGGCTGTCCGGCAAACTGAGCCTGGACTTCCACGTCGAGGGCTTCTGGGCCGCCGTGCTCGGCGGGCTGATCATCAGCATCGTGTCCTGGGCGCTCAACATGCTCCTGCCCGACGAGGACTGAGCGCGAGAGCTGCATCATGGAGGCCATGAGCGCTGCGTCGTCGTCCCGCACACCGTTTCGGGTGTGCTTCGTCTGCACCGGGAACATCTGCCGGTCGCCCATGGCCGAGCACGTCTTCCGCGCCCGCGTCGAGGAGGCCGGGCTCGACGGCCGCGTCGTGATCGACAGCGCGGGCACCGGCTCCTGGCACGAGGGGGACGGCGCCGACCACCGCACGGTCTCCGTGCTCCGTGCCGCGGGGTACGGGCACGAGCACGTCGCCCGGCAGTTCCAGCCCGAGTGGTTCGCCGGGCTGGACCTGGTCGTCGCCCTGGACGCCGGGCACCTGCGGGCCCTGCGGCGCCTCGCGCCGACCCCGCAGGACGCCGCCAAGGTACGGCTGCTGCGCAGCTGGGACCCGGCGGTCGCGGGCTCGGCGGACGCCGGCGCACTCGACGTGCCGGACCCCTACTACGGGGACATGGACGGCTTCGCGCTGTGCCTGGAGATGTGCGAGGCCGCCGCCGACGGCCTGCTGGACACCGTGCGCGACGCCCTCGGCGAGCCCGCCCCGGCGCCATGAACCCGCCCGCCGTCGCCGGCGGGGGCGGCCTCGCCGGCCTCGCTGCCGACGTGTCGGCCCTGCTGGGCCGGGACGCCGGCGATCCCGTCCCGGTGGGCGGCGGTTCCATCTGCACGGCGGCCCGGCTGGACGGGCCCGGCGGACCCGGCGCGGTCTTCGCCAAGACGCTCCACGACGCCCCGGACGGTTTCTTCGCCGCGGAGGCCGCGGGACTGCGGTTGCTCGGCTCCACCGGCACGGTCGCGGTGCCGCGGGTGCTGGCGGCCGACCGGAACACCCTGGTCCTGGAGTGGATCGAGCCCGGACCCGCCACGCCCTCCCAGGCCGAGCGGCTGGGCCGTGAACTGGCCGCACTGCACGACGTGCGGGCCGCGGCCTGGGGCCCCGCCGGCCCCGGTTTCCTCGGCCGGCTCCCGCTGCCGTCCCCCACCGGGCCGCCGCCGGCCGCCCCGGAGGACTGGGCGGCCTTCCACGCCGAGCACCGGCTGCTGCCCTTCCTGCGGCAGGCCGCCGGCGACGGGGCGATGGCCCCGGCCGATGTGCGGTCGGTGGAGCGGGTCTGCGAGCTGCTGCCGCGGATCGCGGGAGCCCCGCGGCCGCCCGCGCTGATCCACGGCGACCTGTGGTCCGGCAACGTCCTGTTCGCCGCCGACGGCCGCGCCCGGCTGGTCGACCCCGCCGCGCAGGGCGGCGACCCCGAGGCGGACCTGGCGATGCTGGAGCTGTTCGGCTGCCCGCAGATGCCGCGGATCCTCGCGGCGTACGAGGAGGTGCGCCCGGTTCCGGGGCGGCGGGAGCGGGTGGCGCTGCACCAGTTGCACCCGCTGCTGGTGCACGCGGCGCTCTTCGGCGGCCACTACGGCGCCGCCGCCGGCCGCGCCGCCCGGGAGGCCCTGTCGCGGGCCTGAGGGCCGATCGGGTTGGATGGGCCGTACACCGACATGGTCCGCCGTGACGTCCGACGTCGCGGGGAGAGCGAGGAGAGCGCGATGA
This sequence comes from Streptomyces sp. NPDC088354, assembly GCF_044753585.1. Classification (NCBI taxonomy): domain Bacteria; kingdom Bacillati; phylum Actinomycetota; class Actinomycetes; order Kitasatosporales; family Streptomycetaceae; genus Streptomyces; species Streptomyces sp. NPDC088354. The sequence continues at coordinate 44,908 of NZ_JBIVNJ010000009.1, read as the reverse complement.
CGGAGTACGAGAACGCGCCCGGGGACAGCACGCGCAGCGTGCACGCCGGGCGCCCGGAAGCCCGGCCGCACGAGCCCGCGCTGCCCGGCCCGGTCTTCGCCGCGCATTTCCACCTGCCGGGCGACGTCTCCGGTCCGTACACCTACGGACGTGACGAGAACCCCACGTGGACCCGGCTGGAGGAGGCCATCTCCGCCCTGGAGTCCCCGGACGCCGACGCCGAGACACTGGTCTTCTCCTCCGGCATGGGCGCGATCTCCTCCGTGCTGCTCTCCCAGGTGCGCACCGGGGACACCGTGGTGCTCCCCTCGGACTGCTACCAGGCCACCCGCTCCCTGCGGGGGCGTCTGGAGGAGTACGGGGTGGAGGTACGGCTCGCCCCGACCGCGGGCGACGCACAGGCGGAGATGCTCCACGGCGCGAAGCTGCTGTGGATCGAGACCCCGTCCAACCCGGGCCTGGACGTGTGCGACATCCGGCGCCTGGCCGACGCGGCCCACGCCGCCGGGGCGCTGGTCGCCGTGGACAACACCCTGGCCACGCCGCTCGGTCAGCGCCCGCTCGACCTCGGCGCGGACTTCTCGGTGGCCAGCGGCACCAAGGCGCTGTCCGGCCACGGTGACCTGCTGCTGGGCTACGTGACCACCCGCCGCCCCGAACTCGCCGCCCAGGTACGGCTGTGGCGCAAGACGGTGGGCGCCATTCCGGGCCCGATGGAGGCCTGGCTGGCGCACCGCTCGCTGTCCACGCTCGCGCTGCGCGTGGACCGGCAGGCCGCCAACGCGCTGGCGCTGACCGCCGCGTTGCTGGAGCGCCCCGAGGTCACCGATGTGCGCCACCCCGGCCACCCCGAGGACAGCGCGCACGCCGTGGCGGCAGCGCAGATGGCCCGCTTCGGCAGCGTCGTCTCCTTCACGCTCCCGGACAAGGCGCACGCCGAACGCTTCCTGTCCGCGCTGCTGCTGACGACCGAGGCGACCAGTTTCGGCAGCGTGACGAGCACGGCCGAGCGCCGGGCGCGCTGGGGCGGGGACGCGGTGCCCGAGGGCTTTGTCCGCTTCTCGGTGGGTGTGGAGGACGCGGCCGACATCGTGCGGGACGTGCTGCACGCGCTCGACGCCGCCAAGTAGGGCCCGCTGTTCACGCAGAACAGATATATCTACGTAGGCGGCGCTACGCAGAATGGGTGGCCCGAGCCTCCCCCCTCGTGGCTCGGACCACCCTGGCTTTACGCGCGGAGATCCGCTCGAACAAGGCTAGTTGACTCTGCGTCAGTGTCCAATCACAGTTGCGATGCAGACCTATCGATATATTTATAGTTGCGGGCACGACAGACGCTTCAAGGGAGCGGTTCCATGGATCTGGCTCTGCTGCGCACGTTCGTCACGGTGCACCGAGCCGGATCCTTCACCAGGGCCGCCCAGTTGCTGGGCCTGTCCCAGCCCGCGGTCACCAGCCAGATCCGCAGCCTCGAACGGCAGGTCGGCCGCCCGCTGTTCCTGCGGCTGCCGCGCGGGGTCAGCCCCACGCCGGTCGGCGACGACCTGGCCCACCGGGTCGCCCCGCACCTCGACGCCCTCCTGGAGATCACCGAGGGGGACATCGCCGAGGACTCCGGCCACCGCACCCTCCACCTCGCCGGACCCCCCACCTTCACCTCGCTGCGCGCCCTGCCCGCGCTGGCGCCGCTGGTCGCCGAGGGCCTGCAACTGCGCATAGCGCTCGCGGGCGAGGACGAGGCGCTGGCCGGTCTCGCCGCCGGGCACCACGACGTGTCCCTGGGCACCATCCGCCCGCGGGACCGCCTGCTGGCCGCCACCCCGCTGTGGGACGAGGAGCAGATCCTGGTCGCGGCCCCCGCCTGGCAGGAGCGCATCGGCGGGCCGCAGGCCGTGCACACCCACGGCGTTCGGGCCCTGGACGACGTCCCGGTGATCTCCTACGACGAGGGCATGCCGCTGCTCGACCACTACTGGTCGGCGGTCTTCGACAGCAGCCCCGCGATCGTGCCGGCGATCGTGGTGCCGGACCTGCGGGCGGTGCTGGAGTGCGTACTGGCCGGCGTCGGCATGGCCGTACTGCCGCGCTACCTGTGCTGCGAGGCGCTGACCGGAGGGGCCGCCGCGGCGCTGCTGGAGCCGCCGGTGCCCCCGCTGCGCACCTACTTCGTCTCCGTGCGCGCCGGGACGCTCGCCCTGCCGCACATCGCGCGGGTGCACGAGCGGCTCATCCGGGCGGCGGCCGGCTGGTGAGCGGGCGCCGGGCGGCCGGCGGGTGACGTCCGGGGGAACTGCGCGTTCCGATTCGCCGTCCCGGAGGCGTTTGCGCCCTCCCGCGCCGCGGCAGATCTCAGGCATGCCCCCGGACACCGGAACACCTGCCCCACCCGCTCCGCCGACCGCCCCGGCCACCCGTCCCGTGGTCAAGCGCACCGCCCGCGCCATCCTGCTGGACGGCGACTCCCTCGTGCTCATCAAGCGCACCAAGCCCGGTCTCAACCCGTACTGGGTCACCCCCGGCGGCGGCGTGGAGGCCGAGGACGCCACCGTGGTGGAGGCCCTCCACCGTGAGCTCGACGAGGAGCTCGGGGCCAAGGTCACCGACGTCGTCCCCGCCTTCGTCGACACCGTCGAGCACATCTCCGGCGACGGCTCGCACGGCGTGAAGGTGCAGCACTTCTTCGTCTGCCGGCTGGCGTCCATGGACCCGGCCCGGCGGCACGGCCCCGAGGTGGACGAGCCCTCGGGGACGTACGAGATCGTGCGCGTCCCCTTCAGCCGGGTGGGGCTCGCCTCGGTGGAGGTCGTCCCGCTCACCCTGCGGCACTACCTGGACGGCAACATCGAGGGCGTGCTGGGGCTGCTCTCCTCCGATCTGGGCTGATCCGGGCCGGGCGGTGGTGCGGCAACGTTTTTCCTCGTGAGGCGGGGGCGGGGCCGGAGGGTGTCAGTCGCCTGCCGCGACCAGTTCCTCGATCAGGTCGTGGCGGATGCGCTGCGAGGGGATGCCGCTGCGCAGCAGACTGTCCACGCCCCGGCGGATCATCCCGGGCGGACCGCTCAGATACGCGTCGAACTCCGGCCAGGGGCCGTACTGGTGCACGATCTCCGGCAGTTGACCGTGCAGACTGCCGGGGCCGCCCTCGGAGACCACCGGGCGGACGGACAGCCATGGGTGCGTGCGGTCCAGCCGCAGCAGGGTGTCGAGGTCGTACAGGTCGTGGTCGCTGCGGGCGCCGTAGAAGACCTCCATGGCGCGCCGCCGGCCGTGCTCGGCGACGTCCTCCACCAGCGCCTTGATGGGGGCGATGCCGGTGCCGCCGCCGAGGCAGAGCAGACCGTTGTCGGCGCTGTGGTCCACGACCATGGAGCCGGACGGGGGGCCGAGCCGGACGATGTCGCCCGGCCGGGCGCGGTGCACCAGCGCCCCGCTGACCCATCCGGCCGGGACGGCCTTGACGTGGAAGACGAGCAGGCCGTCGCCGCGGGGGGCCGACGCGAAGGAGTAGTGCCGCCACACGCGCGGCCACCAGGGGGTCTCCAGTGTCGTGTACTGCCCGGCGAGGAAGGGGTAGGGCTGGTCGGGCCGCACGGTGACCACGGCTATGTCCGGGGTGCGCAGGTCGTGCGAGACGATCTCGGCGTGCCACCAGGGCGGAGCGTGCTTCTCGTCGGCGGCCGCGGCGTCGATCATGATCTGCGAGATCGCCGTGTAGGCGCGCACCCAGGCGGCCTCGACCTCGTCGTCCCAGATGTCGGCGGCGTAGCGGGTCAGGGCGCCGATCAGGCATTCGCCGACGGCCGGGTAGTGCTCGGGGCGGGTGCCGTACTTGCGGTGCCCGCGGCCCAGATGGGCGAGGTATTCGGTCAGCGTCTCGGCGTCGTCGATGTGTTCTGCGGCGGTGAGAAGCGCTTTCAGCAATCGGTCGCGCTGGCTGTCCATCGCCGCCGGGAAGAGTTCGCGCAATTCCGGGTGCCGTATGAACAAAAGCGCATAGAAATACGACGTCGTTTTGTCAGCGACGGGGGCGACGGTTTCCATGGTCCTGCGGATCAGTACCGCGTCCGGGCTCGGCCCGTGTTCCGCGGTACGCGGCCCGGACCGCGCCGGCGGGTCCGGGACCGGTGAGGGCGGGGAGGGGGGCGGGGGCGGGGGCGGCGGGTCCGGGACCGGCCGCGGCACCGCGGTGCCGCCGTCGCCGGCGTCCGGCCGCGCGGATATCCGGTGGGCACCCGTCCCCACCGGCCGGATCGGCCGCACCGGTCTGCTGGGCGTCCCGTTCGCGAGGCCCCTCGCGCCCGTGCCGCCCACCGTCCCGTCGTGCTGCGTCCGCGGTCCGTCCGGGGGCCGGCGGGGACTGAACCATCCGTCGGCGTCGGCGTCGGCCCCCTTGCCGGGCCCGGTAACGTTCGTGGTCAGAGCGTCCATGATCAGGTTCGCCTCGAGCTTCTCCCGGTCGGTGTCCGTCGTCGGCACACGTTCTGCACGGAGAGCCTGCCAGGCGCATCACGCCGAATGGACAAATAGCCGGAAGAACGGGAAACGCGGATACGAATCCCGTTAGGCTCGGTTGCCTACGGGGCCCGCCCCCATGCGACACGGAACGCCGCGTACGCTGCGGGCATTACCCGGAGTTATGCATTCCCCAGCGCCGCGGCACCCTTCCCGGCGGGGAATTCACCGTCACCCGGTGACGAGTGCATACGCCTCGCGCAGATCACGTCCCGCGTAGGCGTGGGTCGCCAGGCCGCTCACGTGGTGGTCGCCGTTGACGGCCACCGAGACCGGCACCGCGGCGAAGAGCGCGGTGTCCGACATCGAGTCCCCGTACGCCACGCACTCCCGCCGGCTCACCCCGAACCGGGCGCACAGCTCGTCCGCCGCCGTCACCTTGGACTGCGGGAGCAGGATCCCCGACCGGTCCAGCAGCGCGTCCGGCGCGAACGGCACCTCGGGGAAGACCGACGCCCGCACCTCGTGCACACCCCAGGCCAGCAGCCGCCGGACGAAGAAGTCCGGCGAGAGCGAGATCACGGCGCAGTGCTCGCCGCGGGAGGCGATGTCCGCCCACACCTCGCGTATCCCGGTGAGCCACGGGGCGCCCTCGAAGGCCGCCGCAAGGTGCGCGTCGGTCAGCAGGCCGTACATCCCCCAGGCCCGCTCGGCAAAGCCGGGCGGGTCGAGGAGGCCGCCCGCCAGCGCCGTCTCCAGCTCGCGGAACTCGGCCACCAGGCCCAGCTCCCGGGCGAGTTCCATGCTCGCCGAGGAGCCGTGCATCAGCGTCCCGTCCATGTCGAAGATGTGCAGCCGTCCCACGTTCCCTCTCCCTCGCCGGTCCCTCCGCGACGGTACGCGACCACCCGGCCGGCGCCGAACAGCCGCATCGCCTCTTCCGCCGGCTCGCGCACGTCCCCGGCGAACGGCACGACCAGCACGTGGGAGCGCGCGCAGTGCTCGGCGGTGGACGTACCGACGGGGGCGCAGCGCCGGTCGGCCGTGATGCGTCACCGTCCCCGGCCCCGACGCGTGCAACGGCAGCCACACGACGGCCGGTCGGACTGCCCGGAGAGCCGTCGCCTCCGCGGCCCGCGGCAGGTCCCGGGTGCAACGGGCGGAGGACATCCGGCCCGGCCGATGCCCATAGGGGAAAACTATGCCCGCCGCCCAGCCACCCCCGGCCACGCTTCCCGCATGACATCCCCCTTGCCGCCACTGCCCGTCCGCCGCCTCGGCCCCGGCGACCTCGCCGCCTGCTCGGAGCTCGCCGTCAGCCGTGACTGGGGCGCCGAGGAGCGCAAGTGGCGCTTCCTGCTCACCCACGGCACCGGCTGGGGCATCGACGCCCCCGACGGCCGCGGCCTGGCCGCCACCACCGTCCTCACCCGCTACGCGGGCGGCCTCGCCGCCGTGAGCATGGTGCTCGTCGCCGCGCGCTACGAGGGGCGCGGCGTCGGCCGGCGCATCATGACGCACGTCCTCGGCGAAGCGGGCGACGACACCGTCACCCTGCACGCCACGGACCGCGGCCGGCCGCTGTACGAGAAGCTCGGCTTCCGCACCGTCGGCACCGTCGTCACCCACCGCGGCGGCTTCCGCCCGCCGGCCGCCGACGAACCGGACCCAGCCGCGCCCCGGCCCGCCGGGGAGGCCGACCTGCCGGCCCTGCTCGCCCTGGACGCCGAGGTGTTCGGCGCCGACCGCTCGCCGCTGCTGCAGGATCTCCCCCGGTTCGCCGAACGCACCCTGGTGACCGAAGAGGACGGCAGGCTCACCGGCTACGCCTCCGCCTGGCGCAACGACGGCACCCTCGTCCTCGGCCCGATCGTCGCGGACACCACGGCCGCCGCCCGGCGGCTCGTCACGGCGATCGCCCGCGACGCCGAGGGCCCCGTCCGCCTCGACCTGCGCACCGAGGACCCCCTGCGCCACACCCTCCCCGCCTGGGCGGCCGCACACGGCGTCCTGCCCGCCTTCCCCAACACCCTGATGGTGCTGGGCGACCGCGACCTTCCCGGCGACGACGCCCGGCGCCACACCCCGCTCATGCTGGCCCTGGGCTGACTCCCCGCGGCTCCGCACGCCGTACGGGGAGGAGCGGGACGTGCCCGGGTCCGGGCGGGCGGCACCGGCCGGTCAGGTCTGGGCCATGTCCACGAAGCGGGAGTAGTGGCCCTGGAAGGCCACGGTGATCGTCGCCGTGGGGCCGTTGCGGTGCTTGGCCACGATCAGGTCGGCCTCGCCCGCGCGGGGGGACTCCTTCTCGTAGGCGTCCTCGCGGTGGAGCAGGATCACCATGTCGGCGTCCTGCTCGATGGAGCCGGACTCACGCAGGTCGCTGACCATCGGCCGTTTGTCCGTGCGCTGTTCGGGGCCACGGTTCAGCTGGGAGAGCGCGATGACCGGCACCTCGAGCTCCTTGGCGAGGAGCTTGAGGTTACGGGACATGTCGGAGACCTCCTGCTGGCGGCTCTCGGGGCGGCGCGAGCCGCCCGCCTGCATCAGCTGGAGGTAGTCGATGACGACCAGCCGCAGGTCGTTGCGCTGCTTCAGGCGGCGGCACTTGGCGCGGATCTCCATCATCGACAGGTTCGGGGAGTCGTCGATGTAGAGGGGGGCCGCGGAGACGTCGGGCATCCGGCGGGCGAGCCGGGTCCAGTCGTCGTCGGTCATGTTGCCCGAGCGCATGTGGTGCAGCGCCACGCGGGCCTCGGCGGACAGCAGCCGCATCGCGATCTCGTTGCGGCCCATTTCGAGGGAGAAGAAGACGCTGGGCATGCCGCTGCCGACCGAGCAGGCGCGGGCGAAGTCCAGCGCGAGCGTGGACTTGCCCATCGCGGGACGGGCGGCGATGACGATCATCTGGCCGGGGTGCAGGCCGTTGGTGAGCGAGTCCAGGTCGGCGAAACCGGTGGGCACGCCGGACATCTGGCCGCTGCGGGAGCCGATGGCCTCGATCTCGTCGAGGGCGCCCTCCATGATCTCGGAGAGCGGCAGGTAGTCCTCACTGGTGCGCTGCTCGGTGACGGCGTAGATCTCGGCCTGGGCGGAGTTGACGATCTCGTCCACGTCGCCGTCGGCGGCGTACCCCATCTGCGTGATGCGGGTGCCGGCCTCGACCAGCCGCCGCAGGACCGCGCGTTCGTGCACGATCTCGGCGTAGTACTCGGCGTTCGCCGCGGTGGGCACCGCGTTGACGAGGCTGTGCAGATAGGGGGAGCCGCCGACACGGGTGAGCTCGCCGCGCTTGGTGAGCTCGGCGGCCACCGTGATCGGGTCGGCGGGCTCGCCGCGCGCGTACAGGTCGAGGATCGCCGCGTAGACCGTCTCGTGCGCGGGACGGTAGAAGTCGGCGCCCTTGAGCACCTCGACGACGTCGGCGATGGCGTCCTTGGACAGCAGCATGCCGCCCAGTACCGACATCTCCGCGTCCAGGTCCTGCGGGGGGACGCGCTCGAAGCCGCCGCCACCGCGGTCCTCGTCGCGGTCGCGGTCACGGTCGCGGTCGTCCTTGCGGCGGAACCGGGCGACGGGCAGCCGGTCGCCGGGACCGTCCGGCGGGAAGGGCGGCTCTCCTCCCCAGTGGTCCTCCGCGGGTTCTGGCTGGCTCACCCCCTGCCACCTCCTCCCGTGGACGCGCACCGCTACCGCGGCGTGGCTGTACTTTCCTACGCCATCGCTCTGACAGTTCTGACGAATTCGAGACGCCCGCGCACGCCTGTGGCGCGTCGGGCGACGCCCCACGGTAGGGGTCCTCGGGGCCCGGAGCCAAGACGGTTATCCACAGGGGCTGGGGACGACCTGTTGAAGAAACCGCTTCGCCTGTGGAGAAGCCCGCCCAAGCTGTGTACAGGCCGGGGGACAGCGACGTGGACAAGCACACAATCACCCAATGATCACGGCTCTGACCTGCACTTTCTTCATCCACCCGCTGTGGACAAGAAAAACTTCCCCCTTCGGCTCAAGATCGCGACAAACGACGCGGAGCAGATCACCCTGTGCAGCGACAGGTAATGGACGAAGACCGCTTGCAGCTATTACATGTGGATGATTACGCTGGCCGCGTGCCTCAGACCGCCGAGTTCTCCCGTCAGCAGTCCGCCCGCCGCCACGACCGCGAGATCTTCGGCCTCGCCCTGCCCGCCTTCGGCGCCCTGGTCGCCGAACCGCTCTTCCTCCTGGCCGACAGCGCCATCGTCGGCCACCTCGGCACCGCGCAGCTCGCCGGCCTCGGCGTGGCCGGCGCGCTCCTCACCACCGTCGTCGGCGTCTTCGTCTTCCTCGCCTACGCCACCACGGCCGCCGTGGCCCGCCGGGTCGGCGCCGGCGACCTGCCCGCCGCGATACGCCAGGGCATGGACGGCATCTGGCTCGCCCTCCTGATCAGCGTCGCCGCCGTGGCCGTGACCGTCCCCGCGGCGCCCGCCCTCACCGGCCTGTTCGGCGCGTCGGGCACCGCGGCCCCGTACGCCGTCACCTATCTGCGGATCAGCGCGCTCGGCATCCCCGCGATGCTCGTCGTCCTCGCGGCGACCGGCGTCCTGCGGGGCCTGCAGAACACCAGGACCCCCCTTCACGTGGCCGTCGGCGGCTTCGCCGCCAACGCCGCGCTCAATGTGCTGCTGGTCTACGGCGCCGGGTTCGGCATCGCCGGCTCCGCCTGGGGAACGGTGATCGCCCAGAACGCCATGGCGGCCGTCTACCTCACGGTCGTGGTCCGCGGCGCCCGGCGGCACGGCGCCTCCCTCCGGCCCGATCCGGCGGGTGTCCGGGCCAGCGCCCAGGCCGGAACGCCGCTGCTGATCCGCACACTGAGCCTGCGCGCCGTGCTCATGATCGCCACGGCCGTCGCGGCCCGGCTCGGGGACGTGTCGATCGCCGCCCACCAGATCACCTTCGCCCTGTGGACACTCGCCGCCTACGCCCTCGACGCCCTCGCCATCGCGGGGCAGGCGATCATCGGCCGCCACCTGGGCGCCGGTGACGCCGAGGCAGCAAGGGCCGCCTGCCGCCGCATGGTCCAGTGGGGTGTCGCCGCCGGTGTCCTGATCGGGCTGCTGACGGCGGTGGGCCGGCCGCTGATCGCGCCGCTGTTCACCTCCGACCCGGCGGTGCACTCCGCCCTCGTGCCGGTGCTGCTGGTCGCGGCACTGGCGCAGCCGGTCTGCGGGGCCGTCTTCGTGCTGGACGGCGTACTGATCGGCGCGGGGGACGGCGCCTACCTCGCCGGCTCCACGATCGTCACCCTGGTGGTCTTCGCCCCGGTCGCGCTGGCCGTGCCCGCCCTCGGGGGCGGCCTGACGGCACTGTGGTGGGCGATGGACCTGATGATGCTGACCCGGCTGGTCACCCTGCGACTGCGCGCCCGTTCCGGCAAGTGGGCCGTCACCGGGGCGGTCCGCGCCTGACCGGCCCGGTCCGCCCGATCGGAACACCGGCACGGACGAAGGGCCCGGAACCAGTGGTTCCGGGCCCTTCGCTCACGCGGTGCGGGTCAGCTCGCGACGACCTCGACGTCGAGACCGGCCTCGACCTCGGGGTGCAGGCGCACCGACACCTTGTGCGAGCCCAGCGTCTTGATCGGCGAACCGATCTCGACCCGGCGCTTGTCGACGTCCGGACCGCCCGCGGCCTTGATGGCCACGGCGATGTCGGCCGGGGTCACCGAGCCGAACAGACGGCCGGCTTCACCCGCGCGGGTCGCCAGCTTGACCTTGACACCGGCGAGCTGCGCCTTGACGGCGTTGGCCTGCTCGATGGTCGCGATCTCACGGATCCGGCGCGCGCGGCGGATCTGCTCGACGTCCTTCTCGCCACCCTTGGTCCACGCGATCGCGAAACCGCGGGGGATCAGGTAGTTGCGGGCGTAGCCGCTCTTGACCTCGACGACGTCGCCTGCGGCGCCGAGGCCGCTGACCTCATTGGTGAGGATGATCTTCGCCATTGCTCAGTCACCCTTCCTTAGCGAGCGGTCGAGGTGTAGGGCAGCAGCGCCATCTCACGGCTGTTCTTCACGGCCGTGGCGACGTCGCGCTGGTGCTGGGTGCAGTTGCCGGTGACCCGGCGGGCACGGATCTTGCCGCGGTCGGAAATGAACTTCCGCAGCAGGTTCGTGTCCTTGTAGTCGACGTACGTGATCTTGTCCTTGCAGAACACGCAAACCTTCTTCTTCGGCTTGCGAGCAGGCGGCTTCGCCATTGTCTCTCTCCAGTGTGATCAAGAAGTGTGGTGCGCCGCCCTTAGAAGGGAGGCTCGTCCGAGTAGCCGCCGCCGGAACCGGAGCCACCGCCCCAGTTCCCGCCACCACCCTGGCCGCCACCGGCCGGAGCACTGGTCGCCCAGGGGTCGTCGGCGGGAGCGCCGCCCTGGCCGCCACCGGAGCCACCGCCCCAGTTGCCGCCACCACCCTGACCGCCGCCGCCGTAACCGCCCTGACCGCCGCGGGCGCCGCCGGCACCGCCGCCGCTCGCCCGGGTGATCTTCGCGGTCGCGCTGCGCAGGCTGGCGCCGACCTCGTCGACGTCCAGCTCGTAGACCGTCCGCTTGACGCCCTCACGGTCGTCGTAGGTCCGCTGCTTCAGCCGGCCCTGCACGATGACGCGCATGCCCTTCTGAAGGGACTCCGCCACGTTCTCCGCCGCCTGCCGCCAGACCGAGCACGTGAGGAAGAGGCTCTCGCCGTCCTTCCACTCGTTGGTCTGCCGGTCGAAGGTGCGGGGGGTGGACGCGACACGGAACTTCGCGACCGCCGCACCGGAGGGGGTGAAGCGCAGCTCGGGGTCGTCGACGAGATTGCCGACGACCGTGATGACGGTCTCGCCTGCCATGGTGGGTGACCTCTCGGCTTTTCTTGGCTGCTCGGTATCCCGAAATGCCGTGAGCCGTCAGGCTCAGTGGGTTTCGGGGCGGAGGACCTTGGTCCGGAGGACCGACTCGTTCAGGTTCATCTGACGGTCGAGCTCCTTGACGACCTCGGGTGTGGCGTTGAGGTCGATGACCGAGTAGATGCCCTCGGGCTTCTTCTTGATCTCGTAAGAGAGACGACGACGGCCCCAGGTGTCGATCTTCTCGACCTTGCCGCCGCCCGTACGGACGACACCAAGGAAGTTCTCGATCAGCGGGGAGACAGCACGCTCCTCGAGATCGGGGTCGAGGATCACCATCACCTCGTAGTGACGCATGTGGAACCCACCTCCTTCGGACTCAGCGGCCATGGCGTTTCCATGGCAGGAGGGTTTGCATCGCGTCGCAACGGTATCGCGGGCCACCGACAACGCCCTGGGCGTTCCGCGGATCGCTCCCCGGAGGCCTTGCGGACCGTTGTGTGGGCCTGCACAGACACCGGTGCAGACGGTACACACTACCCGGCCCTGTGCTTCCGGTTGAAATCCGCCCGTGGAAGACCGCAATCTGTACACATCGGGTGTGTCCGGCGCTACGATGCGCCACTTCTCCATCACGGAGGTGCCCCATGGCACAGGCAGTACGACCCACCACCGACGCCCGTCACCACCACCGCTTCCGGTTCTTCACCTTCAACAGCGACGGCCGGCCCCACCCGGTGGAGAACGGCCTCGCTGTCGCGACGCTCGTGCTGGGCCTGCTCGCCTCCATCGCCGCCTTCTGGAGCGGACTGCACCTGCTCAGCTCCTGGGCCGGACTGATCGGCCTGCTCGTCGGCGCCTACGGGCAGTACCGCTCGGTCACCACCGCGGAGCGCTTCGTCTTCATCATCGGGATGGGTCTGGCCGGCGTCGGCTTCTACATCGGCATGGCCCACGGCGGCCTCTTCGGCGGAGTGCTGGGGGGATAGCCGGCGGCGGACGGAACCGGCTCGGGGCCGTCCGGGCCTGAGCGGTCGCCTCCGGTTGTCCACAGCCCTCGCGGGGGCGTTCGCCGTTCGCAGTAGGCTTCGGCGCAGTAGTAGTGCAGTAGTAGTGCAGACAGAGACGCCTTAGCCGCAGCAGCGATGGGGAGCGCCCCGCATGAGCTTGACCCTGAGGACCATCAGTCGGGAACAGCACCTGGCGTACATCCAGAGCCTGCCCTCGGCGAGCCACTGCCAGGTCCCCGCCTGGGCGGACGTCAAGACCGAATGGCGCTCGGAGAACCTGGGCTGGTTCGACGACAGGACCGGTGAACTGGTCGGCGCGGGCCTGGTCCTGTACCGGCAGCTGCCCAAGGTGAAGCGGTACCTGGCGTACCTGCCCGAGGGCCCGGTGATCAACTGGTACGCGCCCAACCTGGAGGACTGGCTGCGCCCGATGCTCGCGCATCTGAAGCAGCAGGGCGCCTTCTCCGTGAAGATGGGCCCGCCCGTGGTGATCCGCCGCTGGGACGCGAACGCCATCAAGGCGGGCATCGCGGACCCGGACGTCAAGCGCCTGCGCGACGTCGAGGCGACCTTCATCGAGCCCCGCGCCTTCGAGGTGGCGGACCGCCTGCGCCGCATGGGCTGGCAGCAGGGCGAGGACGGCGGCGCCGGCTTCGGCGACGTGCAGCCGCGCTACGTCTTCCAGGTCCCGCTGGAGGACCGCAGCCTGGACGACGTCCAGAAGGGCTTCAACCAGCTGTGGCGGCGCAACATCAAGAAGGCCGAGAAGGCCGGCGTCGAGGTCGTCCAGGGCGGCTACGACGACCTGGCCGTGTGGCAGCAGCTGTACGAGGTCACCGCCGAGCGCGACCACTTCCGGCCCCGCCCGCTGTCGTACTTCCAGCGCATGTGGAAGGTGCTCAACACCGAGGACCCCAACCGCATGCGCCTGTACTTCGCCACGCACGAGGGCGAGGCGGTCGCCGCCGCGACGATGCTCGTCGTCGGCCGGCACGTCTGGTACTCCTACGGCGCCTCCGCCAACCACAAGCGCGAGGTGCGGCCCAGCAACGCCATGCAGTGGCGCATGCTGCGGGACGCCTACGCGCTCGGCGCGAGCGTGTACGACCTGCGCGGCATCAGCGACTCCCTGGACGAGAGCGACCACCTCTTCGGGCTCATCCAGTTCAAGGTGGGCACCGGCGGGCAGGCTGCCGAATACCTGGGCGAGTGGGACTTCCCGCTCAACAAGCTGCTGCACAAGGCGCTCGACATCTACATGTCGCGCCGCTGACCCGCCCGCCCGACCGCCGACACCACGAAAGGCCACCCCACCCGCCATGGCGCTCTCCCTGTACGTCGACACCGTGCGCTGGCGCGCGCACCAGCAGTCCGTGGCGGAGCAGTTCCCGGGGCTGATCCCGGTCTGCAAGGGCAACGGATACGGCTTCGGCCACGAGCGCCTGACGGAGGAGGCCATCCGCCTGGGCGCGGACATCCTGGCCGTCGGCACGACGTACGAGGCCGCGAGGATCAAGGACTTGTTCGGCGGCGACCTGCTCGTCCTCACCCCGTACCGGCTGGGCGAGGAGCCGGTCCCGCTGCCGGACCGGGCCATAAGGTCCGTCTCGTCGGTGGAGGGCGTGCGCGGCCTGGTCGGCGCGCGGGTCGTCATCGAGGTCATGAGCAGCATGAAGCGCCACGGCGTGAGCGAGGACGACCTCGTGAAGCTGCACTCGGCCATCGACGACGTCCGTCTGGAGGGCTTCGCCATCCACCTGCCGCTGGACCGCACCGACGGCTCCGACGCGGTGGAGGAGGTCTTCCACTGGATGGAGCGGCTGCGCGCGGCCCGGCTGCCGCTGCACACGCTGTTCGTCAGCCACCTCAAGGCGGGCGAGCTGGAGCGGCTGCGCACCCAGTTCCCGCAGACCCGCTTCCGGGCCCGGATCGGCACCCGGCTCTGGCTCGGCGACCACGAGGCGACCGAGTACCGGGGCGCCGTCCTGGACGTCACCCGCGTCGCCAAGGGCGAGCGCTTCGGCTACCGCCAGCAGAGGGCGGGCGAGGACGGCCACCTGGTGGTCGTGGCGGGCGGCACCTCCCACGGCGTGGGCCTGGAGGCCCCCAAGGCCATGCACGGCGTCATGCCCCGCGCCAAGGGCGTCGCCCGGGCAGGCCTGGCCACCATCAACCGCAACCTGTCGCCCTTCGTGTGGGCGGGCAAGCAGCGCTGGTTCGCCGAGCCCCCGCACATGCAGGTGTCGATCCTCTTCCTGCCGGGCGACGTCGCCCCGCCCGCCGTCGGGGACGAGCTGGTGGCCCATCTGCGGCACACCACGACCCAGTTCGACCGCGTCGTCGACCGCTGACGCCGCGCTCCGCGCACGGTGAGGCCCCCGAGCCACAGGGCTGCGGGGGCCTCAGGAGCGCCGTGGAGGTCAGGCCGGCGGGTTCGGGTCCACGCCCCACTGCACGGGCTGCTGGACCGGCCTCCCGGGCCCGTACGCGCCCTCCGGGCCGGCGAACGGGACGGCGTGGCGCGCATGGTGGCCCGAGCGGCCCAGGGTGACCTTGTCCTCCGCCTCGTCCAGCACACCGCCCGAGGGGTCGTCCGAGCCGTCCCGGCGGACCGGGTCGCGCTCGGGGAAGAGCACGTCGCGCACGACGACCGCGCACAGGTAGAGCGTTCCCAGCAGGTGCGCCCCGATGGCGAGGTGGTAGCCGTACATCGGCAGCCCCTTGTTGCCGCCGCCCGTGGTGTAGGCCAGGTAGAGCCAGATGCCGAGGAAGTACATGACCTCGGCTGCCTGCCAGATCAGGAAGTCGCGCCAGCGCGGCCTGGCGAGCGCGGCCAGCGGCACCAGCCACAGCACGTACTGCGGTGAGTAGACCTTGTTGGTCAGGATGAAGGCCGCGACGACGAGGAAGGCCAGCTGTGCGAAGCGCGGCCGCCTGGGCGCCCACAGCGCCAGCAGGCCGATGCCGACCGCCAGCAGCGCGAACAGCACCGCGGCATAGAAGTTGACCACGGTCCGGTCGAGCGAGATGCCGGTCTCCTGGGTGATGATCAGCCAGAAGGAGCCGTAGTCGACGCCGCGTTCCTGGCTGAAGCCGTAGAACCGCCACCAGCCGTCCGGGGCGAGGAGCGCCACCGGCAGATTCACCACCAGCCAGGCGCCCGCCGCACCGCCCGCGGCGACGCCCCACGCCTTGAGCCTGCCCGCCCGCAGGGCCAGCACCAGCAGCGGCCACAGCAGGAACACCGGGTACAGCTTCGCGGCCGTCGCCAGGCCGATCAGGATGCCCGCCGCCAGCGGCCGGCTGCGGGACCACAGCATCATCCCGACCGCGGCGAGGGCCACCGCGAACAGGTCCCAGTTGATCGTCGCGTTCAGCGCGAACGCGGGTGCCAGCGCGACCAGCAGCGCGTCCCAGGGACGGCGGCGGTTGGTGCGGGCCACGCAGACCGCGATGACCGCGGCGCACGCCATCAGCATCCCCGCGTTGACCAGCCAGTAGATCTGCTCGCGGTGCTGGATCGTGCCGCCGTGCGGGGTCAGCCAGGAGGCGACCTCCATGAAGACGCCGGTCAGGACCGGGTACTCCAGGTAGCCCATGCCGCCGGAGACCTTGTCGGGGATGTGGTCGAAGTACGGCACCAGGTCGTCGGCGAAGCCGCGGCCGTAGTACAGGTGCGGGATGTCGGAGTAGCAGGCGTGGCTGTACTGGGCGTTCGCCCCGAAGAACCAGCCGCTGTCGTAGCAGGGCAGCTTCTGCACCATGCCGAGCGCGAACATCCCGATCGCCACGAGCACGATGACCCGCAGCGGGTTCCACCACCCGCCGCGCCCCACGGCGGCGAACCGCCCCAGCGGCCCCCCGATGACCTCGCTCCCGGCCCGGGCGACCGGGTCCTCCCCCGTCGGGGGAACGACCTCCTCCGCCTCCCGGGCCTCGTCGGCCGCCCCGGCCTCCCGGTGGTGGTCTTCGCGCACGCTCGTCATGCGGACATCCTGCCCTACGCGGCTGAGCGCGGCCGTCCCGTTCCTGACGCCGCCGCGAACGGCCGCGGCCGCGGAGGGCGTGATGCCCTCCGCGGCCGCGGATCGGTGCGGGTGCGGTCCTCGGGCGGGGCCGCGGCGGTCTCAGCCGTTGGGCCCCTGGAAAAGACCGGTGCCCTTGGTACTGCTGGAGGAGACGGACGGACTCGAGGAGTCCGAGGGCAGGCCGCCGCCCGGGCCACCGCCGTTGTCGCCGCCGCCGTTGTTGCCGCCGCCACCGTTGTTGTTGCCGCCGTTGCCGGGGTCCTGGCAGCCCAGCCAGGCCTTGCAGGTGTCCGTCGGCGTGGGCGTCAGCGTCGGGGTCGGCTTGGTGAACGTCGGGGTGGGCGTCGAGCTCGCGCTCTGGGTGGGCGAGGCCGAGACGGACGGGCTCGGCGACGCGGGGGCGCCCAGCTCGTCGTGGATGTCGCCGATCTTGACCGGCTTCGGGAAGCCGGTGTCCTGCGAGCCCTCGAGCGCCGACTTCATGTACTCGGTCCAAACCTGGGTCGGGATGTCACCACCGTGGATGGACTCGACGCCCGCCGTGCCGTTCATCGAGAGCAGGCTGTGCGTCTTCGGGTTCTCGCGGAACATCGCGATCGAGGTCGACAGCTGCTGGGTGTAGCCGACGAACCAGGCCGACTTGTTGCTGTCGGTGGTACCGGTCTTGCCGGCCGCCGTCCGGCCCAGCGCCAGGGCCTTCATACCCGTACCCTTCTGGATCACGTTCTGCAGCACGTCGGTGACGTTGTCCGCCACCTCCGACGGCATGGCCTCGGTGGCCTTGGGCTTGTCGAAGCCGGGCACCTCCACACCGCCTTGCTTGACCGAGGTCACCGAGTACGGCTCGGTGTGCTTGCCCGAGGCGGCGAAGGTCGCGTAGGCGTCGGCCATGCGGACGGCGCTCGGCGTCGAGGTACCCAGGGCGAACGAGGCGTTCCGGCCGGCCAGCGACTCCTTGAGGATGCCGGCCTTCTCGGCGACCGAGGCCACCTTGTCCATGCCGACGTCCATGCCGAGCTGCACGAAGGGGGTGTTGATCGACTGCTCCATCGCCTTGCGCAGCGTGATGTAGCCCCAGGGGTAGTCGCTCTCGTTCTCCTGGTAGAAGGGCGTGTTGTCCTTCTTCAGGACGTCGGTGCCGTCGTTGTTCTTGACCCTCAGGTGGTCGTTGCCGTTGTACTTGCTCAGCGGCGAGATCCCCTCGCCGTGGCTCCGGTACGTGCCGTACTCCATGGCGGCGGCGAGCACGAACGGCTTCCACGTCGAACCGACGGGCACACCCGAGGTGTTGGCGTTGTTGGTGAAGTGGTTGTTCTCGAAGCCGGGGCCGCCGTAGATCGCGACGATCGCGCCGTCGTTCGGCTTCACCGACGCCGCGCCGAACTGGACGTACTTGTCCTTCTCGCGCTTCTTCGGCTTGAGGTTGGCGTCCTCGACCTTCTTGACCGCCTTGGCCAGCGCGTCCACCTTCGGCTTCTCGAAGGTCGTGTAGATCTGGTAGCCGCCCTGGTCGAGCTCCGCCCGGCTGATCTTGGAGTGGCTGAGCACGTAGTTCTTGGCGGTGTCCACCAGGTAGCTGATCTGGCCGGTCATGCCCTTGGTGGCCTTCAGGCCCTGCGGCATCGGGTACTTGGCGACGGCCTTGTCGTACTGGTCCTTGGTCAGGTGGCCGTCCTTGTACATCTCACCGAGGATCCAGCGCCAGCGGTCCTCGGAGTTCTTCCGGTTCGCCTCGGGCGTCGCGATCTTGTCGATGCTCACGTTGCCGGCCGGGTCGTAGTACGTGGGGCCCTTGAGCAACGCGGCGAGGAAGGCGCACTGGCTGTCCGTCAGCTTCTCGGCGTCCCTGCCGTAGTAGGTCTGGGCCGCCGCCTGGATGCCGTAGGCACCGCGTCCGTAGTACGAGGTGTTCAGGTAGCCCTGAAGGATCTGGTCCTTTTTGAGCTTCGTCCCCACCTTTATGGAGATGAAGAGCTCCTTGAACTTCCGGCTGACCGTCTGGTCCTGGCTCAGGTAGGTGTTCTTGACGTACTGCTGGGTGATCGTCGAACCACCCTGCGCGTCACCGCCCTTGGCCATGTTGAACAGGGCCCGGCCGATGCCCATGGGGTCGACGCCGGAGTCCTTCTCGAAGGTCTTGTTCTCCGCCGAGATGACCGCGTACTGCATGGACTTCGGGATCTCGGCGAGCGTGACGTTCTGCCGGTTGGCACCGGTGCCGGTCGCCACCATGCGGTCGCCGTTGGCCCAGTAGAAGACGTTGTTCTGCGACTTGGCGGCGTCGTTCTCATTGGGGATGCCGACCATCGCGTAACCGATGCCCGCGGCGGCCACCAGACTGCCGAAGAAGAAGACGCACAGGCCCGACACGAGCTTCCAGGACGGCACCCAGCGCTGCCAGCCGTCCCTGCCCCAGCGGGGGTAGTCGAGGATGCGCTTCTTCGGCGGCTGGCCGCCGCCGCGCCCGCCCCCGGCACCCGCCCCTGCTCCCGCGGTGCGGCGACGGCCGCCCTTCTGTGTGGACTGGGCCGCGCGGCGTGCGGCTGCGCGGCCCTGGTACGGGGGCTCGCCCCCGCCCCGGCGTCCGCCCTGACCCGCACCCGGGACCGCGCCGTGGCCGGCGCTTCCCCGTGCGCCCTGTCCGGCGCCGGGCGGACGTCCGCCCTGGCCCTGACCCGGGACGGCGCCGTCCCGGCGAGGCTGCTGGCGCGGACCGCCGCCCGCCCCCTGGGCCGGACCGGCTCCGCGTGTGCCGTACGACTGCGATGGCGGCGCTTCCCGCCGGCCTCCTGGCGGCGGTTGCTGCTGCGCGCCGCGCCGGGCGGCTGCGCGGCCGCCGCCGGGCGGCGTCTGCGGCGGCTTGCGACGGTGCTCGCTCATGAACAGCTACTCCTAGGACAGGCGGGATCGCCTGAAAGCGGCAGTGGTTTTCCGGTCCCCCCGGCGTGCGTTGGCCGCACTGCACCACGGACAAGGACGCTCACTTGCGCCTCACGGTTCCCGGTGCTCTGCATGGCGAACAGAGTACGCAGGGTCAAAAGACGCGCTAGCGCGATCTTCATCACATAAGGGGCGGTTGACGCTGTGCAGATTTCCCGATGTGACGTCGGTCACCGTGCGCCATCTTGCGGGGCCCGGTCGGGCGTTCTATCGTCACGATGTATCGAGCCGATACATCGCGGCGAGATAAGAGGCGACGACGGCAAGGACGGAGGCGTGACGAGGGCATGAGCAAACGCTCGGGCATCCTCGAGTTCGCCGTCCTGGGCTTGCTGCGCGAATCCCCGATGCACGGTTATGAGCTGCGGAAACGGCTCAACACCTCGCTCGGTGTGTTCCGCGCGTTCAGCTACGGGAGCCTCTACCCCTGCCTCAAGACACTGGTCGCTCAGGGCTACCTGGTCGAGGAGACCGGCCCCGAGTCCGATCCGCTCACCGCGCCGCTGGCCGGCCGGCGGGCGAAGATCGTGTACCGGTTGACGGCGGCCGGCAAGGAGCACTTCGAGGAACTGCTCGCCCACTCCGGACCGGACGCATGGGAGGACGAGCACTTCGCTGCTCGTTTCGCCTTCTTCGGCCAGACGTCCAGGGACGTACGGATGCGCGTCCTCGAAGGGCGGCGCAGCCGCCTCGAGGAACGGCTGGAGAAGATGCGCGCGTCCCTCGCGCGCACCCGTGAGCGGCTCGACGACTACACGCTCGAGTTGCAGCGGCACGGCATGGAGTCGGTGGAGCGCGAGGTCCGCTGGCTGAACGAGCTGATCGAGACCGAGCGGGCGGGGCGCGGCAGGCCGCCCCTGTCCGCTCCGTCCTCCGACGCCGAGCAGGACAACCAACAGGAAAACGACGAGGGACCCGGCAGCGACCGGGGATCCGCGTGACGATCACACAGGGAGCAACCGGAATGGGTTCGGTTCGCGTAGCCATCGTTGGCGTGGGCAACTGCGCCGCGTCGCTGGTGCAGGGTGTCGAGTACTACAAGGACGCCGACCCGGCCGGCCGCGTGCCCGGCCTCATGCACGTGCAGTTCGGCGAGTACCACGTGCGTGACGTCGAGTTCGTGGCGGCCTTCGACGTGGACGCCAAGAAGGTCGGCCTCGACCTGGCCGACGCCATCGGTGCCAGTGAGAACAACACCATCAAGATCTGCGACGTGCCGCAGACGGGCGTGACCGTTCAGCGCGGCCACACCCTGGACGGTCTGGGCAAGTACTACCGCCAGACCATCGAGGAGTCCGGCGAGGAGCCGGTGGACATCGTCCAGATCCTCAAGGACCGCCAGGTCGACGTGCTCGTCTGCTACCTGCCGGTCGGTTCCGAGGCCGCCGCCAAGTTCTACGCGCAGTGCGCCATCGACGCCAAGGTCGCGTTCGTCAACGCCCTGCCGGTGTTCATCGCCGGCACCAAGGAGTGGGCGGACAAGTTCACCGCGGCCGGCGTGCCGATCGTCGGCGACGACATCAAGTCCCAGGTCGGTGCCACCATCACGCACCGCGTGCTGACCAAGCTCTTCGAGGACCGCGGTGTCGTCGTCGAGCGCACCATGCAGCTGAACGTCGGCGGCAACATGGACTTCAAGAACATGCTCGAGCGCGAGCGCCTGGAGTCCAAGAAGATCTCCAAGACGCAGGCCGTCACCTCGCAGATCCCGGACCGCGAACTGGGCGAGAAGAACGTCCACATCGGCCCCTCGGACTACGTGGCCTGGCTGGACGACCGCAAGTGGGCATACGTCCGCCTGGAGGGCCGTGCGTTCGGCGACGTCCCGCTGAACCTGGAGTACAAGCTCGAGGTCTGGGACTCCCCGAACTCCGCCGGCGTCATCATCGACGCGCTGCGCGCCGCGAAGATCGCCAAGGACCGCGGCATCGGCGGCCCGATCCTCTCGGCCTCCTCCTACTTCATGAAGTCCCCGCCGGTGCAGTACTTCGACGACGAGGCCCGCGAGAACGTGGAGAAGTTCATCCGCGGCGAGGTCGACCGCTGATCGGCGGTACAACCACCGTTCACCGCCCGTCGCACGACGCGACCCATCAGGCCCCCGGGTATGACACCCGGGGGCCTGTGCGTCGTGTGAGGCTGTGCGCATGGCCGTCGTACGCGATCTCCGTCTGCTGCTGCGCTTCCGTGACTTCCGGCGTCTGCTGGCAGTGCGGCTGTTGTCGCAGCTGTCCGACGGGGTGTTCCAGGTGGCACTGGCGGCCTACGTGGTCTTCTCCCCGGAGAAGCAGACCTCACCGGCGGCCATCGCCTCCGCCATGGCGGTGCTGCTGCTGCCGTACTCACTCCTGGGGCCGTTCACGGGCGTCCTGCTCGACCGCTGGCGCCGGCGGCAGGTGCTGCTCTACTGCAACCTCCTGCGGGCACTGCTCTCGGCCGGCACCGCCGCCCTGATGCTGCTGAGCGTCCCGGACTGGCTGTTCTACCTGTCGGCCCTCTCGGTCACCGGCATCAACCGCTTCGTCCTGGCCGGCCTGTCGGCCGCACTGCCCCGCGTGGTGGACGGCGATCGCCTCGTGATGGCGAACTCGCTCTCCCCGACCGCGGGCACCCTTGCGGCGACCGCGGGCGGTGGCGTGGCGTTCCTCATCCACCTCGGGGTCGCCGAGGGCCGGGCGTCCGACGCCCTGGTCGTGCTCCTGGCCGCGGTGGTCTATCTGTCGGCCGGGCTGACCTCACTGCTGTTGGGCAAGGACTTGCTGGGCCCCGATCCCGCCCGGGTCCAGCCGCGGGTCGGCGAGGCGCTGCGGAGCACGCTCAGCGGACTTCTGCACGGACTGCGGCACCTGCGGGAGCGTCCGCGGGCGGCGCGTGCGATGGCCGCGATGACGGCGATGCGCTTCTGCTACGGCGGGCTGACGGTGACGGTGCTCATGCTGTGCCGGTACGCCTGGGCCGACGGGGGAACCGGCGACCGGTCAGGCGGGGACGGACTGGCGCTGCTGGGCCTCGCGGTCGCCGCGTCCGGGGCGGGGTTCTTCGTCGCGGCGGTGATCACTCCGTGGTCGGCGAGCCGCTTCGGCACCTTCGGCTGGATCACCGTCTGCGCGGCCTCGGCGGCCGTCCTGCTGCCGGGGCTGGGGCTGCCCTTCCGTCCGGTGCCGGTGCTCGTGGCCGCCTTCGTCCTCGGAGTCGCCACCCAGGGAGCCAAGATCGCCACCGACACGGTGGTCCAGTCCTCGATCGACGACGCCTACCGCGGTCGGGTCTTCTCCCTCTACGACGTCCTCTTCAATGTGGCCTTCGTCGGCGCGGCGGCCGTCTGCGCCCTGATCCTGCCCCCCGACGGCAGGTCCGCCCCGCTGGTGATCGCCCTCGCCCTGATCTACGCCGGGGTGGCGGTGGGCACCGCGCGCACTCCGCTCCGTTTCACGTGAAACACGGCGGCATTGCCATGTTTCACGTGAAACATCCGACCCGGTCATGCCGAAGGGGGTCGTGTTTCACGTGAAACACGACCCCCTCCCATGCCGTGACCGTCTCACGGCCCGCACGACTCAGCCGTTCTGTGCCGCCCACCATTCCTTGAGGGCCCCCACCGCGGCCTCCTCGCCGAGCGGTCCGTGCTCCATCCGCAGCTCCAGCAGATGCGCGTAGGCCTTGCCGACCTCCGGACCCGGGGCGATGCCCAGGATCCCCATGATCTGGTTGCCGTCCAGGTCGGGGCGGATCGAGTCCAGCTCCTCCTGCTCCCGCAGCCGCTCGATGCGCTCCTCGAGCCCGTCGTACGTGCGGGACAGCGCCGCGGCCTTGCGCTTGTTGCGCGTGGTGCAGTCCGAGCGGGTCAGCTTGTGCAGTCGCTCGAGCTGCGAGCCCGCGTCCCGGACGTAGCGGCGCACCGCGGAGTCGGTCCACTCGCCGGTGCCGTAGCCGTGGAACCGCAGGTGCAGCTCGACCAGCCGGGCGACGTCCTTGATCGTCTCGTTCGGGTACTTGAGCTTCGTCAGCCGGGTCTTGGTCATCTTCGCGCCCACCATCTCGTGGTGGTGGAAGGAGACCCGGCCGTCGGACTCGAACCGCCGGGTCCGGGGCTTGCCGATGTCGTGCAGCAGCGCCGCCAGACGCAGCACGAGGTCCGGCCCCTCGGTCTCCAGGGCCATCGCCTGGTCGAGCACCGTCAGTGTGTGCTCGTAGACGTCCTTGTGCCGGTGGTGCTCGTCCCGCTCCAGCTTCAGGGCCGGCAGCTCCGGCAGCACGCGGGCGGCCAGGCCGGTCTCGACCAGCAGACTCAGGCCCTTGCGCGGGTGGTCGGAGAGGATCAGCTTGTTCAGCTCGTCCCTGACCCGCTCCGCGGAGACGATCTCGATACGGTCGGCCATCTCCGTCATCGCGGTCACCACCTCGGGCGCCACCTCGAAGTCCAGCTGCGCCGCGAAGCGGGCCGCCCGCAGCATCCGCAGCGGGTCGTCGGAGAAGGACTCCTCCGGGGTGCCCGGTGTGCGCAGCACCCGCTGGGCCAGATCACTCAGGCCGTCGTGCGGGTCGACGAACTCGGGGTCGGGCAGGGCGACCGCCATCGCGTTGACGGTGAAGTCCCGGCGTACCAGGTCTTCCTCAATGGTGTCGCCGTAGGAGACCTCCGGTTTCCGGGACGTGCGGTCGTACGCTTCGGAGCGGTAGGTCGTGATCTCGATCTGGAAACCGTCCTTGCGGCAACCGACCGTGCCGAAGGCGATGCCGACCTCCCAGACCGCCTCGGCCCAGCCGCGGATGATCCTGAGCACATGGTCGGGCCGGGCGTCAGTGGTGAAGTCCAGATCGTTGCCGAGCCTGCCGAGCAGGGTGTCGCGGACCGAACCGCCGACGAGGGCAAGCCGGAATCCGGCGTCCTGGAAGCGGCGGCCGAGGTCCTCGGCCACCGGCGCGATGGCGGGCGCCGGCTTCAGGGTCTGGGGGGCGTTGTTGGCATTCGGCACAACAGAACAGGGTACGTGCCCGTGCGCCCTACGGCGGACCGGTTTAGTGTCGTCCCATGATCGCCACGGACCGGTCCGCGGCCGTCATTGTGCCGATCTTGTGGCCTGACCGCAGCACTTCGACTCATCGAGCATCGTTACCATTCCAGGACGCACATCCGATGACGACGAGGGACGGCCAGCGCGTGGGCGAGGCGGCACAGCACCCCGGGACAGCTCCGGCCCGTACGAGGCTGCGTCGAACGGCGGCGCTGCTCGCCGGCGCCGCGATGTTCGCGGGTCTGCTCCAGGTCCAGACGGCCCCCGCGGCGTACGCGGACTCCTCGGGCCACGACGTCGACGTGTCGGTGAACACGCTGTCCCCCACCGTCCCCACCAAGGGCGACACCCTCACGGTGACCGGAACGGTCACCAACAAGGGGAAGCAGACGGTCACCGAGGCCGAGGTGGGGGTGGAGGTGGCCCCCGGCGGCCCGCTCACCAGCCGCAGCGCCATCGGCACCGCCGCCGGGCGCGGCACCTACAGTCCCGGCGTCGACGGCTACGAGATCTCCGGCCACACCGCCGCCCTGAAGGACCTGAAGGCCGGTATGAGCCGGCCCTTCACCCTCACGATCCCCGTCAAGGACCTGCAGCTGGGCGCCGACGGCGTCTACCAGCTCGGGATCTCCCTCGCCGGGCAGACCCGGGCGGCCGGCTACCGGCAGATCCTCGGCGTGGAGCGGACCTTCCTGCCCTGGTACAGGACCGCGGCCGCCAAGAGCACCCGCTACACCTTTCTGTGGCCGCTGATCGACCGTCCCCACCTGGCCGTGCGCAGCGAGGGCGACGACCAGCAGAGCCCCATCTTCCTGGACGACAACCTCGCCCAGGACCTGGCTCCCGGCGGGCGGCTCCAGCAGCTCGTGACGCTCGGCCGGAACCTCCCGGTCACCTGGGTGGTCGACCCGGACCTGATCGCCACCGTCGACGCGATGACCCGCCGCTACCAGGTGGCCGGTCCCGGCGGTGATCTCGATCACACCACCTCCGGCACCGGGACCGACGACGCCAAGCGCTGGCTGACCGACCTCAAGACCGCCCTGACGGGCGACGACGTGGTGGCCCTGCCGTTCTCCGACCCGGACATCGCCTCGATCGCGCACCACGGCAAGAACGTCGCCGGAACCCTGGCCCACCTCAACACCGCCACCGAACTGGCGACCACCACCTTCGAGACCGTCCTGCACATCACGCCGGCCACGGACGTGGCCTGGCCGGTGCAGGGCGCGGTCGACCCCTCCATCGTCGACGTCGCCACCTCGGCGGGCGCGGACAAGATCATCGCCCGCAGCGACAGCCTGGGCGAGCCCGGCAAGCCCGTCTACACACCCACCTCGGCCCGTCCCATCGGGGGCGGCACAACCGCCGTGGTGGCCGACGCGGGGCTCTCCGAGGGCTTCGACGGCGACATGATGCGGGCCGAGAACGCCACCCTGGCGATCCAGAAGTTCGTCTCCCAGACGCTGATGGTCACGATGCAGGCGCCCGACCGGCAGCGGAGCATCGTCGTCGCCCCGCAGCGCATGCCCAGCGCCTCGCAGGCGCAGGCGATGGCGCAGGCCATCACTTCCGTCGAGTCCAGCGCGTGGGCCGAGACGGCCGACTTCGCCGACGCCGCCAAGGCGACCCCGGATCCGCATGCCAACCGCACGGTGCCCCGCGGCAGCGCCTACCCGGCGAACCTGCGCAAGCGGGAGCTGAGCACCGACGCCTTCCGCCAGATCCAGGCCACCCAAGCCAGGCTCAACGGCTTCCTGGTCATCCTCAGCCGCAAGGACCGGGTGACCACCCCCTTCACGACGGCGCTGCTGCGGTCGATGTCCACCGAGTGGCGCGGCAACCCCGGAGGCGCGGCCTCGTACCGGTCGGCGATCGGCGCGTACCTCTCCGATCTCATGGGGCTCGTCCAGATCCTCCCCAAGACCGGTACCCTCACCCTCTCCGGCCGCAGCGGCACCATCCCGGTGACGGTGAAGAACGAGCTCGGCCAGACCATCGAGGGCCTGCAGCTGGAGCTCAGCTCCAGCCAGGGCAACAGCATGGACCCGGGTGACCCGCAGCCGGTCACGGTGGAGGGCGGACACACCCGGTCCCTGAAGTTCGCGGCGACGGCGGCGCGGAACGGCCTCAACACCATCACCGCGCAGCTCTACACCAAGGACCACGTCGCCTACGGCAAGCCGATCACCTTCACGGTGGACGTCACCTCGATCACCTCCACCGTCATGGTGGTGATCGCCGCCGGTCTGCTGCTGCTTGTCCTCGCCGGCGTACGGATGTATCACCAGCGCAAGCGCCGTGCCGCTGTCGAGGACGGCGACGACGAGGGCGACGGGGAAGACCCGGATGACGAGGGCGCGGAAGCGGCCGAGGACGGGGAAGACGCGGAGGAGGACACCGCCGGCGGCACCGCTGAGGGCACCGGTGGTACCCAGGACGGCGCCGGGCCCGGGCAGCCGGGTGACCCGGCGGCGGACACCGCCGCGCAAAGTAAGGACCCGTCCGGGACGGGTGAGAAGGTGGACCGATAGTCAGCGAGTCAGGGGCCGATGAGGTGGGGCAGTGATGAACGCGCCGTACGACGGTGAACGCGAACGGGAAGCGGCGGAGCGGTTCCCCGCCCAGCCCGGGCAGCCCCCCGCCGTGCCCGACCCGTATCTGCAGGACACGTATGCCCGCGATCCGTACCAGCGCCAGGACCCCACCGCGCAGGACCCGGTGGACGAGGCGCTGTACGACCGCACCGCGCACCCGGCCCAGGGCTACGGTCAGCCGCCCTACGGCCACCAGCCCTACCGGATGCCCTACGCCGACGACGCCGCCACGCGGTACGTGGGCGTGGACGAGCTCGTCTCGTACGCCCCTGACGAGAACGGCGCCCAGGCGCCCGCGCCGGACGCCTACGCGCACCTGTTCCGGGACGAGCCGGAGCCTCCTGCTCCCGAACCGGAGCCGGTGGTGGAGCCGGTCCAGGCTTCCGCGGGCAGCCGCGGCAGCAGCCTGCTGAAGTCCAGCGCCGTCATGGCGGCCGGCACCCTGGTCTCCCGCCTGACCGGCTTCCTGCGAACCCTGGTGATGGCCGCCGCCATCGGCGTCGGCACCCTGAACGACGGCTACCAGGTCGCCAACACGCTGCCCACGATGATCTACATCCTGGTCGGCGGCGGCGCGCTCAACGCCGTCTTCATCCCGCAGCTGGTCCGTGCCATGAAGAACGACGAGGACGGCGGCGAGGCCTACGCCAACCGCCTGCTCACCCTGGTCGTCACGGGCCTCGCGGTCGTCACCGCGATCTGCGTGGTCGCGGCCCCGGTCTTCATCCAGGCGATGTCCCACGACATCGCCTCCGACCCGGTCAGGTTCGAGGTCGCGGTCACCTTCGCCCGCTACTGCATCCCCACGATGTTCTTCATGGGCGTGCACGTCGTGCTCGGCCAGATCCTCAACGCCCGCGGCCGCTTCGGCGCGATGATGTGGACCCCGGTCCTCAACAACATCGTCACCATCGCCACCTTCGGTGCCTTCATCTGGGCCTTCGGTTCCTTCACCACGACCGGGGTCAGCTCGGCGACGATCACTCCCGACGGCGCCCGGCTGCTCGGCATCGGCACCCTGCTCGGCCTGGCCGTGCAGGCGCTGTCGATGCTTCCGTACCTGCGCGACGCCGGCTTCCGCATCCGCCCCCGCTTCGACTGGCGCGGCCACGGCCTCGGGCACGCCGCCCGGCTGGCCAAGTGGACGTTCTTCTTCGTCCTCGCCAACCAGATCGGCATGATCGTGCTGACCCAGTTCGCGACGGCGGCCGGTGCGGCGGCGGAGAAGGCGGGCCAGGAGGGTACCGGCATCACCGGCTTCAACTACGCGCTCCTGCTGTGGCAGATGCCCCAGGCGATCATCACGGTCTCCGTCATGACCGCCGTGCTCCCGCGGATCTCCCGCGCCGCCGCCGACGGCGACGCCGCGGCGGTCCGCGACGACCTCTCCTACGGCCTGCGCACCTCGGGCGTGGCCATCGTGCCGTGCGCCTTCGCCTTCCTGGCCCTCGGCGTCCCGATGACCACCCTGCTGTACAGCGGCTCCGGCAGCGGCGCGCTGAACATCGGCTTCATCCTGATGGCCTTCGGCCTCGGGCTGATCCCCTTCTCCGTGCAGTACATCGTCCTGCGCGGCTTCTACGCGTACGAGGACACCCGCACCCCCTTCTACAACACGGTGATCGTGGCCGCGTGCAACGCGGTGGCGGCGGCGCTCTGCTACTTCCTGCTGCCCGCCCGCTGGGCGGTCGTCGGCATGGCGGCCGGCTACGGCCTGGCCTACACGATCGGCGTGGGCGTCGCGGTGAAGCGGCTGCGCCACCGGCTCGGCGGCGACATCGACGGCAAGCGCGTGGTGCGCACCTACGCCCGCCTGTTCGGCGCGAGCATCCCCGCCGCGGCTGCCGCCGGGGCGGTCGTCTACGGTGTCTCGCACTCGCTGGGCCACGGCGCCGCCGTCTCACTGCTGTCACTGGTCCTCGGCGGCGTGGTGCTCGGCGGAGTCTTCTTCATCGCCGCCAAGCGCATGCGCATCGAGGAGATGACGGCCATGGTCGGCATGGTCCGCGGCCGGCTGGGCCGCTGATTCAAGCCGCGGGGGCAACCATCACCCGCCCCCGCGTGTCGTGCACAGCGGTGGACTGTTGGCACAATTGTCCTTGGCTGTGTTGTCAGATCTTGCAACGGATGGGGAGGCAGGAACGACGGTGGCGGAACGGAGCCCGGCTGCCGTCGGAGTGGCCAACGAGAGCGGCGACAAGCCGCTCACCGCTCACGCGGACGATGCCACTGCCGACGAGGCGACCGACCTGAGCGAAGAGCAGGACGCACCGCAACAGACCCTCCCCGAGGAGACAGCACCGACCAGGAACGCGCCGCCGGAGCTCCACAGCGGCCACAAGCTCGCCAGGCGGTACCGCCTGGAGGACTGCCTCACCCGTGTCGACGGCTTCAGCAGCTGGAAGGCCTTCGACGAGAAGCTCCGCCGCGCTGTGGGCATCCACATCCTGCCCGCCGACCACAGCCGCGCCCGCCCGGTGCTGGCCGCGGCGCGCTCCGCGGCGCTGCTCGGGGACCCCCGTTTCGTCCAGGTCCTCGACGCCGTCGAGGAGAACGACCTCGTCTACGTCATCCATGAGTGGCTCCCCGACGCCCGCGAGCTGACGGAGCTCATCGCGGCCGACCCCCTGGAACCGCACGAGGCCTACCAGATGGTCAGCCAGGTCGCCCAGGCCATGGCCGCCGCCCACCGCGAAGGCCTGGCGCATCTGCGGCTCAACCCGGACGCCGTGCTCCGTACCGAGGCCGGCCAGTACCGCATCCGCGGTCTGGCCGTCGCGGCCGCGCTGCGCGGCATCAGCTCCGAGCGTCCGCAGCGCGAGGACACCGAGGCGATCGGCGCCCTGCTGTACGCGTGCCTGACCCAGCGCTGGCCCTACGCGGAGGACGCGTACGGGCTCAGCGGCCTGCCCAAGGACGTCGGTCTCGTCGCCCCGGACAAGGTACGGGCGGGAATCCACCGGGGGCTGTCGGAGCTCGCCATGCGCGCCCTGGTCAACGACGGCGCCACCGCGTCCCGCGAGCCGGGTCCGTGCGCCACCCCGGAGGAGCTGGCGAAGGCGGTCGCCGCGACGCCCAAGATCCGGCCGCCCGAGCCGTCCACCGCCCCGTACTCGCGGACGACCTACCAGCAGGGCGCCTACCGCCAGTCCACCCCCCATCCCTCGTCACTCGTCGCCACGGTCCTGCCGGCCAGTCCGCCCCCGGCCCTCACCGGCCGTACCGGCAGAGCCCTCAAGTGGTCCGTGTCGGCCCTCCTGATCGCCGCCATCGGTCTCGGCAGCTGGCAGGTCGCGGAGACGCTGATGGACCGCGAGAACCAGTCCAAGAACGGCGGCACGAGCACCGCCCCGCCCACGGGCGACGACGACCCCAGCGGCACCGCACAGCTGACGTCCGGCAAGCCCATCGCCATCACCGGCGCCAAGGACTTCGACCCGCTGGGCACCGACGGTTCGGAGAACCCGCGGGACGTGGCGAACGCCTACGACGGCAAGCCGTCCACCTTCTGGGAGACCAGTTGGTACACCCAGGCCAACCTCGGCGGCCTGAAGTCCGGTGTCGGCGTCATCGTCGATCTGGGCAGCGTCCAGCAGGTCGGCAAGGTGAAGGTCGACTTCATAGGGGATGACACCAGCGCCGACCTGATGGCCGCGAGCGCGACCGCCGACTCCATGCCGACCGGTCTCGACGACTTCACCAAGGTGGCCTCCGGCTCCGGCGGCGAGGTGAGCTTCACGCCGGGCAAGGCGGTCAAGACCCGCTACCTCCTGGTCTGGCTGACCCAACTCCCCCGCACCGATCAGGGCAACTACCGCGGCCGGATCTCCGAGATCAAGGTCAGCGGCTAGCGGAAGAACTGGGGGGAGAGTGCCGAAGCAGAACACGGGCGGGGAGGTCGCGGACAGCGACCTCCTCGCCCGTCATGTAGCGGGGGACCCGGACGCCTTCGCGGAACTGGTCCGCCGCCACCGGGAGCGGCTGTGGGCGGTGGCCCTGCGGACCCTGGGGGACCGCGAGGAGGCCGCGGACGCCGTCCAGGACGCCCTGGTCTCCGCCTTCCGTTCCGCCCACACCTTCCGCGGCCAGTCCGCCGTCACGACGTGGCTGCACCGCATCACCGTGAACGCCTGCCTGGACCGCGCCCGCAAGGCGGCCTCCCGCCGGACCTCGTCGGTCGTCGACGAGAAGCAGTTCGAGGATCTCCTCGAACCACATGAGTCGGCCGCGGCCCCGGCGGAGCGGGGCGAGCTCCATCGGGAGCTGTTCCGGGCCCTGGCGACGCTGCCGCCGGAACAGCGCGCCGCCCTCGTCCTGGTCGACATGCAGGGCTACCCCGTGGCGGAGGCCGCGGCCGTCCTGGACGTCCCGCCGGGAACGGTCAAGAGCAGATGCGCCCGGGGCAGGGCCCGGCTGTTGCCCCTGCTCACTCATCTGCGTGAAGGGACCGGGGGTAGCACCGATCGGGGCGGGGGAAGGAACCGGACGGAGAACGCATCCGTCCCAGAGACGGAGTCCGGGCCGGGTCACGGGATCACGAAGGGCGGAGGTGGACATCGATGACGTCACCGACGGGAACGAACGAGCACCCCGAGGTCTCCGAGATCTCGGACTTCACCGAGGGCATCCTGCCGCCCCAGCGGTCCGCCTCCATCCGCGGCCATCTCGACGACTGCCCGCTCTGCGCGGACGTACGGGCTTCCCTGGAAGAGATCCGCGGGCTGCTCGGGACGCTGCCCGGCCCGCCCCGGATGCCCGCCGACATCGCCGGCCGGATCGACGCCGCACTCGCCGCGGAAGTCCTGCTGGCCTCCACCGCCCCCGATGTTTCACGTGAAACATCGCCCGTGACGGCGGGGACACCTGTTTCACGTGAAACATCGCCCACCGGCAGCCGTGGACCCGACGGCCGGGCCGCCGCCGCCACGGGTCCCGGCCGGCCTCCGGCACGAGCTCGCCGCCGCTGGCACAAGGGACTCGTCCTGACCGTCTCCGCGATGGCCGTCCTCGGCCTCGGCGGGCTCGGCGCCGCCCTGGTGGAGTCCTCGTCCGTGCAGTCCCAGAGCAGCGCCGACGCCGCTGTCGGACCCAAGGACTCGGCGGCCACTGCCGGCCAGTCGGACGAGCGGAGCGAAGCAGCCGACCCCCTGGCCGCACAGGTCCAGCAGCTGCTGGCCGGCACCGCGCGCAACCACGTCCAGCAGAAGCCCGACTCCCAGTCCCCCCTCATGGACGTCAACGGTGTGCCGCCCTCATGCGTCCTGCGGGCGATCGACCGTCCGGACGACAGCAAACCGCTGGCCGCCCGGCGAGGGGCCTACGAGGGGGCGGACGCCTACCTCGTCGTCCTCCCGCACCCCGGCGATCGGTCACTGGTCGACGCCTTCGTCGTGGATGCCTCCTGCTCGGCCGCCACGCCGTCCCCAACGGGCACTCTGCTGCGCGAGGAGACATACCCTCGTTAGGGCCGGAGCGCTGGGAATGCCGGGCCCGTAGTATCCGTTAGGCGGATACAACAGTCCCGCCGCTACACCGGCGCAGCTGGCAGACAGAGACGAGGAATGAACCCGTGAGCGACGTCCGAAACGTGATCATCATCGGTTCCGGGCCGGCGGGCTACACAGCCGCGCTGTACACCGCACGCGCCTCGCTGAAGCCCCTGGTCTTCGAGGGAGCGGTGACCGCCGGCGGTGCACTGATGACGACGACCGAGGTGGAGAACTTCCCCGGTTTCCGTGACGGCATCATGGGCCCGGACCTGATGGACAACATGCGCGCCCAGGCCGAGCGCTTCGGAGCCGAGCTGATCCCGGACGACATCATCGAGGTGAGCCTCGACGGTGACATCAAGACCGTCACCGACTCCGCGGGCACCGTGCACCGCGCGAAGGCCGTGATCATCGCCACCGGCTCGCAGCACCGCAAGCTCGGGCTCCCCAACGAGGACGTGCTGTCCGGCCGCGGAGTCTCCTGGTGCGCCACGTGTGACGGCTTCTTCTTCAAGGACAACGCGATCGCCGTCATCGGCGGCGGCGACACCGCGCTGGAGGAGGCGACCTTCCTCTCCCGGTTCGCCAAGACCGTGACGGTGGTGCACCGCCGTGACACCCTGCGCGCCTCCAAGGCCATGCAGGAGCGTGCCTTCGCCGACCCCAAGATCAAGTTCATCTGGGACAGCGAGGTCGACACGATCCACGGCGAGGGCAAGCTCGCCGGTCTGACCCTGCGCAACACCAAGACCGGTGAGACCTCCGAGCTCCCGGTGACCGGCCTGTTCATCGCGATCGGCCACGACCCGCGTACGGACCTCTTCAAGGGCATCCTCGACCTGGACGGCGAGGGTTACCTCAAGGTCGAGTCCCCCAGCACCCGCACGCGGATCCCCGGCGTCTTCGCCGCGGGTGACGTCGTGGACCACACCTACCGTCAGGCCATCACGGCGGCCGGCACCGGCTGTTCCGCCGCGCTGGACGCGGAGCGCTTCCTCGCCGCCCTGAGCGACGCCGAGGCGGAGCACACCCGCGAGCCCGAGCAGACCACCGCCGCAGTCTGACCTACCCGCCACCACAACCGAAGCACCCGCACAACACCCCGAGGAGACAGCCGTGGCCGGCAACACCAAGATCGTCACCGATGCGACCTTCGACGAGGAGGTCCTCGCCAGCGACAAGCCCGTCCTCGTCGACTTCTGGGCCGAGTGGTGCGGTCCGTGCCGTCAGATCGCCCCGTCCCTCGAGGCGATCGCCGCCGAGCACGCCGAGCAGATCACCATCGTCAAGCTGAACATCGACGAGAACCCGGTCACCGCCGCCAAGTACGGCGTCATGTCGATCCCGACCCTCAACGTCTACAAGGGCGGCGAGGTCGTGAAGACCATCGTCGGTGCCAAGCCGAAGGCCGCCATCGAGCGCGACCTCTCCGACTTCATCGGCTGACGGCTGACAACTGACACGCCGACCTGACGACGGACAGCGAAAGGGCCCGCCCCCCCACCGGGGGGGCGGGCCCTTTCGCTGTCACAGGGGCCGCAGCGCGGGTTCCTTCTGCACGGCTCCGAGCAGACGGTCGATCGCCAACTCGACGTCCTCCCGCCAGGAGATCGTCGTCCGCAGCTCCAGCCTCAGCCGCGGGAATCGGGGATGGGGGCGTACCGTCTTGAAGCCGACCGCCAGCAGATGCTCCGCCGGCAGCACGCACGCGGGCTCCTCCCAACGCGCGTCACCGAAGGCCTCGATCGCTCGGAAGCCGCGCCGCACCAGGTCCTTCGCGACGGTCTGCACGAGCACTCGACCCAGTCCCTGTCCCTGGAAGCCCGGCATGACCCGCGCCGTCATCAGCTGCACCGCGTCGGCGGAGACGGGACTGGTGGGGAAGGCCGTGGAACGCGGCACGTACGCGGGCGGTGCGTAGAGCACGAAGCCGGCGGGAACCTCGTCGACATAGACGACCCGGCCGCACGAACCCCATTCCAGGAGGGCGGCCGATATCCAGGACTCCTTCTCCAGCTCCGGCTTCCCAGTCTGGACCGCGGCCTCACCGCTCACCGGGTCGAGTTCCCAGAAGACGCACGAGCGGCAGCGGTTGGGGAGATCCGGGAGGTTGTCCAGCGTGAGCGGAACGAGCCGACGCCCCATGAGGTCAGACCCTCGTTTCTGTCGTGGACCCAACTGCCGACGAAGCCACCGACCGCCCCCAGTCCCAGCCCCGCGGCCAGGAGAGCGGCCGTCTGCCAATCGTGCTCCACTCCAGCGCGCCGCACCGATCGCATGGGCCTCCCACCTCAGGGGGTAGTGCTCCATCTCGTAGGCATCGTATCCGCGGGAGGACATGTCCGACACCGGACAACACCAACGGCCCAGCAAAAAGCGGGCCACATCCCCCGAAGGGGATGTGGCCCGCTTTCGCGTGGTGGGCCGGCGCGGCCGGCCGGGCGGTGAGCCAGGCTCACTCCTCGTCTTCGTCGGTCTCCTCGGTGAGCGACCGCTGAAGGGTGTTGCTCTCGCCCGGAGCCATCGAGCCGAGGATGCGCTCCAGATCTTCTATCGAGGCGAACTCGACGACGATCTTGCCGCGCTTCTGGCCGAGGTCCACCTTCACCCGGGTGTCGAACCGGTCGGACAGGCGCAGCGCCAGATCGGTGAGGGCGGGGGAGACCCGCCTCCCGGCCCGCGGTGACGCGGACTTCCGGAGGGGAGCGGTCTCGGAGTTCATCAGGTGCACGATCTCCTCGACCGCGCGCACCGACAGCCCCTCGGCCACGATCCGGCTGGCGAGCTTGTCCTGGTCCTCCACGTCCTCCAGGGCGAGCAGTGAGCGGGCGTGCCCGGCGGAGAGCACACCGGCCGCCACACGACGCTGTACGGGCGCCGAGAGCTTCAACAGCCGGAGGGTGTTGGAGACCTGGGAGCGGGACCGGCCGATACGGTCGGCCAGCTGCTCGTGCGTGCAGGCGAAGTCCTTCAGCAGCTGGTCGTAGGCGGCAGCCTCTTCCAGCGGGTTCAGCTGCGCGCGGTGCAGGTTCTCCAGCAGCGCGTCGAGGAGGAGCTTCTCGTCCTCGGTCGCGCGGACGATCGCCGGAATGCGCTCCAGCCCGGCTTCACGGCTGGCCCGCCAGCGGCGCTCACCCATGATGAGCTCGTAGCGCTCCGGAGCGACCTGCCGGATCACGACCGGCTGGAGGAGGCCGACTTCCTTGATGGACGCGACGAGTTCGGCCAGGGCGTCCTCGTCGAAGACCTCACGAGGCTGCCGGGGGTTGGGGGTGATCGCGTCGAGCGGCACCTCCGCGAAGTAGGCCCCCGCCACCGGGGCCGGCCCCTGGTCGCCGAACCCCTCCTGCGTTTCACGTGAAACAGGGATCTCCACGGTCCCGCTGTGCTCGGCGAGGGCGGTCACCTTCGCCGCCGCGATCCCCCGCTCCGGCGCCAGGACCGCCACGGCGGGAGCGGCCGCAGCCGCCGCCGTCGCCACCGCGGTCGCGGCCGCCTGATCCGCACCATTCGGTGCGGCAGGAATCAGCGCGCCAAGACCACGGCCGAGCCCTCTGCGTCGCTCACTCACTGGATCCCCTCCGACCTGCTCTGTTCATTCGACTCACTGCCGCTTCCGAGACCGCGCATCGCCATCTCCCGCGCCGCCTCCAGATAGGACAACGCCCCACTGGACCCGGGGTCGTAGGTCAGCACGGTCTGACCGTAGCTGGGGGCCTCCGAGATGCGGACCGAGCGCGGGATGCTCGTGCTCAGCACTTCCTTGCCGAAGTGGGTACGGACCTCCTCCGCGACCTGTGAGGCGAGCCGGGTCCGGCCGTCGTACATGGTGAGGAGGATGGTGGAGACGTGCAGCTTGGGATTGAGATGGCCGCGCACCAGCTCGACGTTCCGCAGCAGCTGACCCAGACCCTCCAGGGCGTAGTACTCGCACTGGATCGGGATGAGCACCTCGGCACCCGCCACGAGGGCGTTGACGGTCAGCAGACCGAGCGAGGGCGGACAGTCGATGAGGATGTAATCGAGCGGCTGCTCATACGACTCGATGGCCCGCTGCAGCCGGCTCTCCCGTGCCACCAGTGACACGAGTTCGATCTCCGCACCGGCGAGGTCGATCGTGGCGGGGGCGCAGAACAGCCCTTCCACGTCCGGGACCGGCTGCACGACGTCGGAGAGCGGCTTGCTCTCGACCAGCACGTCATAGATGGACGGCACCTCGGCGTGGTGGTCGATCCCCAGTGCCGTGGAGGCATTGCCCTGGGGGTCGAGGTCCACGACGAGCACCCGGGCCCCGTGGAGAGCCAGGGAAGCCGCCATGTTGACCGTCGTGGTGGTCTTGCCGACGCCGCCCTTCTGGTTGGCGACGACGATCACTCTGGTCTCGGCTGGGCGGGGGAGTCCTTCACCGGCCCGCCCCAGAGCCTCGACGGCCAGTTGGGCGGCTCGGCCGATGGGGGTGTCATCCATCGGGGGCGGTGTTTCACGTGAAACATCCTCCCCGAACAGCTCGGTACGGGGACCGGGGACCGGATCGGCCATCGGTCCCGCGATGTTGGCGTCGGACCGCAAGGATTCACTCTCCTCGACTACAAGCTCGCAATGAACAGAGCCTGCCATGCTTTCGGGGTCGCGAACCAGTGAGGCCCGTTCTCCTGTGGATGAATCCTCCGGTCGGCTCGCCGGAGCGAGCGATTCCGAGGCCCGTTGGGTCAGCGATTCGGCGGCCGCACGGGCCCGACCGAGGATTCCTGGAAGCAGAGAGCGCCGTTTCACGTGAAACACGATGCGCAGGCGCGCATCCGTTTCCTATCCGACACTCCGGGTTGTCCGGGTTTGACCGGTGGTATGGAGCACACCCAGGGGATGTCGCGAACGTCATGTTCAGCGCTGACGCCGACGGTTCGCCCGCGCGGCCTTGGCTCGCCGGGTCGCGGCACGGACACCGCCGGGGCTCTCCCCCGCGAGCACACGGACCACTGTGGACTGCGGGTCCACCACGCCCTCGCCGACCTGCACCACGGAGGTCTCCGCGGCGCCGAGCCGACTCAGCGCCGCCCGGGCGGCCTTCAGCTCCTCCTCGGCGGTGTCACCCTTCAGCACGGCCATCTCGCCGTGCGGACGGAGCAACGGCATCCCCCAGCCGGCCAGCCGCTCCAGCGGCGCCACGGCGCGGGCGGTCACGACATCCACCGGAGGCAGCTTGCCGATCATCTCCTCGGCGCGGCCCCGCACCACCTCGACGTTGTCGAGGCCGAGCAGCCTGACGGCCTCCTCCAGGAAGGTGGTCCGGCGGAGCAGCGGTTCCAGAAGGGTGATCGTGAGGTCGGGCCGGGTCAGCGCCAGGGGGATGCCGGGCAGTCCCGCTCCGGAGCCGACGTCACAGACCGAGGCACCGTGCGGGATCACCTCGGAGAGCACGGCGCAGTTCAGCAGATGCCGCTCCCACAGGCGCGGCACCTCCCGGGGCCCGATGAGCCCACGTCCCACGCCCGCCTCGGCCAGCAGCTCCGCGTAGCGGACCGCATCCGCGAAACGCTCTCCGAAGACCTCCCGCGCCGCTTCCGGCGCCGGGGGGAGCTCCGCCGCTGCTTCCGTCACGAGAACCGTCCTTCCGTCGTTCGGCTCTCAGAACCGTGAGAACCATGGGAACCGTCATCAGGGTGACAACATTCGGCCCCGCCTGCGAGCAGACGGGGCCACGTACACACAGCGGGGAACCGGAAAGCGGTCAGGCCGGAAGGACGACCACGCGGCGCTCGGGCTCCTCGCCCTCGGACTCGCTGCGCAGCCCTGCCGCGGCGACGGCGTCGTGCACGACCTTCCGCTCGAAGGGGGTCATGGCCTTGAGCTTCACCGGCTGGCCGCTCTCCTTGACCTCCTCGACGGCCTTGACGCCCAGGTCCGTCAGCTCGGTGCGCTTGCGCGCCCGGAAGCCGGCGATGTCCAGCATCAACCGGCTGCGGTCACCGGTCTCCCGGTGCACCGCGAGCCGGGTGAGTTCCTGGAGCGCCTCCAGGACCTCGCCCTCCCGACCCACCAGCTTGTTGAGATCACGGCTCGACGACTCGCCGACGATGGAGACCGACGCGCGGTCGCCCTCGACGTCCATGTCGATGTCACCGTCGAGGTCGGCGATGTCCAGCAGGCCCTCGAGGTAGTCAGCCGCGATCTCACCCTCCTGCTCGAGGCGGGTCAGCGCGTCGGTGGTGTTGCCGTCCGTCACGGCGGGACTCCTCTACTACTTCTTCTTCGACAGGTTCGGCTTGTCCGCGCCGCTGCTGGGCTTGGGCTTGGTTCCCCCGGCGCCACCACCGGCCGGCTTGGGCTTGCTGCTGACCGCGGCGGGCTTGGGCTTGCTGCCGGCGCTGGTCGCGGCCGGCTGACCGCTGCCGCCCGTCTGGCGCTGGGACTTGGTCTGCCGCTTGGGCTGTGCGCGCTTGACCGGGGCGGCGTCCTGCGGCTCCTTGGCGGGCGCGGACTCCTCCTTGAGCAGGCCCTTGGCCTTCAGGCGCTCCTGGCGCTGCTTGTAGGCGATGCTGCCCGGCGTCGGGTTGCGGCGGATCACGAACATCTGCTGGCCCATGGTCCACACGTTGGTGGTCAGCCAGTAGATGAGGACACCGACCGGGAAGTTGATACCGAAGACGGCGAACATGATCGGGAAGACGTACATCAGCATCTTCTGCTGCTGCATGAACGGGGTCTTCACCGTCATGTCGACGTTCTTGGTCATCAGCTGGCGCTGCGTGTAGAACTGCGAGGCCGACATCAGGACGATCATGATGATCGTGACGATCCGCACGTCGGTGACCGAGGCACCGAGCGAGGCGACCTTGTCGGCGCCGTCCCGGAACGTCGCGGCGAGCGGGGCACCGAAGATGTGCGCCTTCTGGGCGCTGGCGACCTGGTCGGCGTTCAGCACGCCCACCTGGTTGCCCTTCGCGATGTTGCTGAGGACGTGGTACAGCGAGAAGAAGAAGGGCGACTGCGCCAGGATGGGAAGGCACGAGGAGAGCGGGTTGGTACCCGTCTCCTTGTACAGCTTCATCATCTCTTCGGACTGGCGCTGCTTGTCGTTCTTGTAGCGCTCCTGGATCGCCTTCATCTTCGGCTGGAGCGCCTGCATGTTCCGGGTCGCCTTGATCTGCTTCACGAAGAGCGGGATCAGGCAGATCCGGATCAGGACCACCAGCGAGACGATCGACAGACCCCAGGCCAGGCCGCTGTCCTTGTCGAAGACAAGGCTGTACAGCGAGTGGAACTGGACGATGATCCACGAAACTGCGTCGTAGAGGGGGTTCAAGATCCCCACGGTCAGGCTCCTTGGGCGTTAGGGGTCTCGACGGGCTCGGGAGTAACGGACCCGCCCGCTGTGTCGCCCCGAAGGGCTTCACGCAGGCGAGCGTGCCACGGGGGTCGCTTGCGCGGCGGGACATGGTCCACGCCGCCCAGCGACCACGGGTTGCAACGCAGGATCCGCCACGCGGTCAGGGCGGTGCCCTTGATCGCGCCATGCCGATCGATCGCCGTATACCCGTAGTGAGAACACGAGGGGTAGTACTTGCAGACCGGACCGAGCAACGGGCTGATGGTCCACTGGTAAATCTTGATCAACGCCAGTAGCGGGTACTTCATCGCGCCACCCCCAGGAGCCTCCCGAGGGCGGCATCCAGGTCTCGGGCCAGCTGTGAATGGTCTGCGTCACCCGCACCGGGCAGCGCTCGTACGACTACCAGGCTACCGGGGGGCAGCACGGACAGACGTTCGCGAACAAGGTGACGAAGCCGACGCTTGACCAGGTTCCGGGTGACAGCGCCCCCGACGGCCTTGCTGACAACGAAACCCGCACGCGCCGGGGGGGCACTTCCCCCCGCCGCGTGCGGGTCCCTTGTCTCACTGTCGGTGCGCAGGTGAACGACCAGGAGAGGTCGTCCGGCCCGGCGTCCTCGACGTACCGCGCTCGCGAAGTCCTGCCGCCGCCTCAGCCGATTCTCGGTGGGCAGCACGGCATCACACCTCGCGCTTCGGTGCGATCAGGCGGACAGACGGGCGCGGCCCTTGCTACGGCGGGTCGCGAGGATGGCGCGGCCGGCACGCGTACGCATGCGCAGCCGGAAGCCGTGGGTCTTGGCGCGACGACGGTTGTTCGGCTGGAAGGTGCGCTTGCTCACTCGGGGGCTCCAGGATGAATCGTGTGTTGGCGGGGCGTCGCCTGGCTGTCACCGTGCGCCCACGAGAAACTCGCGGAACATCCCAGGTGTGCACCGCTTAA
This sequence comes from Streptomyces sp. NPDC088354, assembly GCF_044753585.1. Classification (NCBI taxonomy): domain Bacteria; kingdom Bacillati; phylum Actinomycetota; class Actinomycetes; order Kitasatosporales; family Streptomycetaceae; genus Streptomyces; species Streptomyces sp. NPDC088354. The sequence goes on along the minus strand of NZ_JBIVNJ010000009.1, from coordinate 4,236 downwards.
CGATCACCTCGGTGATCCTCGCCCATCGGTAGGCAGGCGGCAGCAGCCATCGACAACTCGACCTGGTTACGGTACGCGCGGCTGAGGCATCAGGTCAAACCAGCCGGTCCGGGGACCGGCGGGCGCCGCCATCCGGACGTGGTTTTGCACACCCTGTGGACAACGACTTGAACCAGGCAGGCCCGGCTGACTACCGTGGCAGAACCCCAAAACATTCCCGTCCGTCCCAAGAACCACACCTTCGTGGGACCCATCGGCACCGACCAGCGACCGAGAGAGCGTGCCCTGTGGCTGACGTAACTGCCGATCTTGCCTCAGTCTGGCCAAGGGTCCTGCAGAAACTTCTCGTCGACGGCGACGACCTGAAGCCGAAGGACGCGGACTGGCTCCAGCGCACCCAGCCGCTCGCGCTGGTCGCGGGCACCGCCGTGCTCTCGGCCCCCAACGAGTTCGCCAAGAGCGTGCTGGAGGGACGGCTCCTCCCACTGATCACCGAAGTGCTCAGCCGTGAGTTCGGTCACCCCGTGGGCATCGCCATCGCCGTCGCCTCGGGCAGCGAGCAGGAGTCCGCGCCCGAACCGCCCCCGCCGTTCCACGAATCGCAGCAGGGGGCGTACGAGCCCGAGCCCTCCCCCTACGACGAGCCGCAGCACGGTTACGGGGAAGGCCCGCGGATGCGCCGCGCGTACCCCGAGCACCAGGCCGGCTCCCCCGGCGGCTGGCCGCCCCGCGACCCCGAGGACCACTGGCAGCAGCAGCGGCTCGGCGACTTCCAGGAGCGCGAGCCGTACCCGTCGCCCCAGTCGCGCTACGACATGCCACCGGCGCACCAGGTCCCGCCCCGCCGCGAGCCCCCGACGACCCCGCTGCCCCCGATGCCGGCACCCCGCACGCCGGGTGGCCACAACGGCGGCGGTCCTGTCGGGCACGGAGGCCACAACAGCCACAACAGCCATGGCGGTCACAACGGCCACAGCCCGTCCGGTCACGGCGGCGGTGCGGGCACGGGTTCCGGCGGTTCCGGCGGCCCGGCCGAGCCGACCGCCCGGCTGAACCCCAAGTACCTCTTCGACACCTTCGTCATCGGCGCCTCCAACCGCTTCGCGCACGCCGCGGCGGTGGCGGTCGCCGAGGCGCCGGCCAAGGCGTACAACCCGCTGTTCATCTACGGGGAGTCCGGCCTCGGCAAGACGCACCTGCTGCACGCCATCGGGCACTACGCGCGGAGCCTGTACCCGGGCACCCGGGTGCGGTACGTGAGCTCGGAGGAGTTCACCAACGAGTTCATCAACTCCATCCGCGACGGCAAGGCGGACGCGTTCCGCAAGCGGTACCGCGACATGGACATCCTGCTCGTCGACGACATCCAGTTCCTGGCGAGCAAGGAGTCGACGCAGGAGGAGTTCTTCCACACCTTCAACACCCTGCACAACGCGAACAAGCAGATCGTGCTGTCCTCCGACCGGCCGCCCAAGCAGCTGGTCACTCTGGAGGACCGGCTGCGCAACCGCTTCGAGTGGGGCCTGATCACCGACGTCCAGCCGCCGGAGCTGGAGACCCGGATCGCGATCCTGCGCAAGAAGGCCGTTCAGGAGCAGCTCAACGCCCCGCCGGAGGTGCTGGAGTTCATCGCCTCCCGGATCTCGCGCAACATCCGCGAGCTGGAGGGCGCGCTGATCCGGGTGACCGCGTTCGCGAGCCTCAACCGGCAGCCGGTCGACCTCCAGCTGACCGAGATCGTGCTGAAGGACCTGATCCCTGGCGGCGAGGACTCCGTGCCGGAGATCAGCGGCCAGGCGATCATGGCCGAGACGGCCTCCTACTTCGGACTGGACGTGGAGGACCTCTCCGGCTCCTCCCGGAGCCGGGTGCTGGTCACCGCCCGCCAGATCGCCATGTACCTCTGCCGTGAGCTCACCGACCTGTCGCTGCCGAAGATCGGCGCGCTCTTCGGCGGCCGCGACCACACGACGGTGATGCACGCCGACCGGAAGATCCGCTCCCTCATGGCGGAGCGGCGGTCCATCTACAACCAGGTCACCGAGCTCACCAACCGCATCAAGAGCTGATCGCGGCCTCCTCACGACCGCTTCGGCGGCCTCCAGGCGTCCTCAGCGCCCCGGGTCCAACTCCCGGGGCGCTTCGCTTTGTTCGAACGCGCCGGCCGCACGCCGTCCACAGGAACGTCTCTCCACAGCAACGGCCCGGTTGTCCCCGTCCACAGCCTGGGGATGCCCGAGTTGTCCAGAACTCGTCCACAGGCGGTGCTGTGGGAGACTCATCGCGCCTGCTGGGAGGCGTGTGGATTTGTGGGCAACCCGGATCCACAGACTGTGGACGTGCCGACCGCCCACAGGGGCGTCCACGAAGTTGTCCACCGGCCGCCCACAGGAACAGGGCGGTTGTCCCCACCCGGGACCGGCTTCTCCACAGTTCTGTCCACTGTTCGGCAACCCGACACGACCTCTCACCGGTCGGAGTGAACCGCGTCACACCAACGTGGTGGGTTGGGCTGGGGAGAACCTGGGTATTCCTGGGGACAGTGCTGGGGAGAACCAGGCCTGTCCTGTGCATCGGGTGTGCACAACGTCGGGCTGTCCACAGACGGGGCTGTTTGTCCACGGGCGCCACCCACAGGCGCGGTGGATAAAAAACGCGGTCTGACCTGCGCAGAGACCACTTATCCACGGTATCCACACCCCCTATTACTACGACCAGGGATAGATACCGGGAGACCTGCTTCGAAGCGGGGCCTGTGCACAAACGAGCCGTCGACCGCCCGACCCCTCCCGCTCCGGCTTGACCCCAACGCGCACCGCATGTCGGTGGCGGCTGTCAGACTGTTCCCCGGCAAGAGGGCCAGCAGGGCCAAGAGACAGTTCGGCCACAGACAGCCAGCAACAGCAGGAGGCGGTTCCGGTGAAGATCCGGGTGGAGCGCGATGTACTCGCGGAGGCAGTGGCCTGGGCGGCCCGCAGTCTCCCGGCCCGTCCCCCGGTGCCGGTCCTCGCAGGGCTGCTGCTGAAGGCCGAGGAGGGCCAGCTGAGCCTGTCCGGCTTCGACTACGAGGTCTCGGCCCGGGTCTCCGTCGAGGCCGACGTCGAGGAGGACGGCACGGTCCTGGTCTCCGGCCGGCTGCTCGCCGACATCTCGCGGGCACTTCCCAACAGGCCTGTGGAGATCTCCACCGACGGTGTGCGCGTGACCGTCGTCTGCGGCAGCTCGCGATTCACACTCCACACCCTGCCTGTGGACGAGTACCCGGCGCTGCCCGCGATGCCCACCGCTTCCGGCACCGTCCCCGGCGAGGTCTTCGCCGCGGCCGCCGCCCAGGTCGCCATCGCCGCCGGCCGTGACGACACCCTGCCGGTGCTCACGGGTGTGCGCATCGAGATCGAGGGCGACACCGTCACCCTGGCCGCCACCGACCGCTACCGCTTCGCGGTCCGCGAGTTCCTGTGGAAGCCGGAGACCCCGGACATCTCCGCGGTCGCCCTGGTGCCCGCCAAGACGCTGCTGGACACCGCCAAGTCGCTCACCAACGGGGACTCCGTCTCCATCGCCCTGGCCGGCTCCGGCGCGGGCGAGGGCCTGATCGGTTTCGAGGGCGCGGGCCGCCGTACGACGACCCGGCTGCTCGAGGGCGACCTGCCGAAGTACCGCACCCTCTTCCCGACCGAGTTCAACTCCGTCGCCGTCATCGAGACCGCCCCGTTCGTCGAGGCCGTCAAGCGCGTCGCCCTCGTGGCCGAGCGCAACACGCCGGTGCGGCTGAGCTTCGAGCAGGGCGTGCTGACCCTGGAGGCCGGGTCCAGCGACGATGCACAGGCTGTGGAGCGGGTGGACGCCAAGCTGGACGGCGACGACATCTCGATCGCCTTCAACCCGACCTTCCTGCTGGACGGGCTGAGCGCGATCGACTCCCCCGTGGCGCAGTTGTCGTTCACCACGTCCACCAAGCCCGCGCTGCTGAGCGGCCGTCCGGCGGTCGACGCCGAGGCGGACGACGCGTACAAGTACCTCATCATGCCGGTCCGGCTGTCCGGCTGATGCGAGGCCTGTCCGGTCACGTCGGCCCTCAGGGGCCGACGTAGGCTCGACCTAGGTCAGGCAGGCTTCGAACGAAGGATCAACGATGGAGCTCGGTCTCATCGGTCTCGGCAAGATGGGCGGGAACATGCGCACCCGCATCCGCCAGGCCGGCCACACGGTCATCGGCTACGACCGCAACCCGGA